>JAYRFB010000168.1:0-2946 GCA_041908585.1 Candidatus Krumholzibacteriia bacterium
CTGGGGGGTCCCTCGACGCCCCACGCGGGGGCCCCGGGCCGGGGGGGGCCGCGGCGCCTCGTTTCCTCCCGCGCGACCGGTCGCCGGACGTCACTCGGGCGCAGCCGGCGGCACCTCGTCGTCGCAGTGGGGCTCCTCGCGCTCGTCGCCGGCGACCATGTGGTCGACGAAGTTGCGCAGCACGTACATCTCGTCCTGGGTCAGCCCCTGCCCGATGACGGCCGCCCCGTAGACGAAGGCGATGAGCGCGAGCGCCGCCGGCGCCAGCCAGAAGCCCCAGGCGTATTCCTTCACCGAGAGCTGCGCCCAGCCCAGCATGATCCCGCCCAGACCTGCCAGCGCCAGCAGGCTGTAGATCGCCATGAACCCGGTCCAGACGTTGGGCCGCGGGCCGAAGCGCCCGTGGAGCACGACCTTGTCGCCGCGGGGAACCAGCTTGAGGTCCAGGTGCGGCGACAGCAGGGTCTGGCGCTCGGGCGGCACCTGTACGTAGGCGTGGCAGCCCACGACCTGGCCGGACACCCGCGTGCTGCCGCGCTCGAGCCGGGCCTTGATGCGGGCCATGGTGCGGGTGCCGTCGACCTTCATCGGGATCTCGAACGTCGGGCGCATGCGCGGACGGATGGCCATGGCGTCTCCGGTCGGGGTTCGGTCGGGGTCGGGCCGGTGCTTCCCGCGCGGGACGGGGCGCCACTGCCGGGCCGTGGAAGGCGCGATCCTAGCCGATGGCAGGCCGCCGGGCCAGCGGCGCGATCAGGGTACCAGCACCGCGGCGCCCTCGAAGCGCCCGTGCCTGAGGTCGGCCAGGGCCTCGTTGGCGCGCGCCAGCGGGTAGGTGTGGACCGTCGTGCGCACCGGCACGCGCGGCGCCAGGTCCAGGAACTCGACGGCGTCGCGCCGCGTGAGGTTGGCCACCGACAGCAGGTGGCGCTCGTGCCAGAGGTCAGCGTAGGGGAAGGCGGGAATGTCGCTCATGTGGATGCCCGCGCAGGTGACGACGCCGCCGCGGTCGACGGCGCGCAGCGCGGCCGGCACCAGCGCCCCGACGGGCGCGAAGATGAGCGCCGCGTCGAGGGGGCGCGGCGGCGGCGAGCCGGCGTCCGTCACGGAGGCCGCCCCGAGGGACAGCGCAAAGGCTGCGGCGGGCGCATCGCCGGGCCTGACGAAGGCGTGCACGCGGTGGCCGGCGTGGCGCGCCACCTGGCAGAGGATGTGCGCAGCGGCGCCGAAGCCGTAGAACCCGATGTCCAGGTCCGCCTGGCGCGGCAGCGCGGCAAGCGTCAGGCGCCAGGCGCGGTAGCCGATCAGGCCGGCGCAGAGCAGCGGCGCCACCTGCAGGTCGGCGATGCCGTCGGGCAGGGCGAACGCGTAGCGCTCGTCGGCCAGGCAGTACTCGGCAAAGCCGCCGTCGCGCTGGTAGCCGGTGTAGACGGCCGCCGTGCAGAGGTTCTCGCGCCCGTCGGCGCAGAACCGGCAGCAGCCGCAGCTGCCGCCCAGCCAGGGCACACCGACGCGCGTGCCCGGAGCCAGCGCTCCCGGTGCGGACGACCCGGCCACTCGCTCGCCCCGCGCCACGACCGTCCCCGCGACCTGGTGCCCCGGCACCAGCGGCAGCCGCGGCTGGTCCAGGTCGCCATCGACGATGTGCAGGTCCGTGCGGCACAGCCCGCAGGCCGCGACCCGAACCAGGACCTGGCCGGGTGCCGGCTGCGGGACGGGCAGCTCGGCCAGGTGCAGCGGCGAGCCGGGCCGCTCGAGCACCATCGCGCGCATGGTCGGGATCACCGGTCGCCGGGACCGGGCGACGGTCGCGTCCGGGCCAGGCGGATCTGCTGGAGGAGCCGCGGCAGGTCGGGGTTGTCGGGGGCCAGGTCGGCGGCGCGGGACAGGTCGCGCTCGGCCTCGTCGAGGCGCTGGGCGCGCAGGTGGAGCAGGCCGCGGTTGTACCACGGCGTGGGACGGGCGGGCGCCAGGTCGATGGCCCGGTCGAGCGCGGCCAGAGCGCCGTCGGCATCACCGCCGCTGGCCAGCGCCATCCCGAGGTCGGCCCACGGCGCCGCGGCGTCGGGATCGAGCTCGACGGCGCGTCGCAGGTGCGGCAAGGCGCCGGACAGGTCCTCGCGCGCGAGCAGCAGGCGCCCCAGCTCGGCCTCGAGGCGCGAGTCCTCCGGCAGGCCGGCGGCGGCGAAGGCCGTGGCCGCGCGGCGAAGGTCGGAGACGGCCTGGTCCGCGCCGCCGGATGCCGCGAAGACCAGCCCGCGCAGGCGCAACGCCCAGGGAGCGTCGGGCACGCGGCGCAGCAGGATCCCCGCGGCGTTGACCGCCAGGCCGGCCCACAGGTCGCGATCGGGCCCGGTGGGCTCGGCCTCGAAGCGCGCGAAGGCGTGTTGCGCGTAGGCGGAAAGGGAGCCGGTCACGTAGTGGCGATCGAAGGCTGTCCATACCGGCAGGAGGCGCGGCGCGGCGCTGCCCGGGCCCGGCTCCAGGGGCAGCAGCCACGCGCGCTCCAGGCAGGGCGTTCCGGCCAGGGGGCTGGCCGCCGCGGAGCGCGCGTACCACTGCTCGGCCAGCGTCCACTCGCCGAGCGCCTCGGCCAGGGCCGCCATGTCGCGGTAGTGTTCCAGCGCGCGCGCCGGGTGGGGCGTCAGCTCCAGGCAGTGACCGAGGGCGCCCCGCATCCGGCCGAGAGCCTCGTCGTGGGCCGCGAGCATCCATGGCGCGTACGGCGAGAAGACGTCGCGGCGACGCAGGTCGGCGGCGATCTCTAGGACGCGCGCCGTCTGGCCCAGGCGCCCCAGCGCCAGGCCGCGGACATGCAGCGCGGCCGGGCTGGCCGGCTCGAGCGCCAGGGCGGCGCGCGCCCAGTCGTCGGCCTCGGCCCACTCGGCGCGGCCGTAGTGGTACCAGGCCTGCGCCAGAGCCGTGGCCAGGCTGGCGCTGCGGTTC
>JAYRFB010000169.1:0-8163 GCA_041908585.1 Candidatus Krumholzibacteriia bacterium
GCCGGGGGGGGTGCCGGGGGGGAAGGCTCCGTTGCAGGGGCCTGTCGGGGGGGGGGGGGGGGGGCCGGCCCGGGCGCGCGGGCGGGGGGCGCCGGGCAGCAGCCCGGCGCCCCTGGTTTCATCGCGGCCACATCGACACGCCGGAATCACCGAGCGGAGCCGGGCGCCCCGGGGGCAGGGCGTCCCCACGCCGCGTAGAGCTCGTTGATCCGGTTGGCGGCCTCGCGCGCGCGCACATGTTCGCTCCCGAGCGCGCTCTCCAGGGCCGCGAATCCCGCCAGGAGCTCCGTCTCGGCCTCGCGATAGGCGCCCAGCGCCGTGAGGCAGGCGCCGTGAAGGCACCGGGTCTGCGCGGTCAGCCAGTGCTCGTCTCCCAGCGCAGCGGCCAGGACGGCGATGGCCCGCCGGTATCCGGCGGCGGCCTCCCGATGGCGTTCGCGGGCGACGAGGATTCCGGCCAGCTGGGCCATCGCCAGCCCGACCTGCGCGTGTTCGGGGCCGAGGGCGTCGAGCCGGATCTGCAGCGCCTCGCGCATCAGGGTTTCGGCGTCGGCGAGGTCACCCCTGGCCTTGTAGGCGGTGGCCAGGTTGCCCATCACGTTGGCCGTCTCCGCGTGCCGGTCGCCCAGGACGCGGCGGTTCAGGTCCAGCGCCTCCGCGAAATGGGCCACCGCCTCGTCCAGGTCCTGCCGGGTGTACAGGAGCATGCCGAGGTTGTTCAGCGACACGGCCAGATTGGGATGGTCCGTACCCAGGGAGGCGCGCTGCAGGGCCAGGGCCTCCCGCTGGAGGAGCTCGGCCTGCTCCAGGTCGCCCTTGTCCTGCATCAGCAGGGCCAGGTTGGACAGCGTGCCGGCCGTGCCGGCGGCATTGTCGTTGCCCAGCGCGCGGTCGATGTCCAGCGCCTCCCGGTAGAGGGCCTCGGCGTCATCCAGCTTCCCGCGCGTGCGCTGGAGCGCCGCAAGATTGTTGAGGACCGTCGCGACATCCTCGCTGCGTCGGCCGCGCAGCGCCTCGCGGATCGCGAGGGAGCGGCGAAAGTGCTCCTCCGCGCGATCGTACTCGCCGCGACTCTCCAGGACCTGCGCCAGGTGATTCGCCGTCTCGGCGACCTCGGCGCTGGTCTCCCCGAAGGTCGCCTTGCGTGTCGACAGGGCGTGGGTCAGCAGTGACTCCGCGCTCGCGTACAGGCCCAGGTTCCCGTAGACCCGGCCGATCGTCGCCATCAAGCGGGCCTGCACCTCGGGTTCGTCGGCCAGCTCCTCGCGGATGCGCCCCGCTCCCGCTGCCAGGATCTCGCGCGCCGTCACGGCGCTGCCCCTCGCCTCGCCCGGGTCGGGGACCTCGAACAGCTCGACCAGGAACTCGACGACATGTCGCGAGGTCGCGGCTTCGCGACTCGCGTCGGCCGCCGCGACCGTCGCACGGGCCTCGGCCTGGCGGGCGCGCGTCATCCCCAGGCCGAGTCCGGCGACGCCGACGACAAGGCCCCCGACGAGGACCGCCGCCGCCACCGTCGCGAGGCGGTGCCGCCGCGCGAGCTTGCGCAGCCGGTAGACGGTGCCGGGCGGACCGGCCAGCACGGGCTCATCGGCCAGGTGGCGCCTGATGTCGGCCGCCAGTTCCGAGGCGGAACCGTAGCGCTGTGCCGGGTCCTTCTCCAGCGCGCGCATCGTGATCCACTCGAGCTCGCCCCGCAGGCGACGCTGCAGTTCACGCGGCTCCAGGCGGCGTTGCCGGGCGATGCCGGCGGCCGCCTCGCCGAGCCGGCTGATCCGCGTGGTCGGCCGCGGCGGCTCCTTCTCGTGGAGGATCCGCAGCATCTCCAGTGTCGAAGCCGCCCGGAGCACCTGCGTATCGAATGGCAGGACGCCCACCAGCAATTCGTACAGGAGCACGCCCAGCGAGTAGATATCCGAGCGCATGTCGACGACCGCGCCGCCCAGCCCGGCCTGCTCGGGACTCATGTATTCCGGCGTGCCGAGCAGCGAGCCGGCCTGCGTGTAGAGCGTGTCGCGGCTCATCTGGTGGTCGATCGCCTTGGCGACCCCGAAGTCGATGACCTTGACCACCGGCGCGTCATCCACCGTGCCGACCAGCACGTTCGACGGCTTGATGTCGCGGTGGATGATCCCCTTGTGGTGCGCGTGCTGGATCGCCTCGCAGACCTGCAGGAACAGGTCGAGGCGCTGCTCGAGGCCCAGGTTGCGCGCATCGCAATGAGCGGTGATCGGCAGGCCGGCTACGTACTCCATGGCGAAGTACGGGCGACCGTCGTCGGTGACGCCCGCATCGAAGACGCGGGCTATGCCCTGGTGACTGAGGATCGCCAGCGCCTGCTGCTCGGAGGCGAACCGCGCCAGCACCGTCCGGCTGTCGCTGCCGTCCTTGATCACCTTCAGGGCCACGCGTCGCCGGACCGGCTCGCGCTGCTCCGCAAGGTAGACGGTGCCCATCCCGCCTTCGCCCAGTTGCCGGAGCAGTCGGTAGCGACCGATCCTCACCGGCACATCCACCCCGTCGTCGGCCTGGTGGGTCAATGTGGGCATCGCGCCCGCACCGGCACACCCGGGGCACAGGCCGGGCGGGTCCGGCCCGCTCCCCAGGTCGCCTCCGCACCGGAGACACAACCGTGCATCGGCCAAGGGAGACCTCCTGAGGCATCCGAGGCGGAGGCATCACCGACGCCGCGGCGGCAGAGGACCGGCCGGACCGGCGACAGGCACAGGATATCGGACATCGTGTCCAGGTGCCACCTGCCCGCCGGGCACATTCGTGGCGGCACATCCGGATCGTTGAGACTACGATGTGCAGGAGAACGTTGCCGACAGGCACGAACCGGGAGGTGTACCCGTGCCGCCTGTCCATCCGCCGCCCTTCCGCATCGTGGACTGCGCCCTGGTCGCTCGCGTGACCGGACGCAGCGCCCAGAACCTGCGCGAACTCCGCGATGCCCTGCTGACCGTCGACGCTGCAAGCATGTACAACCACTTCTGGGGCAGCCTGCTTCGGCCCAGCCTGGACGACCACGTCTTCCACAACGACTTCGCGGTCTGGGCACGGCGAGCGCTGCACGACCGCGTCCTGGCCGAGCGCCTGGCCGCGGTGGATCCCGCCGAGTACGCCACGCTGGATGACCTGCGGGCAGAACTCGTCGACATCTGCGAGGATCGCCTGGACGAGACCGACCTGGTGCCCTGGGCACGGCGCGGCGAGCTCTTCCACTTCCAGAGCGCGCAGATGGTGGTCCTTGCCACCGGACGCGAACTGGCGCGACCCGCCGACCTCGCCGCGGCATTGCCCGGCTTCAGCCGGGGCAGCGTGTTCTACCACCTGGTCGATGCGCGTCGCCGCAACGCCGATAGCGCCGACGACCTGCGCCACTGGCTCTCCGACATGGGCCCCGAATTCTCGTCCCTGGTCTCCGCCCTGGGACGCGTCGATCCGCTGCAGGGCTCGCTTCAGGACCTCAAGCGGAGCGTCGTCGAGCTCGTGACCTCGCATTTCGACGGGAGGGCCGCATGACCGGACTCCTCGATCGCCATGCCGCCGTGGCCGGTCCCGCGGTCATCGAGCAGATCCGGGCCCTGGCGCGACCGCTGCGGGGCCTGCGCGTCATCCATGTCAACTCGACCCGCACCGGTGGCGGTGTCGCCGAGATCCTGGCCTGGATGGTGCCGATGCTCCAGGAGCTGGGACTGGAGGCCCGCTGGGAGGTCGTGCTGGGAGAGGGCACCTACTTCACCTGCACGAAGGCGTTCCACAACGGGTTGCAGGGCCACGCGGTGCAGCTGGATGACGCGCTGCTCGGCGCCTACGAGCAGACCAACCGCGACAATGCCGATCGACTGGGCGCCGACCTGCGCGACGCGGACCTGGTCGTCATCCATGATCCGCAGCCGGCACCGCTGCTGGGCCTGGTGCCCCAGCGTCGCGGCACCTGGATCTGGCGTTGCCATATCGACGCCAGCCGACCCTACCGCCCGGTGTGGAAGTACCTTCGACAGCACGTGGCCGGGTACGATGCCAGCATCTTCTCGCTGGCCGACTTCGCGCAGCGCCTGCCGCATGCGCAGTACCTGATCCCTCCCAGCATCGACCCGCTCAGCGACAAGAACGCGGAGCTCGCGCCGCGGGTCATCGACGAGATGCGGCAGCGCTTCAACCTGGACCCGTCGCGCCCGCTGGTGACACAGGTCAGCCGCTTCGACCGGTTCAAGGACCCGGTCGGCGTCGTGCGCGCCTATCGCCTGGCCAAGCGCGCAGTCCCGGGGCTTCAGCTCGTGCTGGCCGGCGGCGAGGCCACGGACGATCCCGAGGGCGCGGCCGTGTACCGCGAGGTGCAGGCCGCCGCCGGCGACGATCCCGACGTGCGCCTGCTGCTGCTGCCCGCGGACGCCCACCTGACGATCAACGCGCTGCAGCGCGCGAGCGATGTCGTGCTGCAGAAGTCGACGCGCGAGGGCTTCGGCCTGACGGTCAGCGAGGCGCTCTGGAAGGCGCGGCCGGTAATCGGCGGCAACACCGGCGGCATCCGCCTGCAGGTGACCGATCACCGCACGGGCTTCCTGGTGGACACGCCGGAAGGCGCCGCCGAACACCTGCGGTACCTGCTGGCGCGGCCCGGCCTTCGGCAGGAGATGGGGCGACGTGCCCAGGCCTTCGTGCGCGAGAACTTCCTGCTCACGCGCCACCTGGCCGAGTACCTGACGCTGTTCAACGGGCTGTTCGGCGGCGGGACCGAGCGCGTGGTGCTGGCTTGAGCGGCGGCCCGGTCGAGGTGTTCCTGCGCCGCCTGGCCGCTGCCCCGAGCGCGGTCCTCAGCCTGGACTACGACGGCACGCTGGCCCCGTTCCACGTGCGCCGCGACGAGGCCGTCCCCTATCCCGGCGTGCGCCCGCTGCTGGCCGCGCTGATGGCCGGCGGACGCACGCGCGTCGTCGTGATCTCCGGTCGCGGGGCCGTCGAGGTGTCCGGCCTGCTGGGCCTGTCGCCGGCGCCGGAGATCTGGGGCGCCCACGGCTGGGAACGTTGGCGCAACGGCCACGAGGTTACGAGGCACGATCCCGGGGCCGATGCGCGAATGGTGCTGGCCCGCGCCCGCGAAGCCCTGTCCGCACACGGCCTGGACGGGCATGCCGAGTGGAAGCACGCCAGCGTGGCCGTGCACTGGCGCGGTGAAGCGGATGCCGCCGGACTGCGCGCGCGGGCCACCGACGCCCTGTCACCGTTGACCCGATACGGCGGCTTCGCGCTGCTGCCGTTCGCAGATGGGCTGGAACTGCGCTGCCGGCGCTGGCACAAGGGCTTCGCCCTGCGGGCCGTGCTCGCCGAGGAGCCTACCGAGGTGGCCGTGGCCTATGCCGGCGACGACGCCACGGACGAGGACGCCTTCCTGGCCCTTCCCGGCCACGGACTGGGCATCCGCGTATCGGCGGACGACAGGCCCACCGCGGCCGCCGTGTCGTTTCCGGGACCCGCGGAGCTGATCGCGTTCCTGGGGCGCTGGCAGGCAACGCGTGCTCCCTGACCCCGCCTCGCCGCAGCGGCGGCGGAAGGAGGATGACCGGATGGCGCTGCATGAAGAGCGGGGCCGGCTCGTGATCGCGTCCAACCGGCTGCCGATCGTCGCGACCAGGCACGAGGGACGTTGGCGACTCCGGCCCGGCAGCGGCGGCCTGGTCACGGCGCTGGCGCCGGTCCTGCGCGATCGCGGCGGCGTCTGGATCGGCTGGCCGGGGATCGCGGGTGGTCGCGACGAGGAACTCTCCCGCGTGCTGGCCGCCGGGGCGCGCGAGGCAGGCTACCGCCTGGTGCCGGTCCATCTCGATGCCCGAGACCAGCGGCTCTACTACCAGGGCTTCGCCAACGAGATCGTCTGGCCGCTCTTCCACGACCTGCAGGGCCGCTGCCGATTCGATCCCGAGGCCTGGGAGGTCTACACGTCGGTGAACGCGCGATTCGCCCATGCCATCGCGGGCGAGCTGCGGCCGGACGACTTCCTGTGGATACACGACTACCACCTGCTACAGGTGGCGGCCCAGCTGCGTCGCCACGGGCTCGGGCAACGGGCGGCGTTCTTCCTCCACATCCCGTTCCCGCCGCTGGACATCTTCCTGAAGCTCCCCCAGCGCAGCCGGATCCTCGCCGACATGCTGGCGCACGACCTCCTGGGCTTCCAGGTGCCGCGCGATCTTCGCAATTTCACGCAATGCGTGCGTGCCCTGTTCCGTGGCGAGGCGAGACTGGTGCGCGAGCACGGCCGTACAACGATCGACTTCCGCGGCCGCGAGATCCAGGCAGGTTCCTTCCCGATCGGGATCGATTTCGCGGCATTCGCGGCGCGTTCCGCCGAGCCCGCGGTCGCGCGCCGGGCCCGCTTCGTCCACGCGGCCGGACACGATCGCCAGATCGCGCTGGGTGTCGATCGCCTTGACTATACCAAGGGTCTTCCCGAGAAGCTGTGTGCATTTCGCGAGATGCTCCGGCGCTGGCCGGAGCTCCAGGGACAGCTGACACTGATGCAGGTCGTGGTGCCCAGCCGCCACGATATCCGCGAGTACCGGGCGCTGAAGGAGGAGCTGAACCGGCTGGTCGGCGACATCAACGGCGAGTTCTCGCGCCCCGACTGGGTGCCGGTACACTACGTCTACCGCTCCCTGTCGCGCGACGAACTCCTGGCCCATTACCGCATGGCGGACATCATGCTGGTCACGCCGCTCAAGGATGGCATGAACCTGGTCGCCAAGGAGTACGTCGCCTGCAAGCATGAGCGCAACGGCGTGCTCGTGCTCAGCGAGTTCGCCGGCGCCGCCGCCCAGCTCCACCGCTGGGCGTTGACCGTCAATCCGCACGACACCCTGCACATGGCCGAGGCCATCCGGACGGCTTTTGCGATGCCCGCCGCCGAGCGGAGAAGGCGCCTGAACGCCATGCGCCGCGCCGTGGCCGGCCAGGACGTCTTCTGGTGGGTGAACGCGTTCCTGCAGGCAGCGGTCCATCGCGGCCTGGACGACTTCCCGCCCCATGAGGAGTTCGTCGCCAGCGTGGACGATGCCTACGCCGCGCGCGGCGACGGCGCGTGACCGGCAAGGCCGTCTGGAGCTACCCGGCCGCCGACTCGTCCGCACGCAGCAGGAGCGTCTGGGTGGGAAAGGCGAACACGATGCCCGCGTCGTCGAAGCGCTCGCGCAGGCGCAGGTTCACGGCCTGCTGGATGTCCATGTAGAGGTTGTAGTCGGCCGCCTGCACGAAATAGACCGTCTCGAACAGCAGCGCGAAATCGCCGTAGCGTGCGAAATGACTGCGGTCGAAGCGGGTGTGGTCCTGCTCCAGGATCGTCTCGCGGATGATCGCGGGAATCCGCCGGAGCTCGTCCAGGGGCGTATCGTAGACGACACCCAGCGAGAATGCCACACGGCGCTCGTTCATGCGTCCGTAGTTGCGGATCCGGCTGCCCAGCAGGTCGCTGTTCGCGAAGACGAGCTGCTCGCCGGACAGGCTGCGCAGCCTCGTCGTCTTCAGGCCGACCTCCTCCACGGTGCCCATGAACTCACCGACGATCAGGAAGTCGCCGATCGCGAACGGGCGGTCAAGCGCGATGGCCAGGGAGGCGAACAGGTCGCCCAGCACGCTCTGCAGGGCCAGCGCCACGGCGACGCCACCGATGCCGAGGCCCGTGATCAGCGCCGTCACGTCGACACCGACGTTGTCCAGCCCGATCAGGACCGTCAGCGATCCGATGACCAGCCGCGACACGAGGATCAGCGCGCCGACGGAGGTGGCCGAACCGCGATCGCCCTGCAGCTTGCGCTCGCGGTAGCTCTGCAGCCAGCCGACGGCCAGGTTCATGCACCAGATGCCTACCTGCACGATAAGCACCAGCGTGACCGCGCGCGTCAGCAGCTGCCGCGCCTGCCCGGGCAGCTCCGCCATCGACACCCCGGCAGCGGTGCCGACCGCCAGCAGCGCCGCCAGGTGCGTCTGCCGCAGCGTGTAGACGATCGCATCGTCGATCCGGTTGTCGGTGCGCGCTGCCAGGCGGGCCAGGCGCGAGGTGACCAGCGCCAGAACCAGGCGCAGCACGCCGGCCACGCCGAGTGCGACGAGCACGACCACGGCCCAGCCGGGTATGCCGGCCGGAACGACGAGTTGCGTGGTGCC
>JAYRFB010000170.1:0-5031 GCA_041908585.1 Candidatus Krumholzibacteriia bacterium
CGCCTCGCGGACGGCACCAGAACCGTGGCTGGGATTTGACCGATTCTAGCACAGCGGTATGATGTTGAGAATATACTATTTCATTGCAAATCGATCACGACCAGGTCATAAACAGGCAAAAAACAGCATCAGGTGTTGTGGTCGATGCGCGATGGAGTCAACGCCTCTCTCGCACTGGCAACGCGTCCACCGCTTGCCGGTCATCCAGGCACCCCACGGGATAGATGCCGGCCCGCCCGTCCCACCACGGCGTGCGCTCGTAGAACCACATCCGGATCGCCCACGGATCGGCCGCAAAGGTGGGTGAGGATGCCTTGCGCTCGGCCAGTTCAGCCTCCCATTCGGGGTGCTCGGACAGGAGCCGCGGGATCATCTCCTCGATGACGTAGGACTCGACGTATTCCACCCGCTCGAAGGCGGCGTCGAAGAACCCCCAGCGCACGAGGGCGTCGGGGCCGGCCGGCTCCAGCAGGTGGGCGGCGACCCGCGCGTCGCGCCGGCGCAGGTCGACCACCACGGTGCCGGGCGGGAACGTCCGGGTCTCCTGCAGCGGCGCGGTGTCGTAGCGCACCGGGTGCCGGCCCTCGTAGGGCCGTTCCTGCCACTTCGGGTCCACGAACCGCCATGAGCGGACCGGCACGGTCACGGCCTCGGCCAGGCGGGTGCCGGCCAGGCCATGGGCCTCGAGACGCTCGATCGCCTCGGCCCACGCCGGCGGCACCAGGTAGGCCTCCGGCAGGTCGGCCGTCACCGACGGCACCAGGTGGTCCTTCATCGGCAGGGCAATGGCGCGCGGCCCGCCGTCGAAGCGGAACCAGCGGCCGCCGGTCACGGCGCCGACCTGCTCGCTGGCGCCCACGCCGAGAAACTCGACGGTGCGCACGCTGTCGGTCAGGGTGAAGTCGAGGGCCAGCGGCCGGGACCGGAAGGACGGGGCGGCCGTGCCCGCATCGGCGGCGGTGACGGCCGCGCGCAGGGCCGGGGCCTCGCTCCCGACCCACTCCAGGGTGTGGCGGACGAGGCGCCCGACGCCCTCGACGCGCGTGGCATAGTCCTTCAGCATGTGGGCCTCGACCAGGAGACCGGGACGGTTCTGCAGGGCGGCGTAGCCCTGGCTGAAGCGCGGCGTGGCCGCCCAGGTGACCAGGCCGCTGGTGGGATCGCCCCAGTCCTTGAGCGTCACGTACGGGAAGACGGGCCAGCCTTGCGCGGCCATGGCCGCCGTCATGGCCTCTTCGTAGGCGCGGGTCAAGGCGGTGACGCCCGCTTCCAGGTTGCCGTGCGTTTCCAGGCTGTAGGTCACCGCGTACTGGTAGTCGGCGCCGTCGGTCGAGTGGATGTCGATGAAGAAATCCGGGAGCCAGGCGCGGAACAGCGCGAGCCAGGCCCGCATCTCGACCGCGTCCGCTTTCAGGTGGTCGCGATTGAGGTTCAGGTTGGCGGCGTTGACGCGCCAGCCCATCTCCTCGGGCCCGTTCTGGTTGATGCGCCCGTACGGCGTGAAGCGCTCGTGCCCGTCCACGTTGAAGATGGGAATGAAGACCAGGGTCACGTTACGCAGCAGGCGCGCGGCCAGGTCGTGGTCGGCGGCCAGGTCGCGCAGCAGCAGCATGCCGGCGTCCTTGCCGCAGGACTCCCCGGCGTGGATGCAGGCCTGCACGAGCACGACGGCGTGGCCCGGGCCGCGGTCGGCCAGCTGGGCCGCAGAGAAGCGGCCCTGCAGGTCGGCGACGACCAGCGGCAGTTCGCGGCCCTCGGGGCTGGTGCCGAATGTCGTGTACGCCAGCAGCGGCGAGGCCTCGGCGAGCTCGCGGAGCCAGGTCACGGTCTCCCCGTAGCGCGGCGTACGGCGGCCGCCGGATGCCTCGAAGGGCGTCACCCGCTTGTCGGGGGGGGCGGGAGCGGCCGGGGCGGCGGCCGGCAACTGCGGGACGATGGCCACGGCGGCCATGGCCGCCGCCAGGGCCAGGCCGCGGGCCCGGCGGCAGTGCGAAGGCAAACGGCGCCCGGTCCAGGCGCCTCCACGGGGTCGGGCGATTCGCTGCGGCACGTGAATCCTTCCGGGGTCTGGCGGGTACCCTGGCGAGCCGCACGGGGCCGACCGGGGGCGCGACCCGGCCCACTCTAGCGCGGGGCGGGCCGAAAAAAAATGTTGATTGGCCCCCCGACCCCGGTCATCTTTCCGGGCGGCGTATCGTCGGGCGCCGGGGACTACCCTCAAGCGCCCTGTCAAATTAACCTGTTGACAGGGTTTCGGGAGAACTCCGAAAATGCGCCCGGGCACAGGCCGTGCCCAGTGCCTGGACTCGAGTGGCCCGGCCGCGGCCCCCTCAGGGGACCCGCGGAACCGGCGCGAGGCAGATGCAGACGAAAGCTCGTTTCGGAAAGGATCCCTGGGCCCTGCGGAGAACCGCAGCGGTTTGAGGATCGTTCTGCGTGGTCGGGCCTGGAATTGCACCTGGACGGGCACCGCACGGCTGGAACTACGGAGAGTTGCCACCACGGGGTGGCCAGACATTGTCCCTGCCGGCATTGGGGCCGGCTCGGGCGATATTCGACAGTCCCCGCGCGGCGGGGGTTGGTCGATTTCCGGGGCCTCGCTGCCCGGAAAGATCCCCAGTGGAATCAAGGAGGTCCAACTTGTTCAAGAAGCTGCTGCTTACCCTGTCGGCCCTGACTCTGCTCGCGGCCGGCACCGCCTTCGCCGGTGACACCGAGTGGACGTTCTACGGCGTGGGCCATGCCTCGCTGAACTCGCTGAGCAACGGCGAGGACAGCCAGCTGGGCCTGACCAGCAACACCTCGCGTTTCGGTTTCAAGGGCATGACGCCGATGAACGAGGACTTCACGGCCTTCTGGCAGTTCGAGTCGCTGCTGGATGTCATCGGCAACGACGGCAACGGCACCGAGATCGGCACCCGCAACACGTTTGTCGGCATGAAGCATGCGACCGCCGGCAAGATCGTGTTCGGCCGCCACGACACCCCGTTCAAGACCCTGGGCCGCAAGGTCGAGCTGTTCCACGACCAGCTGGGTGACCACCGCGCCATGACCGACGGCTGGGACAACCGCCTGACCGAGATCGTCGCCTACGTCTCCCCGGACTGGGACGGCTTCTCGATCTTCGCGGCGTACCAGTTCGACCAGGTCGAAGTGCTGGAAGTCTCCAAGGCCGACTGGGAAGCCGAGACGGCGATGAGCGCCATGGCGGCCTACTCGACCGAGCAGTTCATGATCGGCGCCGGCTACGAGGCCGCCTCGTCCGGCTACGGCCCGCAGATCGGCGACGAGTACGGCGACGGCCCGAAGGCCATCCGCTTCGCCGGCAAGTACATGGCTGAGCAGTTCGACATCGTCGGCCTGTTCCAGTCGGCGACGTACCAGTACGTGTCGGCCGGCGACTTCGAGGACTGGAAGACGCAGACCATGGGCTTCGGCGCGGCCTTCAAGCCGAACGCGAAGTGGGCGGTCAAGGGCCAGATGTTCATGTTCAACACCTGGACCGACGCCGAGGACGACGAGGACACCGACGACGTCGACGAGAGCGATGCGACCGCGACGATGCTGGCCTTCGGCGTCGACCGCATCTTCACGCCGCACGTGACCTGCTACGCGCAGTTCGTGACGATGAGCAACGGCGACATGACCAACGTGGCGCTGGGTGGCAGCCAGAGCGGCTTCGGCAAGGAAGTCTTCGGCACCTACGACACGAACGGTGAGATCCAGAACCCGTCCGGCATCTCGGTCGGCACGGTGATCACCTGGTAGTTCGTCCGACTCCGGCTTGGCCGGTTCGCAGGGCCCCGGGCTTCGGCCTGGGGCCCTGCGCTTTGGGGGGATCGGAGAAGCCGGCACGGTGCCTGGCCGGTGGTCAGGCCTGACGGCGACCGAATTGAGGCTTGACGTCAGGAATCATTCCGATTAAATAGGGCACACGGCCGGACGGCGGGGCGATGACCCGGTTCCGGCGATCACGCACCGCAGCCGGAGGCCCGTCGCCCAGTATGCCCGCTCCTGCCCGCCGCCTGACCCCGCAGCGTGCGGAAGTGCTTGCGGAGCTGCAGGCGGCGCACGACCATCCGACGGCGGCCCAGCTCTTCGAGCGCCTGCGACCGCGCCTGCCGCACCTCAGCCTGGGCACCGTGTACCGCAACCTGGACGTGCTGGCCGCCGATGGCGTGATCACGAGGCTGGCCGGGCCGGGGACCCAGACGCGCTGGGACGGTGCGCCGCCGGACCACGACCATGTGCGATGCCGCTGGTGCGGCACGGTGACCGACATCCCGGCCGTGCCGCTGGCAGGCAGCCCCGCGCTGCCGGGCGGCTTCGCCCTGGAAGGCCGCCGGCTGGAATTCACGGGAACCTGCGCCGCCTGTGCCGCCCATGAAGCAGCGGCGACCGGGCCGGCCCGGGGCGGCCGCTGACGAATTCGCCCCACCGGGGCACGACAACGTTCACCCGGCGCCCGCAGGCGCCATCACCGCGAGACGACCGAAGGAGAAGGACGATGGACGACATGGACTTCGATTTCATCCCCGTGCCCCTGGTGGCCAGCGAGGCTCCCGACTTCACCGCGACCGCCGTCATGCCGGACAACAGCTTCAACAAGGAATTCAAGCTGTCGGACTACCGCGGCAAGTACGTCGTGATGTTCTTCTACCCGCTGGACTTCACCTTCGTCTGCCCGTCCGAGATCATCGCCTTCGACAAGGCCCTGGCGGAGTTCAAGAAGCGCAACTGCGAGGTCATCGGCGTCAGCACCGACAGCCACTTCAGCCACTGGGCCTGGAAGAACACGAAGCCCGAGAACGGCGGCATCGGCAACATCCAGTTCCCGCTGGTGGCCGACTTCCAGAAGACGATCAGCCAGGACTACGGCCTGCTGCTGGAGGGCGGCATGGCCCTGCGCGGCACGTTCCTGATCGACAAGGACGGCGTCATCCAGCACAGCACGGTCAACGCCCTGGGCCTGGGCCGCAATGTCGATGAGATGATCCGCCTGGTCGACGCCCTGCAGCACCTGGAGCAGCA
>JAYRFB010000171.1:0-8366 GCA_041908585.1 Candidatus Krumholzibacteriia bacterium
AGCACCGCCGCCCCCGCGCGGCAGGGCAGCGCGGAGCTGCACCGGGCCGGCCGGTACGCCGAGGCGCTGGCGGCGTTGCGCGAGGAGCTCGCCGCGCGGCCCGGCGACCCGCTGCTGCTGTACAACCGGGCCTGCCTGGAGAACCGGCTCGGGCGCGCGAAGGAGGCCCTCGCCTCGCTGCAGGCGGCGCTGGCCGCGGGCTTCGACGACCTGGAGTTCGCCGCCGCGGACGAGGACCTGCGCGGCGGGGACGCGGCGCCGCGGCTGGCGCAGGCCATCGCCGACGAGCGGGCCCGGCGCGGCGGCATGAGCGGTCGGCGCGGCGCGCGGCTGGCGCAGGGCGTCGCCGTCACGCTGCCGCTGGAGCCGGCACCCGGCGATCCGGCCCCCGACGGCGCGCGCGTCACCGTCACCTGGCAGCCGACGCACCTGGACCTCCGACTCGAGGCGCCCGACGGACCCGGCCGCTGGCTGCGCGCGGGCGACTCGGTGCCGTGGAGCGGCACCGGCGGGCTGGTCGTGGTGCTGGGCCCGCTGGCCGCCGACGGCAGCGGCGAGACGACGGACGCGTTCGTCTTCGGCTTCGGCCTGGAGAAGAACGCTGGCACCGGCGCCGTGTTCGTGGCCGGCGGCGGCTGGCAGCGCGTCCGCGAGCTGGCGCCGAAGATCCGCGGTGCCGGCAGCGAGCGCCTGGTCGTCGACATCGCCATCCCCTGGTCCGCGATCGCCCCCTATCACCCGCTGGTCGATGCCGAGCTGGGCCTGAACGTGGCGCTGCTGGGGGTTGGCGGCAGCCCGGGGCCGCGCCTGATGCCGGCGCGCGTGCTGGACCGGCTGGCCGCGCCGCGCCACCTGGCCGCGCGCCTGGAGTGCGATGGGGCGACGGCCGCCCACGGCGCGCTGGCCGGCCGCACGCCCGGCTCGCTCGTCAAGGGGGACCAGCTGGCCCTCAACCTCGTGGCCGTCTCCGCGCAGGCCGGTCGCGGCACCCTGACGCTGGCCTTCCGCGACAGCGAGGGCCATTCCCTGCTGGGCGGCGACGCCGCCGCGCCGCAGGAAGTGGACCTGGCCACGGGCATCACGCGCCTGAACCGCGCCGTCGCCTTCGCCGGCCTGCGGCCCGGGCCATGCCACGTGCGCGCCGATCTGGCGCTGCCGGACGGGGCGCGGGCCGAGTGGGCCACGTGGCTGCTCAACCTGGGGCCGGACTGGGAGGCGGGTTACCGTCGCGCGATCGTGGCACTGCCGGCCGACGAGCAGCCGACGGCCGCGTACTTCCTGGAGCGCATCGAGGCCGCGGTGGCCGCCCACCGGGGCCGGCGCGATCCCGGCCCGCTGGCCACGACGATGGCGGACCTGAACCTGATGCTGGCGCGTTTCGACGACAGCGGGTCCATCCTCCCGGCGGAAGGGCTGAGCCCCTTCGTCTACGCGGGCCCGGGCGGCGCGTCGCGACTGTGCCGCCTGGTGCTGCCCCCGGGCCGCCCGCAGGACGCGCCGCTGCAGCCGGTCGTAGTGGCCGGCCATGGCGAGGCGGATGCGCCGCGACTGGCCGAGCGGCTCCTGCGCCTGCTGGCTTCCGGCGAGGGCGGCGGTTCAGCCGGTCGGGCCGCGGGCGCCCCGTGGCCGGTTTTCGTGGTGGCCCCCGCCGTCGCGGGCCGCGACCTGCAGGCGCCGGCGGAGCTGGAAGCCTGCGTGCGCTGGGCCGGCGCCCGCTTCGGCGCGGGACGCTGCCTGGTGGCGGCCCAGCAGGCGGCCGTGGCCCCGGCGATCGAGCTGGCCGCCGGCGGGCAGGCCGGCCTGGAGGGCCTGCAGCTGTTCATCGACGGCAGGCTGCCGCCGTGGCCGGCCGGGCGGGAGCTGCCGCCGCCGCCGGCGCTGCCGGTGGCCTGGGTCGAGTTCACGCAGGAAACCGCCGCGGCCGGCGGCGGGCGGGAGTTGGGCGCCGCGCTTCGGCAGCGGGGCTGGCGGCTGCAGGAGTCGAACGTGGCCGGCGGAGCCGCCTTCACGCAGGTGGCCGATCACGCCTGCCTGTGGCAGGCTGCACTGGCAGCGGCGGGCACGGGCCGCTGAGCATCGACGGACCGTTGCCTCGGGGGCGACCCGCCGCAACCATGTGCCGGAGGACCCGTATGTTGGGGCGGCGCGCCCGGACCGTGGTGCGGTCGGCGATGCCGTTCCTCCGGAAGCGATCTGCTGCCAGATAGAAGAAGATACCGTCTCGACGGGTAACCACCAGCGAACCGGCCGGACGCCCCGGCGGAGAGGAATTCCCATGACCTTCCCGAACCTGTGCCGGCGCCTGGCGCCGGTCCTGCCGGCCTTGCTGTTCGCCGCCGCGGTCGCCGCGGCCGCCTCGATCGCGGTTGCAGCGACGCCGGTCGTCCAGAACGGCGCCAAGCCGGCCAAGGGTGTGCGCACGGCCAAGCTGACCGAGCTCTGGTCGCGCGGCGGCGAGAGCGACGACGTGTTCTTCGGAGCGGCGTCCATCGCGCTGGCGGGCCCCGGCGGGCAGGTGCTCGTGCTGGACACGCGGCTGTCCGAGGTCAAGGTCCTCGGGCCCGACGGCACGCTGGTGCGCACCCTGGCGCGCGAAGGCGACGGCCCCGGCGAGGTCCGCCGGCCCGGCGACATGTTCATCGCCGCCGACGGCTCCGTGTGCATGCTGCAGGGCTTTCCCGGCCGTGTCGTCAAGGTGAAGGCCGACGGCACGCCCGCCGGCGAGGCGAAGTACGGCAGCGGGCAGCCGGGCGCCGGCCAGTTCGCCGTGCTGATCCGCGGGCTCCCGCACCCGGGCGGGATGGTGCTGGCCGGGATCAGCATGACCTTCGGCAACTCGTCGGTCAGCGACCAGGAGTACTTCCTGTCGCTGTGCGGGCCGGACGGCACGCGTCGTCAGCAGCTGCTGACCAAGTCCAGCCGCATCGATTACGCGGACTTCGCGCTGGACGAGATGGGCATGGACTTTGTCTGGCAGCGCCTGGCCGGCCTGGCCGACGGCCGGATCTTCGTGGCCCCGGAGCGGAACGAGTACCGCGTCGTGAACTATGGTCCCGACGGCAAGCCGGTCCGGGAGATCGCCCGGGCCTACCAGGCGCCACCGCGCAACGCGACCCAGAAGGAGCAGGCGCGCCGGATCCTCGATGCGATCGGAGCCAACTACCCGACGCGCCCCAAGCGCATCACCGTCGAGGATACGGCGCCGGCGGTGGCCGGGCTGTGGGCGACCGACGACGGCCGGGTCTGGGTGCTGACCGGCGATGAGCAGCCCTCGCGACCGAAGGGGACCTGGTGCATGCTGGACGTGTTCGCGCCCGACGGCACCTTCGAGCAGCAGGTGGCGCTGCCGGGCGGCCATGACCAGCAGCAGGACGCCGTGTTCGTGCTGCGCGACGGCCGGCTGGTGGTGGTGACCGGCGCGCTGGACTCGTTCCTGAGCCAGCAGGCGGTCGCCGGCGAGAAGGACGAGGAAGGCACGGACCTCGAGATCACGTGCTACAAGCTGGAATCGTGACCATCCCGACGGAAGGCCCGACATGTCGCAAGCTCCCCGACTGAAGCCCGCGCGCGGCGCGGCATCGACCGCGCCCGCGGCGGCCATCCTGCTGGCCCTGTCGCTGGCGGCGGCAGGCTGCCTCAAGGGCGGAGACGGCGCGGCCGCCGACTCGACCGCGGCCGCCGACTCGAGCGGTGGCGAGGCGGCCGAGGAGGAGCCCGCCAAGGAGAAGGCGATCAAGGTGAACGTCGCCGAGGTGCGCCAGGGCGACCTGGTGCTGCCGGTCTACGCCGACGGCACGATCCGCACGCCGCGCTCGGCCGCCATCAAGACCAAGGTCGGTGGACAGCTGCTGGAGGTGAAGGTCCGCGACGGCGACCGCGTCCGGCGCGGGCAGGTCCTGGCGCGCATCGATCCGCGCGAATACGAGCTGGCGCTGGAGGAAAGCCGCTACCGTCACCTGGCGGCGCTCAGCCAGATGGCGGCCGAGGGCGACACCTTCACCGCCAACGCGTCGGCCGTGGCCGCGTTTGCCGCCGAGCGTGACCGCCTGGCGGCCGCCCACGATCGCGGCGAGCTGGCGCGCGACGACTACCAGGCGCAGCTGCTGGACCTCGAGAAGCGCGCGCTGCAGGACGGCGCCTTCCGCGAGGCGGTGTTCCAGCAGCGCACCGGCCTGGCCGAGGCCCGCCTGGCCGAGGAGAGGGCGCGGCTGAACCTGGAGTACACGGAGGTCCGCGCGCCCTTCGACGGCGTGGTGCAGGGACTGGCGATGGTCGTCGGCGAGATCGTCGCCACCGGCACGCAGGTCTGCGCGGTGACGAACAACGAGCGCCTGGAGGCGGCCGTCAACGTGCTGGAAGCGGACCTGGGCGACCTGGCCGCCGGGCGCCCGGTGCTGCTGGCGGTGGCCGCCACCGGCGACACGCTGCGCGCCAAGGTGGACGTCATCTCCCCCACGCTCGACCAGGCGAGCCGCACCTGCGAGGTGCTGATCCGCTTCGCCAATCCCGATGGGCGGCTGCGCCCGGGCATGTTCGTCCGCGCGCAGATCGCCGGCGTGGTCTACCGCGATCGCCTGCTGGTGCCGAAGGATGCGGTGCTGGTGCGCGACAACCGCCCGCTGGTCTTCAAGCGCGAGGACGACCGCGCCCGCTGGCTGTACGTGGACACGGGCCTGCAGAACGACCAGTGGGTGGAGATCCTGGCCGTGCACAGCGGCGGCAGCCTGGCGGCAGGCGAGGAGGTGGTCGTCAGCGACCACCTGACGCTGGCGCACGAGGCGAAGATCTCCGTCCGTCGGCTCGTGCCGCCGGACGACCGCTGGGACTTCGCGGCAGGCTCGCTCCCGGACGGAAGCGCGGACGGGCGATGATCGCCGCCGCGGTCCGGCGCCCGGTCGCCGTCCTGATGCTCTTCCTGGGGCTGGTGCTGATCGGCTGGCAGGCGCGCCAGCGCCTGCCGGTCGACCTGCTGCCGGCGATCAACTACCCCAACCTGACGGTCATCACCAACTGGGCCGACGCGCCGGCCGACGACCTCGAGCGCCTGGTCACCCGGCCGCTCGAGGAGGTCATCACCGGCCTGGCCGGCGTGCGGCGCGTCGTCTCGAAGACGCGCGAGGGCGTCTCCACCATCACCGTGCAGTACGACTGGGGCACGGGGATGGACTTCGCCAACCTGCACCTGCGCGAGGCGATCGATCGCGTCTCCTACCGCGACGACTTCCCGGTCGCCGCGGACCGCCCGCTGATCCTGCGCTGGGACCCATCCGCCCGTCCCATCGCGATCATGGTCCTGCAGGGCGACGAGCCGCTGGCGCGCATGACCGAGTTCGCGCGCGAGGTGGTCAAGCCGGCGCTCGAGCAGATCCAGGGCGTCAGCCAGGCCGAGCTGGTCGGCGGCGCCGAGCGCGAGATCCTGGTCAGCCCCGACTTCGCGAAGTTGCGCCTCTACGGCCTGGACGTGGGCGACCTGGCCGACGCGCTGCGCGTGGCGAACATCAGCTTCCCCGGGGGACGTATCCGCAAGGGCCCGCTGCACCTGCCGCTGCGCATCCTGGGCGAGTTCGAGGACCTCGAGGAGATTCGCCGCACGGAGATCCCGGCCGCCGGCGCCGCCATCACCATCGGCGACGTGGCCGAGGTCGCCGACACGACCAAGGAGCCCGAGGGCTTCACCCTCCACGAGGGCCAGGAGGTCGTCTCCCTCCACCTCTACAAGGAGGTCGGCGAGAACACGATCAGCACGACCGAGGAGATCGACCGCGTCCTTGCCGTGCTGGCCGGGCAGTACCCGTCCTTCCGGCACGCCTTCATCTACCGCGACGCCGACTTCGTCCAGGAGAGCTTCAGCGGACTGCAGAGCTCCCTGGTGTACGGAGCGCTCCTGGCATTCGTCGTGCTGTACCTGTTCCTCAAGGACTGGCGCAGCCCCATCGTCGTGAGCCTGGCCATCCCGGTGTCGGTGCTGGCGACCTTCGCCTTCCTCTACTTCGCCAAGGTGGGGCTGAACCTGATGAGCCTGGGCGGCCTGTCGCTGGCGGCAGGCATGCTCGTCGACAACTCGATCGTCGTGCTCGACAACATCAACCGGCGGCTGGGGCTGCGCACCGGGGCGCCGGTGGCCGTCGAGTGCGCCACGGGCGCGCGCGAGGTGGCGATGCCCGTGATCGCCGCCACGTTGACTACCGTGGCCGTGTTCTTCCCCGTGATCTACGTGCCCGGCATCGCCGGCGCCTTCTTCCGCGACCAGGCGCTGACCGTGACGATCTCGCTGCTGGTCTCGATCCTGGCCGCCGTGCTGCTGCAGCCGATGCTCTCGGCGCATATCCTGCGCGCCCCGGGCGACCGCCCGCCCGCGTTCTTCCGCCCATTCGAGCGCGCCTACGAGGCGATGGCCGGGCGCTACCATGCCGCGCTGGAACGGGCCCTGGCCATCAAGTGGCGCTTCCTGGCCTGCCTGGGCGTCGGCGTCGCGCTCGCGGCCTGGCTGGGGCTGGGGCTGCCGCGCACGTTCATGCCCGAGCGGACGCGCGGCGACTTCACCCTGGCGCTCGAACTGCCGGCCGGCACGCCGCTCGAGCTGACCGAGAGCACCGCCGCCGGCCTGGCCGGCTTCCTGGCGCGCCAGCCGGAGGTGGCCTCGGTGTACACGCAGGTCGGCGTCACCGAGCGCACGCTGGCCAGCCTCAAGGAGTACAGCGCCGCCAATACCGCCCGGCTGCGCGTCATGCTGCACCCCACGCGGCACGGGCGGCGCGACCTGGCCGCCGTGCGGGAACGGCTGCAGCCGCGGCTCGCGGCCCTGTCAGGCACGACCTGGGCATTCGCCGAGGAGGGCGTCGGGCTTCGCGAGGTGATGGCCAGCGGCGAGGCCGCCTTCACCCTGGGTGTCGTCGCCGACGACCCCGCCGAGGCCGCGGCCGTGGCCGAGTCCCTCCTGCCGCGGCTGCGGAAGGTGCCGGGCCTCGGCAGCCTCGAGGTCGAGCGCGTGCTCGGCAACCCGACCGTCGAGATCGCCGTCGACCGCGAGAAGGCCCTGCGCCACGGCCTGGAGCCGGACGCGCTGGCCCGCGAGCTGCGCGACCGTATCCAGGGTACCGTCGCCACGACGTACAACGAGATCGAGCAGCGCATCGATATCGCCGTGCGCCTGCCCCGCGCGCAGCGCCATGACCTGGACCTGGTGCTGGGCTCGCCGGTGCAGCTGCCGGACGGCAAGACGGTGCCGCTGTCCTCGTTCGTCGCGGGCAGCGAGGGCATTCCCGTGCGCGAGATCGTCCGCCGCGACCAGAGGCGCCAGGTGACGATCAGCGGCGATGTCGAGGGCCGCTCGGTCTCCGCGGCCTGGAAGGATGTCAAGCCGCTGCTGGCAGCGCTGCCGGTGCCCGACGGCGTCGCCTTCGTGACCGGGGGCGAGCAGGAGGAGATCAATGCGAGCTTCCGCTCGCTCGGCTGGGCGCTGCTGCTGTCGTGCGTGCTGGTGTACATGATCCTGGCCGCGCAGTTCGAGAGCTTCCTGGACCCGTTCATCGTGACGGCCGTGCTGCCGGTCGGCGTGGCCTGCGCGCTGGCGGCGCTGGCGGTCACGGGGCAGTCGCTGAATATCATGTCGCTGATCGGCCTCATCGCGCTGCTGGGCGTCGACGTGAACGACGCCATCGTCAAGGTGGCGACGATCCGGGACCTGCGCGCCGAGGGCCTGGGCGGTCGCGCGGCGATCCTCGAGGCCAGCTCGCGTCGCCTGCGGCCGATCCTGATGACGACCGTGACGACCCTGGTCGGCCTGGCGCCGATGGCGTTCGGCCTGGGCAGCGGCGACCAGATGCAGCGACCGCTGGCGATCACGATCATCGGCGGCCTGGGGCTCTCGACCGTCCTGACGCTGTTCATGACCCCCATCCTCTACGAGCTGATCCACCGCCGCACGGACCGGCGCTGGGAATGAGGGGGGGCGCGCCATGATCCGCTTCGCGGTCGACCACCCGGTCCCCACGATCATGCTCTTCGCGGCGCTCCTGGTGACCGGCATCTACGCCCTGCCCAACCTCGACATCGAGGCGATGCCCGACAGCGAACTGCCCGAGCTGTCCATCGTCACCGGCTGGAACGGGGCCTCCCCCAGCGCGATCCAGCGGTCGGTGACGCTGCCGATCGAGGAGGCGGTGGCCGGCTGCCACGGGGTCGAGGACATCGACTCCTCGTCGCGCCATGACCAGAGCACCGTCACCGTGAAATACAAGCGCGGCACGGACATGGAGTTCGCGCGCCTGGAGCTGTCCGAGCGGCTGGGCGCCGTCAGGCGGACGCTGCCGCCGCAGGCCGGGCAGCCCTTCATCCGGCCCTACGTGCCGCAGGAGGTGCGCACC
>JAYRFB010000172.1:0-7228 GCA_041908585.1 Candidatus Krumholzibacteriia bacterium
CATCCATTGCGCGAACTGCGGACCCGAACTGGCGGCCTGGGCGGCGGGTGAGCTGGAGCCCGGCCTGCGCGAGGCCGTGGCCGCCCACCTGGCGGACTGCCCCGCCTGCCGGCGCGAGCTTGATCGCGAGCTGGCCCTGCGCGCGACGCTGGCCGGACTGCCGACGGCCACGTGTCCAGCGGCGGTGTCCGACCGCGTGCTGGCGGCGATCGCCGGCGAGCAGGCACGCGCCCGGCGCGGGCGGCTGCGCCTGGCCGCAACCGGGGCCCTGGCGGCCGCGGCGCTGGCGGCGGCCCTGCTGCTGCGGCCGGGTGGCGAGCGGCCCGACGGGGCAGGACCGGTGGCCGGCAACCCGGTCGAACGTCCCGCCGTTGAGACGCGACCGCCGCGGCCGGCACCAGCGCCTTTCGATCCCGTCGCCCACGCCTCCGCGATGAAGGCTGCGGGATACACCCCCGAGCAGGTCGCCGCGGCCCGGCGCGACCTGATCCGCACCGTGGCGCTGGCCGCCGCGGTCCTGGACCGCACCGGGCGCCAGACGTTTTCCGACGTGTTCAGCGAGCGCCTGCCCGCCGCGGTGGCGGGATCCCTGCGCCCGCTGGACGATCCCACCCGAGGAGGCTGACGATGAAGGCTCGAACCCTGATCCGGACAATGGTCCTCGTCGCGCTGCTGGCGGTGCCCGCGCTCGCCGAGGATATCACCAGGCTGCCCGGCTACCTGGACCTGGACTGGATCGCGATTCCCGACGGGGCCACCGAGGTCCAGGACATCGTGCTGGACCCGGTGCTGGCCGGCCTGGCCGCCGGCGGCAGCGAGACCGACCCCGCCCTGAACCAGGCCCTCGCCATGGTCAAGTCGGTCCGCGTGAAGTCGTTCTCGCTGGAGGGCGTCAACGAGTCGTCCGTGGCGGCCGACGTCAAGAAGCTGCAGGACCGCCTGGCCAAGGGCTCGTGGCAGCGCCTGATCTACATGAAGGACGGCGACGAGACGGTCACCGTCAGCACGCTCAGCCACGGCGGGCAACTGGCCGGCCTGATGGTGCTGACGTACGAGCCCGGCGACAGCGCCACCTTCATCAACGTGGTCGGCGACCTGGACCTGACGACGCTGCTGCGCCTGGCCACGCAGATGCACGGCGAGGAGCTGCACGGGGTGCTGTCGGGCATGGGCGACGCCGGCGGCGGGGACCACGTCGACCACCATGACAAGGGCACGGGCAACGAGTAGGCGCGAACGATCAGCAGATTGACGAGTCAGGCGCCGCGTTCCACGGGGGACCGCGGCGCCTGCGCTGTCGTCACCAGCCCGCGGCCACCCCGGCTCAGGCCAGGTTCTCCGGGTTCAGTCCCTCCAGCTCGGGCAGGACGAAGCGGCCGTCCTTGCGCACCAGCCGGTCGTCGAACCAGATCTCGCCGCCGCCCCACTCGGGCGACTGCATCATGACGATGTCCCAGTGCAGCGCCGACTTGTTCCCGTTGTCCGACTTCGCGTAGGCGTTGCCCGGCGTCAGGTGGAAGCTGCCGCTGATCTTCTCGTCGAAGAGCGTGTCCAGCATCGGCGTGGTGATGTGCGGGTTGAGGCCGAGCGCGAACTCGCCGAAGTAGCGGGCGCCCTCGTCGGTGTCCAGGGCGCGCTGAAGCTTCGACTCGTCGCCGTCGCAGGTCGCCTCGACGATGCGCCCGTCCTTGACCACGAAGCGCACGTTGGCCAGCACCGAGCCGCCTTGCCTCGTCTTCGTGTTGTACCGGATCACGCCGTTCATCGAGTCGCGCACCGGCGCGACGTAGACCTCGCCGTCGGGGATGTTGCGCCCGCCGTCGCACTTGACCGCGGGCAGGCCCTTGATGCTGAAGCGCAGGTCGGTGCCCGGGCCCTTGAGGTGCACGCGGTCGGTGGCCTCCAGCAGCGCGTGCAGGGGGTCCATGGCGCGGCTCATGCGCGCGTAATCGAGCGTGCAGACCCGGTAGTAGAAATCGGCGAACTCCTCGGTCGAGCGCTCGGCCGCCTGCGCCATCGCCGGGTTCGGGTAGCGGAGCACGCACCACTTCTTGCCCAGCCGCACCGGGATGTGCACCTGTCCCCAGTAGGCCTGGTCGTGCCACTTCTGGCGGTCGGCGTCGACGTCCGCCAGGTCGAAGGGGTTGGTGCTGCCGCGCACGCCGATGTAGGCGTCGACCGCCTCCATGATCGGGCGGTGGAACGCGCCCCAGGCCTCGAACTGCTGCTGCGAGGCGTTCTTGATGAAGCCGCGGCTGACGGTCTCGTCGTTGTAGTACCAGAACGGGACGCCGCCGTGGACGGTGGCCACGCGCACCAGCTCGCGCCCCAGTTCGAGGGCCTCGAGGCCCTTGACCTCGATGTAGATCTTCTCGCCCGGCTGCAGCTTCACCGAGTAGGTGATCAGCTGTTCGGCCAGCTTCGTGTTGCGGGGGTCCATGCTTTCCTCCCGGGGTTGGAGGTGCCATCTTAGCCCGGACGGGGCGGGCGCCGCAACGGCCTCCCGCCGGAAACGGAGCGAACATGTCGGACAACGCGTTCACCGGGCCGTGGGCGGACCTGCCCCCGGGCACCGCCGGCCACATCGACCATGTCGGCGTGGCCGTGGCGGACCTGGACCAGGCGCTGGTGCTCTACCGCGACCTGTTGGGGCTGGAACTGGAGCGTCTCGAGGAAGTGCCGCAGGAGAACGTCCGCGTGGCCTTCCTCAAGCTGGACCGCCAGGGCGGGCCGGGGCACCTCGAACTGCTGGCCCCGATGTCGGAAACCGGCGCGATCGCCGCCTTCATCGCCAAGCGCGGGCCCGGCCTGCACCACGTGGCGGTGGCGGCCCGCGACGTGCCGCTGGTGCTCGAGCGCTGCCGCGAGGCCGGCCTGGCCCTGATCGACCAGCAGCCGCGCCTGGGCGCCGGCGGCAAGCAGATCGCCTTCGTGCACCCCAAGGGGACCGGCGGCGTGCTGCTGGAGATCTGCGGGCCGGGGCCGGCCTGAACGACCTGCGGACGGCCCGCTGCCCGGGCGCCCCAACGGGCCTGGCTCAGCGGGCCTGGCTCAGCGGGCCTGGTAGACGCCGACGTCCCGCCAGCCGACCTTGCCTGTCACCGGCGTATGGTCCGGTTCCCCGGCCGGGTTGATCCAGGCCGGCACGTAGCCGGCGCCGAACAGGCTGTCGAGCTGGTTGGCCGCGTCGGCTCCCGCGTAGAGCGCCTGGGTACCGGACTCCGGGCAGCCGGCCAGCGTGGCGCAGGAACTCAGCTGCGTCGCGTCCAGGCCCACACGGACGTCCTGAGGGCGCCCCTGGAACAGCAGCTTCCAGTGCACCAGCAGGACGCGGCCGTCCTGTACCCTGAGTCCGGGATGGAAGCCGACGGCGAGCGTTCCCGGTCCCTGCCCCACGTTGAGCGCCTTGGCATCGGTGAACTCCTGCGCGATGATGCTGGCTTCGGCGCCGGTCACTTGCAGCTTCAGCTCGATGCCGCCCAGGCGCAGGAATGCGTCGCCGCGCCGGGCCATCGGCTCCATGCCGGTCAGCCAGGCATAGACGTCGACGATGGTCACGCCGCCCTCAGGCTCGCCCGTGCGCACCGTCTCGACCAGCGAATCGCCGGCGGCGAACGAGAAGCGCACCAGGCCGTTCTCGCCGCACCACACCGACGCCGCCGCCGGTGCAGCACCGCCCAGCCAGATCGCGACCCCCGCCAGGACCAGTCCGCCCGCGTGCCTCATCGGCTTCCTCCCCGTCTGGCCCGCCCGCCGGCGGGACGCCTCAACTGCCCGTGCTCACGTAGTTGCGCACGCCGCGCCGCCAGAGCAGCGCCGCGCCGCCGAACACCACCGCCCCGACCAGGGGCGTCAGCAGGGCCACCTTCGCCAGCGAGGGCCCGCCCACGAACCACGCCGCCGGGTAGAACGCGACCCAGGCGAACGGCAGGACGAAGGTCAGGAAGACCCGCACCGGCAGGCTGTAGATGGTGATGGGGTAGCGGCTGAACCGGATCAGGTTGTAGACCGGCGGGGCCAACCCCATCTTGTCCTCGAACCAGAAACTGACGGTGGTCAGGGCCAGGAACACGCCCAGGTAGACCAGCGCCGCCCCCGGGGCCAGCACCGCCAGCGCCAGCAGGTCTTGTACACCGAAACCCGCCCCGGGTTTCCAGCCCAGTTCATGGCCGGCATGGACCATGACCGCCAGGCCCAGCAGGATCTCGTTGAGCCCGGACACGTTGAACGACTCGAAGATGACCTGCGCCAGGCTGCCCACCGGCCGCAGCAGCACCCGGTCGAAGCGCCCCCCGATCAGGTACTCGTCGGCGAAGCCGTAGAGGTTCACGCTGACCAGGTTGAACAGGCCCAGCGGCACCAGCGAGAAGCCGTAGATGAAGAGCACCTGCGGGAAGTTCCAGCCGTCCAGGGCGCTGACCTTGCCGAACAGGACGCCCAGGACCGCCAGCTGGATCAGCAGGCTGAAGCCGACCGCCAGCGTGTCGACCAGGAAGTCCATCCGGTACGCCAGGCGCATCTTGAGGAACTGGACGAAGTAGGCGCCGAAGATGCGCGCCTGCCAGGCCAGGCGGGCGGCCGGTGCGCGGTCGCCGGCTGTGGCGAAGCGGGTGCCGGTCTCCACGTCAGCCCCCCTGCACCGTGAGGCGCCGCGTCGCCACGCGCCAGACCAGCCGCGCCGCGACGCCCAGTCCCAGCGCCCAGGCCGCCTGCAGCAGCAGGCCCTCGGCCAGGTCCGGGCCGCTGCGCTTGCCGAGGTAGATCATCACCGGCACGTAGCCGATGTACTGGAAGGGCAGCCAGGTCACCACGGACTGGAACCAGCCCGGGAAGAACGTGAAGGGGACGATGACGCCGGCCAGGAAGTCCATCCCCACCATCTGGGCGCGCAGCACCCCCTGGATGTTCTTCATCGCGAAGGCGAGGCAGCCGACCAGGAACCCCAGCTGGCTGTACAGCAGGAGCGAGAGCGTGAAGCTGACCAGCGTCCAGCCGAGCGCCGCCAAGTCCGCGGGCGCCCCCACGCCGAACAGCGGCGCCACGACGACCATGATCGGGATGGTGAACATGACCAGGCGGAAGCCGGCCTCGCCGATCGCCTCGGCCATCATCACCGACTGCAGGTGGAACGGCTTGATGAGGTGCATGGCGATCTCGCCCTCGGTCACCATGCGGGCGAGGTCGCGCGAGATGTTGTTGAAGTAGAGGCTCCGGCCGATCCAGCTGACCGCGACGTAGGTCACCATCTCGCGGACGGTCAGCCCGCCGATCTCGGCCGGCAGGCCATCGGCCGCGCGGCCGGCGTACAGGGCCAGGTACAGGTAGTAGTGGCCGGCGACGAAGATCGTGTAGCTGAACACGCCGGTGTAGTAGCGCAGCCGGTAGGCCAGGAACTTGAGGAAGGCCAGGCGCACGAAGTGGCCGTACAGGCCCAGCGTGGCCAATGGTGTGCGACGCCACGGCGCCAATGCGGCTGCCGCCGCGGCGCCGCCCGGCGGCACCGGCATCGCGGCGCTCACGCCTCGCCCCCCGCGGCGGCCTGCCGGTAGATCTCGCGCACGACTTCCTCGATCGGCTGCTCGGCCAGGTGCAGGTCCTGCACGGGCCGGTCGTTGACCACGCGACGGATCAGCTCGGCCGCGCGCACCTCGGCGCGATTGAAACGTGCCGAGTGGCGCAGGCCCGCCTGTTCCTCCCACACCACGGGCAGGTCTCCGGTCGCCGCCGCCAACTCGGCACTCCCGGCCGGCTCGCGCAGCTCGACCGAAAGGCGCACGGTCTGCCCCACGCGACGGCGCAGGTCGGCCAGCTCGCCGTCGAAGTGCACGCGGCCCTGGTCGATGATGATGACGCGCCGGCAGAGCTGCTCGATGTCGCCCAGGTCGTGCGTGGTCAGGATCACCGTCACGCCGTCGCGGTCACGGATATCGCGCAGGAAGCCGCGGATGTTCTCCTTGGCCACCACGTCCAGCCCGATCGTGGGCTCGTCCAGGAACAGCACGCGCGGCCGGTGCAGGAGCGCGGCGGCCAGGTCGCAGCGCATGCGCTGGCCCAGCGAGAGCTTGCGCACCGGCTGGCTGAGCAGCTTGCCGACCTCCAGCAGCTCGTCGAACAGCGCCATCTGCCGCTCGTAGGTGGCATCGTCCACCTCGTAGATCTTCTTCAGCAGCCGGAAGCTCTCGACCACCGCCAGGTCCCACCACAGCTGCGTTCGCTGGCCGAACACGACGCCGATGTGGCGCGTGTACTGCTGGCGCTGCCGCCAGGGCACCATGCCTCCGACCTCGACCGTCCCCGCCGAGGGAGTCAGGATGCCGGTGAGCATCTTGATGGTGGTGGACTTGCCGGCGCCGTTGGCGCCGATGTAGCCGACCATCTCGCCCGGCTCGATGGCAAACGACACGTCATCGACCGCGCGCAGCAGGCGTCGACGCGGGCGCAACAGGTCCTTCAGCCCGCCACTGACGCCCTCGCGGCGATCCACCAGGCGATAGTCCTTGCAGAGTCCCTCGACGCGGATCAGCGGTTCCATCAGGCGTCGCCGCTCCCCGGCTCGTCCGCGCTCCCCGGGCGCGGGCTGCCCTCTCCGGTCGCCGGCGCCTGCAGGCCGGCCACGAGGTCCCGCACCTCGCGATCGGTCCGTTCCAGCTTCTCGCGACAGACCTGGATGAGCTCCACCGCGCGCGCGACCTCGCCGCCGAGGCGGTCGATGTCGACGGTGTCCTCCTCCAGGCCGGCGAGGATCTCCTCGACCTCGGCCACGGCTTCAGCGAAAGAGAGATTCCTGGCCGGGAGGCGTTTCGGGCTTGGCTTTCTTTCGGCCACCGCGGGCTCCTTTGCTCGACTTGTCCTTCGGATCGTCCGTCGACCTGTCTCTCGATTCGGCTTCCGCCCCGGATCCCGCTCCGGGAACGCCCGGCGCCTCGACCCGGCTGGCAACCACGCCGTCGACGAAGCGCGTCAGCAGCGTGCCGGCCGCCGTGGCTTCCGCAGCCGAGGCCAAGGCGCGCCCGTCGGCCCCCGCGGTGATGGTGTAGCCGCGCGCGAGCAGGCGCGCCGGATCCAGCAGGCGGGCGTGCGTGGCCAGCCCGTCCAGCTGCCGGGCCGCGCCGGCCAGCGGCCGCGTGCACTGGCGCGGCAGCCGCGCGGCATGCGCGTCGTTGGCGGTGCGCGCGGCCGCCAGGCGCGCCAGCGAGCCGGCAGCCAGGCGGCCCGGCGCCGCCGCCAC
>JAYRFB010000173.1:0-12619 GCA_041908585.1 Candidatus Krumholzibacteriia bacterium
CCGCACATAGAAGGAAAGTTCCTGAAGGTGAACGGCTGATACGTCGGCGAAGCCGCCGAAGTTTGCCGAATACGGTCATTATCGGCGGAAGCGGCGCGCGGGGCGAGTGAAACGCGCAGGAGCGTGGTGAATGGGGCGGCAAGCCCCGGCGCCGTTAGAATCGTCTGACATGAGCCGCACCCCATCATCGGATCTGTGGTCCGATCAACGGGCAATCCGCAGGGAGTCGGTTGCGCCGCTTGCGGCGCCGGTTCGGTCACGACCGCGGTCACTTCAGCATGAGCACCCTCTGCGCATCCCGGGCCCCGCCCGCCGTCAGCTCGACCACGTACACTCCCGACGCCACGGCGCCGCCCGCGTCGTCGCGACCGTCCCACAGCAGGGCGTGGCGGCCCTGCGTGTAGACGGCGCCGGCGGCCAGCGTGCGCACGAGCCGGCCGCGCACATCCAGGACGCGCAGGTCGACCGGTCCGCCCGCGACCAGGTCGAAGCGCACCGTGGTGCTGGGGTTGAAGGGGTTGGGCACGTTGGGCAGCAGGCGCGAGGCGAGCGGCTTCGGCGCGCCCGGCAGGCCGCCGCCGTCGTCCACGGACGTCGTCGTGCCCGGGTCGTGGGCGCTGACGGCCAGCAGGTTGCCCGGCAGGGGATCCTGTCCGACGAACTCCAGCGACCAGGTCTCGTCCGTCGCGATCAGCGCGCGGCGCAGCAGGAAGGAGCCCGTGTCGGGCGCCAGCACCCCGTCGCCGAGCTGAACCTGCGCGCGGTAGGCGGTCTCCTGGATCTCGATGCAGGCTTCCGCGGTCGATCCCAGGTTCTGCACCGTCAGCTCGAAGTCCGCGGCGGGACTGCCGCCGCCGGTGGCCGGCACGTCGTGGGATGTGCCGGGAGCCAGCGTGACCACCTGGTCGTAGCCGATCGGGTCGGTGGCCGTGATCCGCAGCGTCAGGTTCGACTCGCCGCGGTTGCTGATCACGAAGCCGTCGTGGCGCTGGTACGGCGCCACGCCCACGGTCTGCGCCTGGCCGGCAGGCAGGCACATCGCGCTCGTGTGGCGCAGCGCCACGTCCACGTTCACGTACGGGTAGGTGGTGTTCTCGCGCAGCAGGTCCACCTGCACGAAGCGGCCCAGCTCGTTTGACTCGGGGCCCTCGGCGGTGAACACCAGGCCCATCGCCGTGTCCTCGGCCGCCGTGCTGAAGCCGCGCAGGACGGCCCACGGCCCCGGCGACGGATCCGGCATTAGGATGTCGTCGGGCAGCGCCGCCTGCTGGCAGAGCAGGTCGCCGATGGCGAGCAGCTCGGCGCCGATGCAGCTGTTGCAGTCGGCCACCGTGCCGACGACCGGGATGTCGTCGTCCCAGACGCCGAAGCCGGAGGCCGCGTTGTGCGCGCCGGCCAGCGCCACGTACGAGTTGTAGACGCCGGTGCGCAGCGCGCCGGGCGTCTGGCCGCCCTTCATGCCGACGGCCGAGGGATTCTGGCTGCGCACGCCGTTCACGAAGCCGTTCGTGTACAGGAGGTTGATGTTGCCGTAGACGCCGGGCGTGACCAGGCCCAGCCGCTGCACCGGCACGACCCAGCTCGGCTGGTTGACGATCTGCTTGACGCAGGGATCCTGGATCGCCTGCCAGGACATGATCGCGAAGTCGAGCGGCGTGGTGTAGTGGTCGCCGGAGTCGATGCCGGCGGCATTGGTGAAGCTGGTCGCGGAGCTCATCCCGAAATCGTTCGCCTGCGCCTCCATGGCGGCGGCGAAGGTGGGCGACTGCGTCGACCAGCCGCTCCATGCGCCCTGGCCCTCGCCGGAGATCAGGGCCCCCAGCCACATGGCCGAGTCGTTGCCCGACACCGTCATCATCGTCTTGAACAGGTCGAAGAACGTCAGCCTGTCGTTCGGCAGGTGGCCCGCCTGCGATCCGCCCACCTGGTTGGCCACCCAGGCCGGGATCGTCGTCAGCTGCGCCGGGTTCTGGCCCTGGTCCAGCGCATCGCAGGCAAGCTGCAGCGTCATGGTCTTGGTGGTGCTGGCCGGCCGCATGCGCTGCCAGGCGCGCTGGGCGTAGAACAGGTAGCCCTCGCAGTCCAGGGCGGCCGAGCCGCGGTGCGGACGGTTGCGCGGCTGCCGCCACGGCGCATGGATGTAGACGCGGCCCGTGTTGCTGATCGTCGGGTCGCCCTCGTAGGAGTAGTAGTCGGCGTACGGCGCGCCGACGGCCAGCGCGGCGCGGCTGCCGCCCTCGAACCTGCCGAAGGCCAGCCCGCGGCCCAGGTTGTCGCCGCCGAAGACGTGGTCGTTCAGCGTGACGTGGGTGATGTGGGTGTCGAGCGCGAAGCCCGCGCCCGCGTCGCTCATGTACAGGTAGGCCGAGCCCGCATCCGGCTGCGCGCCGAGCGCCGCCTGCTCGGTGATGTTGTTGCTCACCGCGCCGACGGCCAGGTCGTCGAAGCCGTCACCGTCGAAGTCGCCGGACGCCAGCGTCTCGCCGAAGCGATCGTTGGTCTGCACGCTGTCGTTCGACTGCGCCGGCTGCTGGTAGAGGTTCTTCGTCACGCCGGTGGTGCGCGTGAGGTCGTCGTGGGACAGCAGCACGAAGGCCCCCGAATCGAACAGGCCGCCGGCCTCGTAGCCGGGCGCGCCGGCCACGATCTGCAGCGGCGAGCTGTCGGCCAGGTCACGGAAGTCGCCGACCGCCAGGCTCCAGCCCAGCTCCAGCGCCGTGTCCTGCAGCCAGCCCGTGTCGTCGCCCGTGTCCCAGGTCCAGACGTCGGTCCCCGTCAGGCCGATCGCCGTGCCGTACAGGACGTAGAGCCGCCCGGCCCAGGTGATGCCGTTGACCATCGTCCGCGGGGCGCCCACGACCAGGTCGTCGTAGCCGTCCTGGTCCAGGTCGCCGGTGGCCAGCCCCTTCGAGAACCAGCCGCCGGGCGTGCCGACGCTGCCGCCGAGCGGACCGGGCTCGAACACGACGGCGCTCGTGGGGTGCAGGCCGCTCGCGCCGCCGCTGCGCACCATCGTGACGATGCCGGTGTCGCCGTTCTCGCCGATCGAGCCGATCGCCAGGTCGTCGTAGCCGTTGCCGTCGAAGTCGCCGGCCGCGAGCGTGAAGCCGAAGTTGTCGTCCGTCTCCGCCAGGGCCGCGGTGTTGGACTGGGTCAGCATGAGGCTGGGCGCCAGCTGGATGCCGCCCGCGAAGCCGTCGTAGATCCAGACGCTGCCCGCGTCGACGACGGCGCCGACATCGTTGTCGGGCAGGCCGACCGCCAGGTCGTCGTAGCCGTCGCCGTTGAAGTCGCCGACCGCCAGCGCGTAGCCGAACTTCACCGAATCGTCCAGCGGCGTGCCGGGACTGAGCAGCGAGGCACCCAGGTGGCCCAGGCCGCGCACCGTGCCCCAGTTGACGGTGACCACGCCGTGCGCCGCGGTGGGCACCAGGCCGTTGGCCTCCCAGGGGGCGGCCACGGCCAGGTCGTCGAGGCCGTCGCCGTCGAAGTCGCCGGCGGCCAGCGTGTAGCCGAACAGGTCCCCGCTGTTGGCGACCTCGGTCGATTCGACGCCCTGCCGTAGCAAGGCCAGGTAGGCCCGGGCGGGCGCGGCGTCCAGGACAACGCACAGGCAGGACATGAGCAGGCAGGTCATGAGCGGGCTGAGCTTGAGTGGTCCGGAGGCATGCGCCCGGGCGCCGGCCGGGATCGGCCTGTGGACAGGCGTGCGACGATCGTTCATGCGCGTCATGGACATTCCTCCAGCCGGTAGGGGGCTGCGATCCGGGGGATCTCCCGATTCTACCTGTGATGGCTGGATTATAACAGACTAATATTATCCTGATTAATGAATCTCAACGGGTTGCGCCATCCCGGGACCGACATCAACGCAACAGCAGGAGCTTGCGGCACAAGGCGTTGCCGCCCTCGCCCTCCAGGCGCGCCAGGAAGAGCCCGGCCGGCATGAGGTGACCGTCACCGTCGCGCCCATCCCAGCGAAGGGTGTGCGAACCGGTCGCGAAGATGCCCTCGGCGAGGATCCGCAACCGGCGACCGCGGGCATCGTGGATCGCCAGCCGGGCCCGGGGGGCGACGGGCAGGTCGAAGGTGATCGCGACGGCGGGATTGAAGGGATTGGGCCAGGCTGCCAGGCGCCAGCCGTGCCCCGTCGCGTCCTCGACCGGGGCGGGCCCACCGGCCTGTTCACAGGAGAAGCCGGCCGCGGCCGCCACGCGCGCCTGGAAGAGGGCGCCGGCGCCGGGTTCCTGCAGCAGCACCCAGCGGATCCATGGCTCGAGCACGAACCAGGAGGTGTCCTGCTGCGCCTGCCGCGAGATCCCGGCCGAGCACGACTCGCCCAGGTCGCAGAGGAAGTTGTAGGCGTTGAATTGGCAGTGGCTGGCCCCGTCGATCGTCACCAGCGCCCGCCAGCCCGCAAGCGCGCGGTACATCGGGTCCTGGTGGGCTGACGGCGGGGTCACGCAATCGAGCGTCCCCGCGAACAGCAGGACGGGGCGGTCCAGCGCGGCGGCAGCCGCGATCGCCGAGGGATTCGTCTCGGCCGCCGCGAAGGCGGCGACGGCCGTCAGCGACGGATCGCCGGCCGCGGCCAGAAGGCTGGAGCCGCCGCCCATGCTGTGTCCCATCACGAGCGTCCGGGAACCCATCCGGCCATGGAACGGCGAAGCCGCGTCGGCGCCGGCATCGCGCAGCGTCCGCGCCGTGAATGCCAGGTCCTGGGCGAACTGCGCATGGCTGGGGAACAGCTCGCCGCCGGTGCGGGGCACGGCCACGACGCAGCCGATCGCCGCCAGCTTGCCCGCGACCCAGGCGTAGGCGCCGGCCGGCATCTGGAACCCGTGCCCGAAGGCGATCGCCGCGAAGCCGCTCCCGGCGGGAGGCTGGGCCACGGGCTGCCCGGCGCCGGCAGCCGTCGCGGGGTAGTAGAGGTCCACCGGCACGGCGCGCCCCCCGCGGGCCGCATCGCTGAACGTGACGTCGGCGGTGCCCACGGCGTACTGCGCGCGGGCGGTCCCGGCCCACAGCCCGAGGGCGGCCGTCATCAACGCAGCGGCACGCGCCAGCGAACGCGTGAACATCGTGAAACCCCCTCCGATGCGGGTGCGGCGTGCATGACTGCAGCCATCATAGCATGCCTCACGGCCGGGCCGCCGGGGCCCTGCACCCTAAAGAAAACCCACCCTCCGCCGATAACCCTGCGGACCGCCGTGCCGCCTTCAGGCCCCTGGCTACAAGAGGAATCGCGTGCGTCTATCCGCCGGAACCCAGGTCATGCGCGCCGGGACGACCCTCGCCGACCCGGACGCCGCGGTGCGCGACCTCGCGGGCCAGCTCGCCGCGGTCCCGCTCGCCGGGGTGCTCCTGTTCTGCGCCGACCACTACCCGCCCGTGGCCCTGGCCGAGGCCATCGGCCGGCACTTCGACTGCCCGGTGACCGGCTGCACGACCGCGGGCGAGATCGGGGAGCGGTACCAGCGCGACGGCATCGTGGCCGTGGCGTTCGGCGCGGAATCGTTCCGCCTCCACGCGCGGCTGCTGCCCTCTCCGGAGGAGTTCACGCCGACCTCGGTGCGCGCGGTCGTCGATGCGCTGCGGGCGGGACTGGCCTTCTCGACGGACCTGTCGCCCGACGGCATGTTCGGCATCGTCCTGCTGGACGGGCTCTCGTTGCGCGAGGAGATGATGACCTCCTGCCTCCACTCGGCGCTGCGCGGCGTCGGGCTGGTGGGCGGCTCGGCCGGGGACAGCCTGGCCTTCCGCGAGACGCGCGTCCTCGTGGAGGGCGCCTTCCATCGCGCCGCCGGGGCCCTGGTGCTGGTCGAGTCGCGCCTGCCGTTCGAGATCTTCCGCGTGCAGCACTTCGTCCCGACGGATATCGAGATGGTCATCACCGCGGCCGACCCCGCCACGCGCACCGTGCACGAGATCGACGGTGCGCCGGCCGCAGAGGCGTACGCCGCCTGCCTGGGCCTTCGAGTGGACGAGTTGACGCCATCGGTGTTCTCGCAGCATCCGGTGATGCTCGAGATCGGCGGGGAGGCCTTCGTCCGCTCCATCCAGCGCGTCAACGCCGACGGCAGCCTGACGTTCTTCTGCGCCATCGACGAGGGCCTGATCCTGACGATGGCGAAGGCGTCCGATTGCGTCACGAACCTGGCGATGGAGGTGGCGCGCCTGCACGGGTCCTTCGCGTGCATCGAAGGCGCGCTGGGATTCGACTGCATCCTGCGGCGCCTGGAACTGGAGGCCACCGGGCGCATCCCCGCGGCCGAGGCGGCCCTGGCACCCCTGCGCCTGGCGGGCTTCAGCACCTTCGGCGAGCAGATCGACGCCGTGCACGTCAACCAGACGCTGACCGGCGTCGTCTTCGGTGTGCGGACATGACGGACTCCCGCCTGGCCGAACTGGAGCGGCGCCTGGCCGCGCTCGAGCTCCAGGCGGAGCGCGACGCCAAGGTCATCCGCGCGTTGAAGGAACGGGTCAAGCGCAACCTGCGGGCCGGCGGCGACTCGTACTTCCTGTTCGAGAAGAACGTGCTGCTGCAGGAAGCCGTGCGGTCCAAGACCAGGGACCTGGAGGCCGCCAAGGACGCCGCCGAGACGCTGGCCCGCGCCAAGAGCGAGTTCCTGGCCAACATGTCGCACGAGATTCGCACGCCGATGAACGGCATCACCGGCATGACGGCCTTCCTGCTGGAGACCACGCTGACGAGCGAACAACGCGACTACGCCATGACGATCATGAGCTCCGCCGAGTCGCTGCTCGGCATCATCAACGACATCCTCGACACCTCGAAGATCGACGCCGGGCGCGTCGAGCTGGAAGCCATCGACTTCGACCTGGGCCGGCTGCTCGACGAGGTGCACGGCCTGTTCCGCCTGGCCCTCGAGGAGAAGGACCTGGCCTGCGACTGCCGCCTGGATCCCGCCGTTGCACGCGCCTGCCGCGGCGACCCGCTGCGCCTGCGTCAGGTGCTCGTCAACCTGGTCGGCAACGCGGTCAAGTTCACCGCGGCCGGGACCATCAGCCTCGTCTGTCGCCGCGTCGAGGATCTGCCCCGGGGACAGCGGCTGCGCTTCGAGGTCCGCGACACCGGGACGGGCATCACGCCGGAGGCGCAGGCGCGGCTGTTCCAGCCGTTCTCGCAGGCGGACACGTCGACGACCAGGCGCTACGGCGGCACCGGGCTGGGCCTGTCGATCTCGCGGAAGCTCGTCGAGATGATGGGCGGGCAGCTCGGTGTCGAGAGCGCGCCGGGCGCCGGCTCGACGTTCCACTTCACCGTCGCGCTCGGCGCCGCGCGGCAGCCGGTGGCGGCGCCGGCGACCACGCCGACCGGGGAACGCCTGCCGCTGGAGGCGCGCATCCTGGTCGCCGAGGACAACCGCGTGAACCTGCTGGTCGTCTCGAAGCTGCTGCGCCGCTGGGGTTGCACGCTCACCTGCGTCGGCAACGGCCGCGAGGCCGTGGCTGCCTTCACCACCTCCAGGTTCGACCTGGTCCTGATGGACTGCCACATGCCCGAGATGGACGGCTTCGCGGCGGCAGAGGCGATCCGCGAGCTCGAGCGCGGCGGCGACCAGCGGACTCCCGTCATCGCGCTGACCGCCAGCGCCATGGATGCGGACCGCGACCACAGCCTGCGCTCGGGCATGGACGACTTCGTCACCAAGCCGATCATCGTCGACGCGCTCTACGACACGCTGCAGCGCCACCTGTCCGCCCGGCCCGCGGCAGCCTCCCTCTAGACAGCGCTGCCCCCTCCATCCGCGACGGTCCGCATGTCCGACCTCCGCAATCGGGGCTTGCATCGTGCCGATGCGGCTGGCACGGTGTGATGGGCGCCGCCGGGGTCGCGCCGATCGCGGGCGCGCTGATCGGCGCCGTGATCCACAAGGCGGTCGCCGGCGCGCGGGACCGAGACGGCGGCGCCGCGCGCGCCGATGCAACCTGGCTGGGCGGGAAGGGTTCGTGACGGTGAGCAGGGGTCGGATCCGGTGTCGCCCGCGGCCGCGCGCCCTCGTTGCGGGGGCGCTGCTGGCCTGCCTGTGGGCCGCGCCGGGCCGCGCCGGGGTCCAGGTCGAGCTGAAGGGCCTGGACGGCGTGCTGAAGAGCAACGCGCTGGCGGCGCTGTCCATCGCGCGCGCGGGCGACGACGCCTCGGCCGGCCGCGTCCAGCGCCTGCACGCGCGCGCGGCGGACGAGATCCGCCTGGCGCTGCAGCCGTTCGGCCACTACGCGCCGGTGATCCGCGAGGCCCTGGATCGCAAGGGCGACGAGGCCGCCAACGACTGGGTTGCCCGCTACGAGGTGGACCCAGGGCCGCGGGTGACCGTGGCGACCGTCGACGTGCAGGTCCTGGGCGAGGGCGCGGCGGACCCGGGCTTCCTCGAGGCCATCGCCGCCTACCCCCTGCGCCCCGGCGACCCCCTCGACCACGCCGCGCACGAGATGGGCAAGCGCGCGCTGACCGCCCATGCCGCACGCAAGGGCTACTTCGACGCCGCCTTCGACAGCAGCGCCGTGCTGGTGAACGTGGGGCAGCAGCGGGCGGACATCGTCGTGCGCTACGACTCGGGTCCGCGCTACCGCTTCGGCCCGGTCGGCCTGAAGCAGGACATCCTGGACGAGCGCATGGTGATCGGCTACGTGAGGATCCGCGAGGGCGAACCCTACGACGTCGAGCCGCTCCTGAAGATGCAGAACGAGCTGTCGACCGGGCCCTACTTCGCGGCCGTGGAAGTGCGGACGCTGCGCGAGGACGCCGTGGACCTGCGCGTGCCCATCGACGTGGGATTGACGCCGGCCCCGACCCAGCGCTGGGAGGTGGGCGGCGGCTACGGGACCGACACCGGAGCGCGCGCCAAGTTGAAGGCCACCTGGCGGCGCCTGAACCGGTCCGGCCACCACGCCGAGGCGGAGGTGGAGGCGTCGCAGGTCGAGTACAGCGCCACCGGCAAGTACTTCGTGCCCTGGCCGTACCCGCGCACCGAGCTGCTGACCATCCTGGGCGGCATCGGCCGCTACGAGCCGCGCTGGGCCGAGAGCTGGCGGCTGGTCGGCGGCGTCACCCTGGGCCGGGCGCGCGGCGGCTGGCGCGAGACGCTCTCGCTGGCCTGGGAGCGCGAGGACTTCACAGTGGCCGGCAGCGACGGCGCCACCGACCTGCTGCTGCCCGGCCTGAGCTGGACGCGGACGACCGCCGACGATCCGCTGGTGCCGACGCGCGGCGCGCGGCTGCGCCTGGACCTGGCCGGCGCACACGCATCGGCCCTGTCCTCGGTCTCGTTCCTGCAGGCGGGCGCCGAGGCCAAGGTGATCCGCAGCCTGGGCTCGCGGGTGCGCGTGCTCGCGCGCGGTTCGCTGGCGCGCATCTTCACCGACGATGTCTCCGCATTGCCCCCGACGCACCGCTTCGTCACCGGCGGCGACCAGTCGGTGCGCGGCTACGCCTTCGAGTCGCTGGGTCCGGTCGACGGGGAAGGGCGGATCATCGGCGGCGACACGCTGGCCTGGGCCAGCCTGGAGCTGGAGCTGCGTGTCTGGTCCAGCCTGGGCCTGGCCGCCTTCACGGACGCCGGCAACGCCTGGCGCGACGGACCCGCGCGACTGGTCGCGGGGCCTGGCGCCGGGCTGCGCTGGTTCTCCCCCATCGGCATCGTCCGCCTGGACGGCGCCGTCGGGCTGGGCGAGGACGGCAACCCCCTGCGCATCCACCTGGCGATCGGGCCGGACCTGTGAGGGCGCGCCTGCACCTGCCGCGGGGACGCGCGGCGCGCCTCGGTTGGGGGCTGCTCGGCGCGCTCATGGCGCTGGCGGCGACGCTGTCCTTCCTGGTCGGTACCACGGCCGGCGCGCGGCTCGTGGTGGCGCGGGCGCTGGGACGCGTGCCCGAGGGCATGACCGTGGACATCGCGCGCGTCGACGGCCGACTGCTCGGGCCGCTCTCGCTGGAAGGCGTGCGCATCGGCAACCGACTGGTCGAAGTCGCCGTCGACAGCATCGGCCTCGACTGGTCACCGCGGCGGCTGTTCAGCCGGCAGCTGCACATCGAGCGCGTGGCGATCGACGGCGTGGACGCGCGCCTGCTGCCGCCGCCCGCCGATGGCCCGGCGCCGACGGACGCGGGCGAGGGCCCCCAGCCCCCGCCGCAGATGCCGCTGGAGATCGTGATCACCGAGGCGCGCGCCACCAACGTCAAGCTGCTGGTGACCGAGTCGGTGGAGCTGCGCGACCTGCGCCTGGCGCTGCGCGGTCGCGCGGACCGCTATGAACTGGATGCCGCGACACGCCTGGTCGGCGAGGGCCTGCCGGAGATCGCCCTGACGGCCGCGGCCGCGGGCACGCTGACCGACATCTCGCTGCTGCCGCTGGAGGTGCGCGCGCTGGGCGGCGTGGCGCGCGTGCACGCCCGCGCCACCTGGTACCCGGCCGTCACCTGGACCGCGCGCGCGGCGCTCGACAGCCTGCAGCCGGGACTGCTGCTGGCGGATCCGGGCGCGCTCCCCGGCCGCGTGGGCGCCCGGCTGCGCAGCGTGGGCCGCGTCGACGCCGCCGTCCCCTCCGGCTGGGCCAGCCTCGACTCGCTGGCCGGCGACCTGCTCGGCCAGGCGGTGGCCGGGACCGCGGGCGCCGACTGGACCGGTCCGGCCGATGCGCGGCTGGGCGCCGACCTGGCGTGGGGCCCGGCGGTCGTGGCGCTGCAGGCGACGATGGCCGACACCATCGCCGCGCGGCTCGACGTCGCCTGCAATGACCTGTCCGCCTTGCGCGCGGACCTGGCCGGTGGCGGGACGCTTGCCGTGCGCGCGACCGGCGCGCGCTTCGCCCCGACGGTGTCGGGCACCCTCGGATTGGCCGGCTTCTCCGTGCGCGACTTCGCGCGCGTCGAGCCCGCCCTGACGATCGGCTCGCTGTCGGGCGGCTTCCACCTGGAGCTTGCCGACCTGGACACGCTGCCGTCGGGCTCTGGCCGCGCCCGCCTGCGGGCCGACTCGATCCGGCTCGGCCAGGCCGCCCTCGACAGCGCGGTGGTCACGCTGGCAGGCCATCCGAGCGGGCAGCGGGCGCGACTTGTCGTCGACGGCGCGCCGCTGCGTGCGCACCTGGCGCTGGGCGGCCTGTACACCGCCGCGGACACGACCTGGCGCGGGGCCATCGACACGATGCTGGTGGCCAACCCGCTGGCCGGGACATGGCGCCTGCGCGGGGCAGCGCCGCTGCTCATTGGTCGCGGCACGGCGGCGCTCGACAGCCTGCGGCTCGAGCAGGACCCCGCCGGGTCGGTGCCGGGAGGGGCCAGCCTGAGGGTCGATGGCCGGTGGGCTCGCGGCGCCCAGGCGGGCGGCAGCTGGAGCGCCGGCGCCGAGCTTGCCCAGCTGCCGCTGGCGCTGGCCGCCTCGCGATTGCCCGAGGGACAGCGCCTGCGGGGAACCGCCTCGGCGACGGTGCGCGCGCGGGGCGATGCGGCGGCGCTGCAGGGCGAGTTCGCGGCCGTCCTTCACGAGGCCGCCTTCCTCTTCGAGGCGGCCGGTCGCGCCGACAGCCTGCTCGTGGAATCGGCCTCGCTCACCGGCGAGGCAGGGCCGGACGACATCTCGGCCCGGATCGCGGCGGCCGTGGCGAATCCGCGCAGCGGCGGACGCGCCGAGCTGGCGGGCGACCTGGTCCTGCCCGGCGCGGCGCGGCTGCCGGTGGTCCCCGATTCCCAGGCGGTGCGCGCCACGCTGGCGGGGCGCGTGACCGACCTGGCGTTCCTCGACGGGCTCAGCCCGCTGGTGACCGGCGCGCGCGGCCGCATCGACCTGGACGCCGCGGTGGCCGGCCGGCTGGCGGCTCCCACCGTCACCGGCGAGCTGCGCGTCGCCGACATGGCCGCGACGCTGCCGGACCTGGGCATCACCATCGCTGACGTGCAGCTGGTCGCGCGTGGCGACGTCGAGTCCGGCTCCGCTTTGGAGGGCTCGGCCCGCTCGGGTGACGGGACGCTGGTCGTGGGCGGTCGCGTGCCGCCGAAGCTGGGAACGGACACGCCGCTGGTCGTGACGCTGCGCGGCGAGCGCTTCCAGGGCGTGGACACGCCGGAGATCAGGGTACAGGTCTCTCCCGACCTCGAGCTGGTCTGCGACGGCAAGCGGCTGGACGTGCGCGGCAGCCTGGACCTGCCGGTGGTCGAGGTCGAGCTGGTCGAGATGCCCGAGACGGCCGTGCCGCCGTCGCGCGATGCGGTCGTGGTCGATGCGACGGCACCGGCGGCGCCGCCGGCGATCGACACCTGGGTGGACGTGAAGGTGAACCTGGGCGAGGACGTACGCTTCCGCGGCTTCGCGATGGCGATCGGCCTGGCCGGAGCGCTTCACCTCCAGCAGCACGTCCCCGAGCTTCCCGATTGCCGCGGCGACCTGCGCGTGCGGGAGGGCTACTACCGCGCCTACGGCCAGGACCTGGACCTCGACAGCGGCATCGTCTCGTTCGTCGGCCCGGTCGATGACCCGGCCCTGAACATCAAGGCGTTCCGCGAGACGCCGGACGGCGTCATCGCCGGCGTCATCGTCACCGGGTCGGCGCTGGCGCCGGTGCTGAAGGTCTACTCCGAGCCGCCGCTGCCGGAGACGCA
>JAYRFB010000174.1:0-21242 GCA_041908585.1 Candidatus Krumholzibacteriia bacterium
CCCCGGCTACCCGCGGCGCTGGCGCCGGCCAGGCCGGCACCGAGCGTCGCCACCATCAGCGCCACCCACACCCACGCGGTCCGGCGCGCCCAGGGGCGCCTGTCGTTCAGCTGCGTCTTCATGTTGCGTCGCCTCTCCCGCGGGCTGGCCCGCCGTCTGGGTGCTGAATCGTCCCGGCGTCAGAACTCGACCACCATCGTCAGGCGGTGCGTATCGTCAAGGTACTCGTGACCGGCCCAGGCATAGTCGAACCGGTAGTGGTTCCCGCCCAGCTTCCCCTTCACGCCGAAGCCGAAGGTCAGGCCCAGCTGGCTGTCGGTCTGGAACAGGGTCTGGTACCCGGCGCGCAGCGCGAACATCTCCTGCAGCGTCCACTCGGCGCCCAGGTTCAGGCTCTCGCTGTTGTCGTTCGGGTGCAGGCCGTCGGCCAGAAGCAGCAACCGGTTCTTCTCGCTGAAGACCACCGGCCAGCTCAGCCCCAGCCGGAAGATGCCCGGCAGCGGGAACGAGTCGGTGGCCTGCTCGCCAGGCAGCGCGCTGTTGTCGCCGTAGCTGTCGGGATCCGGGTCGTAGGTGAAGTTCAGGTCCCGGCCCGTGAAGCGCGCGCGCGTGCCGATGTTCGACAGGCTGAACCCCAGCCGGGCCCCCGCGTCGCTGAGCCGGTAGAGCGCGCCCAGGTTGAACGTGGCCGTGCGCTCGGATGTGTTCCAGATCTTCTCGGTCACGTAGTTGGCCTGGATGCCGGCGGCGAACCGTTCGGTGATGCGCCGCCCGTAGCCCAAGCCCAGGGCCACGTTGCTGACCGTGTAGTTGACACCTGTGCCCTCGGGCAGCTCGACCGTGCGCACGGCGATCTCGCCCGAGTTCAGGGCCGTCACGCTCATGAACACGTTGCCGAGGCCGCCGGCCGGCAGCGACAGCGCCACGTAGTCGTGGCTGATGCCCGCGAACCAGTCGGCGTGCGAGTAGGCCGCCGCCGGCCCCTCGAGCAGTCCCAGCGCGCCGGTGTTGTAGTACACCGACTCGATGCCGCCGGGCAGCGCCGAACCGGCGTTGCCCAGGGCCGCCCCGCGCGCGCCCGGCTCGATGCGCAGGAAGGTGCCCAGCGTGGAGCCGACCTTGGTCTGCGCGCCGGCCGGCCCGACGGCGCCGGCCACGCCGGCGATGACGATCAAGACTGCGAGTGACGCTTTCCTCATGTCGCTCCCCGCGCTCACTTGACGATCGCGAACTTGCCGGTGGCCGTACCTGCGGCCCCGCCGTCCACGTGGAAGATGTAGAGACCGGGCGCCACGTCGAGCAGGTCCTTCGTGCGCAGGTCCCAGGCCACCATGCCCTCGGTCGAGCCGTCGTGGTGCAGCGTCTGCACCAGCTCGCCGATCAGGTTGAAGATCCGGATCGTGCCGCCCGCGGGGATGCCGCGGAACTCGATCCGGCGCTCGCCGCGGCCCGAGACCGCGAACCGCTCCGGCTCGAAGGTGGCCGAGCCCAGGTACGGGTTGGGCACCACGTAGGGAGCCAGCTTCTGGCCCCCGCCGCCCGGCACGACGTGCTCGCCGGTCACCGTGAACTCGTAGGCATCGTCGGCACCGAACGGCCTCACCAGCTTCAGCGCCCAGGCGTCGCCCCCCGCCGGCGGCACGGTGGCGTTCGCGGACGCCTTCACGCGCCAGGTGACCTTGGGCGCCGGGTCGCCGGCCACGTAGGTGACGATGTCCAGCGCTTCGTTCGTGCGGTTGAGCGTCTGGTTGTTGTCGGTGTCGCGGAAGACGAAGTCCAGCTTGTGGTCACCGTCGACGCCGTGCGCGATGACCTCGAACTTCGCCGGGCGCGCCGGGTAGAACGGCACCGCCACGGAGGTGTCCACCACGGTGTCGTAGAAGAAGATCGTGATGTCGTCCGGGTAGCCCGGGCGCAGCCGGTTGATCGACAGGACGCTGCGCTCGTAGGCGGCGGTCAGGACGGCGTCGGTCGGGCTGTTGGGCAGGAAGCCCGTGGCCTCGGCGTCGACTGCGACCTCGCCGCCCGTGCTCACGACCGGCAGCAAGCCGGCGCCCACCGGCCCGACGCCGAGTCCGGCCAGGTCGGAACCGGTCTCGAAATAGGTCGTCCCGGAGGTGACGTCCGTCAGCGAGTAGCGCGTGGCGGCCAGGCTGTCGGGGTCCGGCGCCAGGAACCCGATGCGGAAGGTGTGGCCGTCCGGCACCAGAGTGGAGTTGACGACATCCACCATCACCGTGCCGGCGCCCCGTCCTGCCACCGCCACGGCGGTGTCCGCGACGGCCGGCGTGTAGCCCGGCACCCGCGGCTCGGGACGGGCCGCGATCACGTTCGTGGGCAGGATCAGGCCGCCGCGCGGCGTGCGCGACGGGGCGATCGCGTTCTCCGACGGGTAGAAATTGAACGCCTCGGAGCCGCGGTCGTACGCCGTGACGGCGTAGTAGTACTGCTGGCCGTTGACCACGCTGTGGTCGGTCCAGGTGTGCGTGATGCCCGAGTTGGTGCCCAGGTAGTACTGCACGCCCTCGATGGCCAGGTCGGAGTAGCCGCCCACGTCGTTGTCCAGGTCGAACTGGGCGATGGGCTTGCCGTTGCCGAGCGGGCCGGTGCCGGTCCCCGTCCAGATGACCTGCGGGTCGCGGAATTCCGGGTCCGTCGAACGGTAGATCCGGTAGCCCTCGAAATCCTCCTCACCCGTCACGGCGTCGGCGCCGCGCTCCGCGACGTCGTTCCACGACAGGCGCACGTATCGGTCGCCCACCTCGGCGGTGGCCGTCGGCAGCTTGGGCGGCACCGCGAAGCGGTAGTTCGCGTTGTAGATCTGCTGCACGGTCTGCGTGTTCCGCGCCAGTTCCAGCAGGTCGGCGCCGTAGGCCAGGGCCAGGCTGAAGCGCTCGGTCTGGCCCGCCGCCAGACGGAACGGTCCGGAGGCGAAGAGGAACCCGATGTTGTAGTTCGCGGCCAGCGGCGGGTCGAAGCGCGTGGTCGAGTCCGGCGCCGTGAACTTCTCGTACAGGCGGCGCGGCCACTCCTGCGCATCGGTGAAGAACACCACGCCGTCCACCGTCTGGTCCGGGTTGCCCTGGCCGGGCTTGATGCGGTTCAGCTTGAAGCCGGTCAGGCCGATCTGGTCGGACTCGTTGAGGTCGGTGCCGTCGAAGTTGGGCTCGCCGGCGGTGGGCATGCCGTCGCCCTCGCCGGAATCCGGCGGGGTCGTCTCGTCGCCCAGGACGCCGTCGGCGCCCAGGTCGTGGTTGGCCGCCACCCAGTCCATGTCCTCGTCGCCGGTCCACCAGCGCTCGGCGCGGTAGGCGGGTCGCGACGTCACCGGACCGTACTCGATCTCGAACCGCGCCACGTCGTAGTTCGCCGTGACCCAGGCCAGGATGGCGTCCTGGCCCTCGATCAGGGTGCCGGGGCCGCCTTCGCGACGCTCGTCGACGATCCCGTCCTGGTCGTCGTCGATCACGTTCGTCGGGTTGCCCGGAGTCTCCATGTAGGCGTAGCCCAGGTAGCCGGTGCGCGAGCAGGAACTGGCCAGGTCGCGGCCGTGCCCGCGATTGTCCCAGGTGTAGACGAGGTTGATGACCTGGCCGTTGAACGTGCGCGCGAAGAACGCGTTGTCGTCGTCGGATTCGTAGATGTTGTCGCAGGACAGGGCCGAGCCGCCCACGCCCGAGTCCATGTACAGGCCGAAGACGATGTTGTCGTTGTAGTCGGTCGTGCTCTCGTTGGTGATGTCGTAGTGCCAGAAGATCACGTTGCGGGCCTGCGGATTGGCCCACTGGAAGCCGCGCACCTCGACGCGCAGGCCCAGCCCGCGCCGCGTCGCGTCGCGGCTGTCCGGGAAGTAGTTCCAGGCGTCGTAGTAGTCGTCGTCCAGGACCATGTAGCTTTCCTGGTCGGCGACGATCTGCTTGCCGAAATAGCCGTTCCAGCTGCCGTTCCAGCCCGGGTCGTCCTGGTCGTCCAGGCGGTCGGGCCAGTAGGCGGGCCAGGTGCGCGGGTCGTTGCTGAGCGCCGGCGAGCGGCCCGGGTTGATGGCCGGGTCCGCCTGGAAGTAGCCCGGGCGCGGCTCGAAGCGCATGTCGCGGTCGCGGTACGGGCTGACGCCCTGGCGCTCCCGGAAGCCGGTCTCCATCAGGTAGATGTCGTTGCCGCCGGTATCCTGGATCTTCGCCAGCACGAACGGCGTGACGCCGTCGCTGTAGTTCATGCCGCTGCCCTTGGGGGCCTCGGCCGAGTGGAACACGCTCAGGTCCACGTTCACGGGGTCGCGCGGGTAGTCGCCCACCATGCCGTAGTTCCAGAAGATCGTGCGCAGGTTGTTGGCATCGTGCTGGCCGGCGCGCTCGGCGTCGGCGCGGCCGCGCTGGTCCTGCGGCACCGGGGTCACGACGTCGGCGTGGCCGTCCGGCGCCGCCAGGGCCAGGGCCAACAGCCCGGCCGCCGCGGCCGCCAGCGCCCACGGCGCTTTCACGAGGGTGGAGACCGTCAACGGTTCCTTCCTTTCAGCGATCAGGCGGAATCGCGCCATCACTTGCCTCCCCAGGCCCAGCGCACGCCCACCTCGAGGCGGCGCGGCGGGTAAAGGCGCGTCGGGTCCACGAGCCGCAGCTGCTCGTCCAGCGACGCCACGCGGCTGTAGTAGGGGCTGCCGGTGGACGGGAACACCACGCCGTTGAAATAGCGCGTGTCGAACAGGTTGAAGACGCGCAGGAACAGGCCGCCCTGGCCGTCCTTGCCCAGCGCCTTCTCGGCGCGCAGGTCGACCAGGAACCCGGACGGCTTGCGCCCCTGGTTGGTCGCCGTGGCGCCGCCGAAGGCGCGGTCTGTCTCCGGCGTGTACGGCTGGCCGCTGGCGATCCTGGTCACCGCGGCCAGTGTCCAGTCGCCCGGCAGGTCAAGCGCCGCCGTCAGGTTCACGGTGTGGCGCTGGTCCCAGTTGAACGGCACCTGGCGCGGGCGCGGATCCTCGCCGGCGGCCGCGCGCGTGGCCGTCTCGCTCGGGTCGCTGGAGTTGCCCATCGCCTGCTGCCAGGTGTAGTCGACGGCGGTGCGCAGCGGGCCCACGCGGCGATGGTCGATGGCCAGCGTCACGCCCAGCGCGCTGCCGTAGTCGACGTTGGTCAGGCGCGAGTAGGTGGCGCCGGTGTAGGTGTCGACGAACTCGACGCCCAGCAGGTCGCGGATGTCCTTGTAGTAGATGGTCAGGTCGTAACCGAAGTCGTCGTTGACGACCTGCTTGTAGCCGACCTCGTACTGGACGGTGGTCTCGGGCTTCACGTCGGGATTGCCCATCACGCCGTAGTCCGCGGTGCCGGCCTGCAGGTCATCCAGCCGCGAGTAGTCAGAATTCGTGAACATCGTGCTGACCGACGGGAACTGGCGGAAATGGCCGTACGAGAAGTGGATCGCCGCCTTGTCCTCGATCGGGTAGGCCACGCCCAGGCGGGGCGACAGCGAGGCCTTCACCGTCGTGTCGCGCGGCAGCGATTCGGGCGCGCCCTCGATCGCGTTGGCCGGATTCGCCGGGTCGCTGGGCACCGTCGAGCGCGAGTCGAAGTAGTCCAGCCGCGCGCCGAAGTGCACCTCGAGGTCGTTGCGGCTCATCTTGTCCTGGACGTACGCGGCGCCCATCACCGGGTAGCGCGTCATCAGGCCCGGCCGCTCGGGATCGTCCACGAAGCGCAGCAGCTCGTTGTTGACCCAGGCCATGACCACCGGGCTGCCGAACTCCACCTTGGGCAGGCTCAGCTCGAAGCCGGCCTTGGCCTGGTTCCGGTCATCGAGCTGGCTGGTGACCGAGCCCTTGAGGATGTACGTGAGCGTGCGCTGGAGGTAATGGTCGATCTCGCCGCCCTGGAAGAGGTACGCGCCGTTCGTGTAGACCGAGCCGCCGGGCGGCGGCAGCTCGTCGTAGCGCGGGTCGTAGGGATCCTCGTACAGGTAGTCCTTGTACTCGTAGTAGTTCTGGCGAAGGCTCAGGTCCAGGAACGACGTGGCGCCCAGCGTGTGCGTGATGTCGAAGCCGTGGGCCACCGACAGCGTGTGCTGGTTGGAGACGCCGTCGGGCAGGTAGCGCCACAGCCACTGCGTGGGCCGGTTCTCGCGCGAGTTGAACAGCGCCTGATAGCCGATCTTCGTGTTCTGCAGCGACTTGTTGGTCACCTTGAGCAGGCCCGACCACTCGTCCGTCCAGCCCAGCGGCATCTCCTCGCCGTCGCCGGTCCCGTCCAGGATCACGCGCGTGGGGTCCTCGGGATCGACGCGGGTCGTATCCGTCGGGTTGAAGATCCGCGTGGCCGTGATGTAGTCGTCCCACTGGTAGCGCCGCGCGTTGACCAGGAACGTCGTGTCCTTGACGGGCAGAGGTCCGCTGAGGGTCGCCTGCGCGTTCAGCGTCCCGGTCAGGTGGATGTCGTCCGGCACCTTCCGCTCGGTCTCGCGTCCGGGGAAGAAGAACCCGCCGGTGAACACCTCGGCGTCCACCTCGTGCTTCTCCCCGCCTTCCTTGAGGATGGCGTTGACGACGCCGCTCATGGCCTGCCCGTACTCGGCGTCGAAGGTGCCGCTGATGACCTGCACTTCCTGCAGCAGGGAGCGGTCGATGTTCAGGCTGGAGCTGTTGTCGAACGCGTTGTTGATGCTGACGCCGTCGACCTGGAACTGCACCTCGCCCTGCCGGCCGCCGCGGAAGTGCCCGTCCACGACGCCCGCCTGCAGGTTCACGACGTCGGTCAGGCTCTGCACCGGCAGGTCCTCGATCTCCTCGGTCGTCATCGTCACCTGCGAGCTGGTCACCGTGACGTCCACGGGCGGCCGCTCGGCGACGACCACGACTTCCTGCGTCGCCAACGCGGTGTCGCCCAGCTTGAAGTCCTGCTTCGTGGTGTTGTCGGCCGAGACGATCACGCCGCTGACGGTCATCGCGTTGAAGCCCAGCCGGCTGGCCTTCAGCTCGTAGGTGCCCGGCGGCACCTTCAGGATCAGGTAGCGGCCTTCGGCGTCGGTGTAGGCGCCCAGCCGCGTGCCGACCACCAGCACGGTGGCCGCCACGACCGGCTTGCCGTCCCCGTCCAGGACATGACCCGACAGCGTGCCCGTGGTGCCCGCCAGCGCGGGCATCGACGCCAGCAGCAGCAGCACGCCGAGGCCCAGGGCCGCGGCGCGCGCGCCGGCGCGTGACTCATGCAGGTTCAGCAGCAACTGCGTTCCGCCTTCGTGGCTGGTTCCGTCCCGGGATCCGCCCGCCGCCGCGCCGGGCCCTGTCGGCACCGGCGCGGCGGTGGGCCTGTGCGATCCGACCTACTTCATGAGCATCGTCTTGCCCGTCAGCACGCCGCGCTCGCGGCCGCTGGCAGGATCGACGAACTGCACGCGGTACAGGTACACGCCGGCAGCCGGCTCGTCGCTGGCGAACAGGGGCACGCTGGTGTCGCCCGCATCCAGCTCGCCCAGCTCGCGCCGCTCGACCAGGCGGCCACGCACGTCGTAGACCTCGAGCGACACGCGGTTGCGATCAGGGATCGCGAACGCGACGCGCGGCCGCGGCGACGGGTTCAGGCTGCCCAGCGCCTGCGCGTAGCCGGCGCCCGGGTTCCAGCCGCCGTCGCCCACTCCCGACACGTAACCCGGCACCAGGTAGGCCGTGGCCGGGCAGCAGGTGCCCTGCCACTCGCGCTGCCACCAGGTGCGGGTGCCGTAGCTGTCGGTGGCCACCTGGAAGCTGTCCCCGTCGAACAGCGTGACGCCGATGAACAGGGCCTTGTCGCCCAGGTCGGCCGGAAAGCCCAGGCCCTCCAGGTCGATCTCCATCTCCACGGTGTAGCCGTTGTCCATCTGCGTGCCGAGGGTGTCGACCGTGGTGCCGGCGTTCATGTGCGCCGCGATGGTCGCGCGGCCGGCGCCGACCATGCTCAGCAGGTCGTCCTGCGCCGAGGCTGTCCCGTTCTGCGCGATCTGGAACGACAGGCGCTTGCCGAACAGCTGCTGGTCGGGACCGCGCTCGACGCGGTCGTTGATCGTGACGATGGCGCCGTCCCAGCGGTTGATGTCGGCGTGGTACTGGACCACGGCATCGTTGACGTCGAAGCCAACGTAGAGCTTGGTGCCGCGATGGAACAGCTTCACGTTGGCATCGGCCGGGTCGATGACGAAGGCCGCCCCGCCGTTCACGTTCGGCTGGTACTGGCCGGCGCGCGCCGGGCCCACGCCGGGGTACGTCTCGCGCAGCGCGTCGTCGTCCCAGCGGATATCGAACGAGTAGAGGTCCGGGCTGCTCCACACGGGTTCGTCCAGCTGGCCGTCCACCGTGGGCGTCGCATCGATGTGCTTGATGAGCAGGTCGGGGCCGATGAACGGCGCCGGGCCCGACGACGTGGTCACGTCCGGCCGCGCGTGGATCCGCACCTCGTCGTACCACGAGGTGTTGCCCCACGGGCCCTGCCACCAGACGCGGTTGGCGCTGAACGTCACGGGGCTGATGGGCCAGAAGCCGTCCGTGTCATAGATCGAGATGTTGAACTCGACGATGTCGCCCTCGGGCGCCTCGGTGTCGTAGCCGAGGATGTCCAGGTCGAAGCGCATCTCGACCGTGTAGCCGGTGTCGGCCGTCGCGTCGCTGTTGCTCAGCCCGTGCACGACGGTCACCGCGTCCCAGGCCGCGATCTGCTCCGGGGTGCGGGCCGCGCCGTGGGGATTCGAGCCGAAGGTGCCGATGAAGGCGGGCATCTGCCCGGCCGGCTGCGGGTCCAGCAGCTCGTCGTGCCACCAGGCGTAGAAGTACTCGAAGACCGGCTTCGGGTAGAACGCCGCCGAGTGGTCGTGCAGGCCCATCAGGAAGCCGTCGAACCGGTTGAACGACGCGCTGCCGCCGACGGAGTTGTCCGCCACTTCCACGCCCATGTAGAGCTGGTTGCCCCGGACCAGGAACTTGATGACGGCGTTGGTGGGATTGGCCGGCGGATTCCAGCCGGCCTCGGTCTTGTAGCCGCTGCCGGGGATGCCGGCATCCTGGCCGTAGACCACGTTCCAGGACTCGGCCTGCGCCCAGTCCGCCTCGTTCAGGACACCGTCGAGCGTGATCGCCCCGCCGGCCGTCCGCGCCCAGATGGCGTTGTCGCGCGGCGCCTGCGCCACCGCCGGCAGCGCCAGCGCCACGAACACCCCGCACGCGAGCAGGGCCGTGATCAGTCTCTTCATGCTGCTACCTCCTCCAGGATGCCGTTGCCTCGTCCCTCGATCATTCCCGTTCGACCAACCCGATCTTGCCCGTGTCACTACCCCGTCTGCTTGCGCACGCGGCGGGCCGGTCCGGCCGCGTCCTCGAAGAATCCCGCCTGCGCCGTCGCCGCGCCGCACGACTGCCGCACGGTCAACACCGCCGGCAGCGTCTGTCGCAGGCTGCCGCCCGCCGTGCCGGCCTCGATGGCGCCCATCATCAGGTCCACGGCGCGCTGCCCCAGGCCGCAGGCGTCCACGCGCACGGTCGTCAGCGGCGGGTTGAGGTACGCCGCCATCGCGATGTCGTCGAAGCCCACCACGGCAATGTCGCGCGGCACCCGCCGTCCCGCCGCCCGCAGGGCGGCCAGCAGGCCCACGGCCATGCAGTCGTTCGCCGCGAAGACGGCGGTCGGGCGCGGCCGCCGCGCCAGGATCGCCACGCCCGCCTCGTAGCCGGCGGTCTCGCGGAAGTCGCCCTGGATGACCAGCGCCGCCTCCGGGTCCAGCCCCGCGTCGGCCAGGGCGCGACGGAAGCCCCGCGCCCGCTCCTCGGCGTCGACGTTGCCGTGGGGCCCGGTGATCAGCGCGATGTCGCGGTGCCCGAGCGCGACCAGGTGCTCGACCGCCGCGCGCGCGCCGCTGAAGTTCTCGAACGCCACGGAGCAGCAGCCTTCCACCTCGACCCGCGGGTTCAGCAGCACCACCGGCACGCGCCGCCGCACGCGCTCGACCGTCTCGATCGAGGCCTCGTCCGGGGCCATCATGATCAGCCCGTCGATGCGGCCGAGCATGGCCCGGCCGGCGATGAGGACCTCTTCGCCGTTGGAGTGCGAGCTGGACAGCAGGATCTGGTAGTCGTGGGCGCGGGACTGGCGATCGATGCCCCGGATGACTTCCGAATAGAACTCGCCGAACAGTTCCGGCAGCATCACGCCCAAGGTGTGGGTGCGCCGGGTGGTGAGGCTCTGCGCGGCGCCGTTGGGCCAGTACTCGAGCTGGGAGGCGACCTCGAGCACCCGGCTGGCGGTCTCGGGGTTGACCAGCGTGTGGTTGTTGAAGACCCGCGAGACGGTGGCGATGGAAACGCCGGCGACCCGGGCAACGTCACGAATCGTGGCCAAGGGCTGTCCCCGTTGCCTGACCCGCCGCCGTCCTGCCGGCCGTCGCGGGTTCCCCCGATGGCGCGCAGACGCTCCCTCGTCCGCCGAGAATGTAAACGGTTTCATACTTTCGACAGCGTGTCAAGCGGTCTGTGACAACCCGCCCCGCGTCAACGTCCGATTGCCCCCGGTCCCGGCGCCGCGTGGCGCCGGCAGGCCGCCGGCAGGAGGCACCAGGCCCGTGCGGAATCCAGACTCCGGAGATGCCCGCCCCGGCGGCGGGCTGCCTTTTTGCGCCACGGTGCTCGGTGGCGCAGCTTCTTCTCCGGCTAACAGTTACACAGTTTTCATCCGCGCCGACGGCAGCGGCGGCTCCGGCAGCGGCGGCGTCGCCCTGACCCCTCGCGGCCCGACGGGACGACCGGGCCGCGACGGCCTTCTGGTTTTCGTCCGCGACCTCGAGCGCGGCTCCTGCTGGCGCCTCGGCGGGCCCGACGGCGCCCCGGCGGCGGTGCGGGCCCGCGCTGAAAACGGTTCCGTCGTCCTGGTCCACGAGCAGGACGGCCTGGTGGCGGAGCTCGAGACCTGCACCATCCCCGGGCGTCGGGCCGAGCTGCGCCGCCTGACCCTGACCGACACCCGCGGCAGCGACCGGCGACTGGACGTCACGACGTTCGTCGAGGTCGCCCTGAACGATGCCGCGGCGCACGAGTCGCATCCCGGCTTCTCGAAGCTCTTCGTGCAGACCGAGGCCGAGCCGGAGCGCGGCCTGCTGGTGGCCCGGAGGCGGCCGCGCGCACCCCAGGAGACCTGGCCGTTGCTGGCGCATGCGCTGGGCGGCAACGGTGCGCTGGAGTGGGACACCGACCGCCTGCAGTGGTGGGGACGCGGCCGCGCCGGGGGCAGGCCTGCCGCGCTGGCCGCCGGCGCCGCACTCGGCGGCACGACCGGCAACGTGCTGGATCCGGTGGCCTCGCTGCGCCGCGCGGTGGCGCTGCCCGCCGGCGGATCGACCACACTGTCGATCGTGATGGGCCTGGCCGCCGACCTGGATGAGGCGCGCGCCCTGGCCGGCCTGGCCGCGGACGAGCGGGTCGCCGCCGGGATCCTGGCGTCGGCCCGCGAAGCCGCCGTCCGCCAGGCGCAGGCGCGAGGCTGGTCGGTCGCCGACGACCAGGCCGCCCGGGCCCTGGCAGCGGCCGTGCTCGCCGGCGACCCGTCGCTGCGCGCGCCGGCGCCGGCCCCCGCCGAAGGCCCTGCCACGCTGGCGCTGCTGGCGCGACTGGGCGTTCCCGCGGACCGGCCGCTGGTGGTGGTCGACGCCGCCGTGACCGACGCCGGGACCGTGGCCGGGGTGGCCGCGATGCACGCGTTCTGGCGCGACCTGGGCCTGCCCGTCGAGGCGCTCCTCCTGGGCGGCGCTCCGGTCGCGGGCCTGCGTCACCTGCCTGACGCGGAGCTGGAAGCCGCCGATCGCGGGCTGCTCCTGGCCTGCGCGACGCTTGCGGTGGCCGGCGGGATCCCGGCACCGGCGACCGCCCCGGATGCCGCGGCAGCGACCGCCCCGCGCGCGCCCGGCGAACCCCTGACCACGAGCACCGGGCCCCTGGACTTCGACAACGGCCACGGCGGCTTCAGCCCCGACGGTCGCGAGTACGTGATCCGCGTTGAGCCCCGCGACGACGGCTCGCTGGCGCTGCCCCCGCTGCCGTGGACCAACGTCATCGCCGGCGAGCGCTTCGGCTGCATCGCCAGCGAAGCGGCCATCGGTTCCTGCTGGTGCGACAACAGCCGCGAGAACCGCCTGACGCCGTGGAGCAACGACCCCGTCCTGGACCCGCCGTCGGAGGTCTTCGAGCTGCACGACGCGGACCTGGGCACCAGCGCATCGTGCCTGCCCGAGGCCGGGACCGGAGCCGGGGCCGCCGAGATCCGGCACGGCTTCGGCTACACGTCGTGGCGGCGGCGCGCGGCCGGCCTTGACCTGGAGACGACGCTGCATGTGGACGGCGACCGTCCCGCGCGCCTGGTGCGCGTCCGCGTGGCCAATCCCGGACCCGGCGCCCGCCGGCTCGTGCTCTCGGCGGCGACACAGCTGCAGGCGCGCTCGGCGGCGGCGCCCGTCGGCCGCTTCCTGAAGGTCTGGCGCGACGCGGGCACCGGCGCGCTGCTGGCCCGCGACGGCGCCGCCGGTCCCTTCGCCGGCCACGTGACCTTCGCCTGCGCGGCGGCCGACGCCGGCCCCGTCGAGATCGCCGCCGACGCCGGCGCCACGGACCTCCTTCGCCTGCGGGCATCGTTCACGCTTGCGGCCGGCGCCGCGCGCACGATCACGTTCGTGCTCGGCCAGGAGGCGGGCGAGGAAGCGGCGGGCGAGGAGGCGGCCCGCGCCCACGTCCGCGCCTTCTCCGAACCGGGCGCCACCGAGGCCTCGTGGGACGCCGCCCGCGCCTTCTGGCGCGACGGGCTCGGCGCGCTGCGGGTCCGGACGCCATCGCCGGCGCTCGACCTGATGCTCGGCGGCTGGCTCGCCTACCAGACGCTCTCGTGCCGGGTGCGGGGCCGCTCGGCGTTCTACCAGTCGGGCGGCGCCTACGGCTACCGCGACCAGCTCCAGGATTCGCTGGCGCTCCTGCCCTATTGGCCCGGGCACACGCGGAACCAGGTCGTGCTGCACGCCGGCCACCAGTTCGTCGAGGGCGACGTCCTGCACTGGTGGCATCCGCCGATGACCGCGGGCATCCGCACGCGCTTCGCCGACGACCTGCTCTGGCTGCCCTACATCGCCTGCGAGTACGCGCGGCAGACCGGCGACCTGGCCGTCTTCGACGAGGTGGCGCCGTACCTGACGGCGCCCGCGCTGCCCGACGGCGAGGACGAGGTCTTCGTCCACGCCACCCCTTCGGGTCGCGAGGGCACCGTCTTCGAGCACTGCTGCCTGGCCCGGGACCGGTCGCTGGCCGTGGGCGCCCACGGCCTGCCCCTGTTCGGCACCGGCGACTGGAACGACGGCATGAACCGCGTCGGGCGGCTCGGTCGCGGCGAGAGCACCTGGATGGGCTTCTTCCTCGTCAGCATCATCGACGCCTTCGCGCCGCTGTGCGAGGCGCGCGGCGAGTCCGCGCGCGCCGCGCGCTACCGTGCCCATCGCGAGCGCCTGGCCGCGGCCCTCAACGAGGGTGGCTGGGACGGCGGGTGGTACCGCCGCGGCTACTATGACGACGGGGCCCCGCTGGGCTCGCGCGAGAACCGCGAGTGCCGCATCGACGCCCTGGCCCAGGCCTGGTCCGTCCTGTCGGGCGTGGCGCCGGCGGAGCGTGCCGAGGCGGCCCTGGACCAGGTCGAGGCGCAGCTCATCAGCGACGAGGACCGCCTGGTCCGCCTGCTGACGCCGCCGTTCGTGGACACGCCGCGCGACCCGGGCTACATCCGCGGCTACGTGGCCGGCGTGCGCGAGAACGGCGGACAGTACACGCACGCCGCCACTTGGGTGGTGCGGGCCATGACCGTGCTGGGACGCCGCCACCGCGCGGCGCAGCTGCTGGACCTGCTGAACCCGGTCCTGCACGCGGCCACGCCGGCGCAGGTCGAGCGCTACAAGGTCGAGCCCTACGTGGTGGCCGCCGACGTCTACGGCGCGCCACCGCACGTCGGCCGCGGCGGCTGGACCTGGTACACCGGCTCCTCGGGCTGGCTGCAGCGCGTGGCGCTGGAGTCGGTGCTCGGGTTGCGCACGGAAGGCCGCGATGCGCTCATGGTGGCCCCCTGCATCCCGGACGAATGGCCCGGCTTCCAGGTGACGTGGCGGCTGCCGGGCGACGGCACGACCTACCAGGTCAACGTGACCAACCCGACCGGCTGCACGCGCGCGGTGGTCGCGGCCAGCCTCGACGGCGCGCCGGTCGCGCCGCGCGACGGCGTGGTCCGGCTGCCCCTGGTTCGCGACGGCGGGAGCCATGTGGCCGACATCACCCTGGGCCGGGGCGGAGGCCGGGCGTGAGCCGCGACTTCCCCCCCGCGTTCCTCTGGGGCGCCGCCACCTCGGCCTACCAGATCGAGGGCTCCCCGCTGGCCGACGGCGCCGGCCCCAGCAACTGGCACGTGTTCTCCCACGAGCCGGGGCGCATCGCCGGCGGCGACACCGGCGACGTCGCCTGCGACCACTACCGGCTCTGGCGCCAGGACATCGCGCTGATGCGCGAGCTGGGGCTCGGGGCCTACCGCTTCAGCATCGCCTGGAGCCGCGTGCTGCCCGAGGGCACGGGACGGGTGAACGGCCCCGGGCTCGACTTCTACGACCGCCTGGTCGACGGCCTGCTCGAGGCCGGCATCACGCCCTTCCCCACGCTCTTCCACTGGGACCTGCCGCACGCGCTGGACGAACGTGGCGGCTGGGCCGCCCGCGACTGCGCGCAGTGGTTCGCCGACTACGCGCGCGTGGTGGCGGCGCGCCTCGGCGACCGCGTCGGCCACTGGGCAACGCTGAACGAGCCGTGGGTCGTCGTCGACGGCGGCTACGTGCACGGCGTGCACGCGCCGGGTCGCCGCGACCTGGGCGCCGCCGCCTGGGCCGCGCACAACCTGCTGCGCGGCCACGGGCTGGCCGTCGCCTGCCTGCGCGCGGAGACGCGCGCGCAGCTGGGCATCGTCGTGAACCTGGAGCCCAAGGACGCCGCGAGCGGCGCCGAGGAGGACCTCGCCGCCACCCGCCGCGCCGACGCCTACATGAACCGCTGGTACCTGGATGCGCTGCGCCTCGGGCGGTACCCCGACGAGATGGCGACGATGTTCGGCGCGGCCTGGCCGCAGTTCCCGGCAGGGGACTTCGCGGTCATCGGCGAGCCCATCGACTTCCTGGGCCTGAACTACTACACCCGCTCGGTCAACCGCGCCGACAACGCGGCCCACCCCACCGGCGCGGCGCCCGTCCGCCAGCCCGCCGCCCTCTATACCGAGACGGGCTGGGAGGTGCGACCGCAGAGCCTGCGCGAGGTGCTGGGCTGGCTGCGCTCGCGCTACGGTGAGCTGCCGATCCACATCACCGAGAACGGCGCCGCGTTCGCCGACCCGCCGGCGGACGCGGACGGGCGCGTGCGTGATCCGCTGCGCGTCGACTACCTCCGCTCGCACCTGCAGGCCGTGCGCGACGCCATCGCCGACGGCGCCGACGTGCGCGGCTACTTCGCCTGGTCGCTGCTCGACAACTTCGAGTGGGCCTGCGGCTACGCCAAGACCTTCGGGCTGGCCCAGGTCGATCCCGCCACGCAGGCCCGCACCATCAAGGACAGCGGGCGCTTCTACCGCGACGTCATCCTCTCGCAGGGCCGCGCCCTGGACGGTTGATCTCCGTCCAGAGCGTGAGGAACCTGGGCGGGACGGCGCCCGGCCTCCGGGTGCCGCGAAGGGTCAGTTCCGCCCCATGGTGCATCTAACCTGTTGGGAAGTAATGACAAGACAGGCTTGAGGATTTTGCGTATCCATCGCCGGATCCCGCACGATTCGTGCTGTCCCGTGGCGGGCACGACGGCGGCACCGCCGCCCGCCCTGGCCTCACCCCGGACCCGGGAGCACCGATGGCGACCGAGCACGATCCCGCCGGACCGCTGCAGCAGCTGCTGGACGGGCTTGAAGAAGCCACGTCCCTGCTGGCGCTCGACGGCACGATCCTGGTGGCCAACGAGACCTGTGCCTCGCGCCTCGGGTTGAGCCGGTCCGACCTCATCGGTCGCAACCTCTGCGACCTGCTGTCGCCCGACGAGGCAACCGAACGCCGCCTTATGTTCGCCGAGGTGGCGCGCACGGGCCAGGCCACGGCCTGGACCACCGCGCGCGACGGCCGGTGGCTGGAGCGCCGCATCGTCCCGGTGCTGGACGCGGGCGGGTGCGTGGAGCGCCTTGCCGTCTACAGCGTGGACGTCACCGCGCGGCGCGACGCCGAGCGCGAGCGCGCGAGCCGCGGCGCCGAGCTGGAGACGATCCACGAACACCTGCCCGTGCCGGTCCTGATGGTCGACGAGGACTTCCGCGTCACCGGCGCCAACCGGGCGGCGGCCAACCTGGGCGGGTCGAACGGCTTCGCCACCGGCGGCGCGGCAGGCGGGCCCCTGGTCGGCGGCGGAATCGGCTGCCTGAACAGCCTGCACGACCGGCGCGGGTGCGGCCACGGGCCCGATTGCGGCTTGTGTGAACTGCGGCGCGCCATCAGGGAGGCGGTGACTTCCGACAAGGCCATCGACAGGCTGCCGGTGACCCTGCCCATGGCATCGCCGGAAGGCGCGGAGGCCACGCACCTGCTGGTCTCGTCGGCACCGGTCCGCGTGGCCGGGCGCAGGCACGCCCTGGTCACGCTCCTGGACATCACGGACCTGCGCCGGGCCGAGGACGATGTCGCGTTCAAGGCGATGGCCCTCGACCAGATCCAGGATCGCGTGACGGCGACCGACCTGGAGGGGCGCGTCGTCTACGTGAACAACGCTGCCTGCCGTTCGCTGCGCGCGCGCCGCGAGGACCTGGTCGGGCGGAGCGTGACGGAGTTCGGCGACGACCCGAACGCGGGGGCCACGCAGCGCGAGATCATCGACACCACGCTGGCCCGCGGACGCTGGGACGGCGAGGTCGTGAACCTGGCCCACGACGGCGCGCGGTCGCTCCTCCATTGTCGCACCGTCCTCATGCGTGACCGGAACGACGTCCCGATCGGCATGTGCGGCATCGCCACCGATATCACCGAGGCGAAGGCGCGCGAGCGGGAGCTGCAGCAGAGCGAGCACCGATTCCGCAGCCTGTACGAGCAGCTGCCCATCGGGTACTTCGCACTGGATGGCGAAGGCCGCTACCTGGAGGCGAATCCCGCCTGGCTGCGCCTGGCCGGCGGCGCGGTCTCCGACCCGGCTGCTCGCCCCTTCGCCGAGGCGCTGGACGCCGAGCAGGCGGCCCGCTTCGCGACCGCCCGCCGCGACGTCCAGGACGGGCGCGAGGTCGAGCTCGAGATCCAGGTACGCGGGGCCGGCGGCAATGCCGCGACCGTGCTGTGCATCGGGCGGGGCGGAACGGGCGCTCCCGACGCCCCGGCGGTCACGCGCTGGGTGGCCGTCGACGTCTCCGAGCGCCGCCGGCTGGAGGCGCAGCTGCGGCAGGCCCAGAAGCTGGACGCTCTCGGGCGCCTGGCCGCCGGCGTGGCCCACGACTTCAACAACCAGCTGACGGTCATCTCCGGCTACTGCGAAATCCTGCTCGAGTCCGCCACCGCAGAGGTCGCCCGCCGCTCCGCCCTGGAGCAGATCCGGCTGGCGACGCAGAGGGCCGTCTCGACCACGGGCCACCTGCTGGCCTTCAGCCGTCGGCGCGAGCTGGCGCCCAGGCTGGTCGACCTCAACGCGTCGCTCCGTGACCTGCTGCCCCCGCTGCGCAAGCTGATCGGCGAGACGATCGCCGTCCGCACGGAGCTGTCGCCGGGTCCCGGCCACGTGCGGGTCGATCCGGGCGCGCTCGAGCAGGCCGTCTTCAACCTGGTCATCAACGCGCGGGACGCCATGCCCGACGGGGGCCGGCTCGTGCTGCGCACGGCCGTCCACGCAGCGGCGCAAGACGGCTCGCCGGGCGCCATCGAGCTGGAGGTCGAGGACGACGGCCACGGCATCGAGCCCGCCGACCTCGAACGCGTGTTCGAGCCCTTCTTCACGACCAAGCCCGAGGGCAAGGGCTCGGGTCTTGGCCTGGCGATGACCAGGGGCTTCGTGGAGCAGAGCGGCGGCACCATCGCGATCCGCAGCCGGCCCGGCTCCGGCACGGTGGTCACGCTGACGCTGCCAATTGCGCGCGAGTCCATGTATCCGGTCGACGGCCCTGCCCTCGCGCCCGCGGACGGCAGCCTTTGCGGGCGGATCCTGGTGGTCGAGGACGCGGAGGAAGTCAGGGCGCTCGTGAACGAGGCCCTGCGCCAGCAGGGGGCGACGGTGACCGTTGCCGCCTCGCCGGCCGACGCGCTGGCGCTGGCCGTCGCGGGCGAGCCCTTCGACGTGCTGGTCACCGACCTGGTCCTGCCGGGGATACGGGGCGACGAGCTGGCGCGGCGCCTGCTGGCCCACGGCCGCGTGCGGCGCGTGATCTACATGTCCGGCTATCGCGATGCACACGCACGGGACGCCGGTGCCATCCTTCTGACCAAGCCGTTCACCGTCCAGGAACTGGTCGAGGCAGCCCGCCAGGCGCTGTCGGCGGCGGAGCGGGCGGACGCCGTCGTCGGGGAGGTGCCCGCATGAAGAGCGCCCTCTCGACGACCCGCGTGGCCGAGCTGCTGGGCGTGAGCGCCCAGACGATCGCCAACTGGATCGACGGCGGGAAGCTGCGCGCCGGCCGCACGCCGGGCGGCCACCGGCGCGTGTCCCCGCGCGACCTGCTGGAGTTCCTGGGTGAGCGCGGCCTGCCGGTGCCGGACGGCCTGGTCGACCGGCGCCCGACGGTACTGGTGGTCGAGGACGACCCGCAGGTCGGGCCGTGGCTGGTCCTGAGGCTGTCGACGGTGCGGCCCGACCTTCGCGTGCTGCTGGCCGCCGACGGCTTCCGCGCCGGCGAGCTGGTCGCCACCGAGAAGCCCGACCTGATGCTGCTGGACATCTACCTGCCCGGACTCGACGGCTTCGAGGTCTGCCGGCGCGTCAAGGCGGCGCGCGCGACGGCCGGGATCCGTGTCATCGCCATGTCGGCAAACGACACGCCCGAAGTGCGCGCGACCATCCTGGCGGCAGGCGCCGCCGCCTTCCTGCCCAAGCCGATCGACTTCGGCAAGCTGTTGACGCTGGTCCCCCAGCCGGAGCCCGCGACCGCCAGCGCGCACACTTAGCCCTGACAGCGTATTATCCTGAACACCGGATCGCGAAAACCTTATCGGATTCGTCCTCATATCCAAAAATTCCCAAAAATTTCCTCAACTTCCCGGTGACTGCTCCGAAAACACCCTCGGTTGACGCGGCGCCCGGGGGCGGGCGCCCGACGCGGGGCCGGACTGACGGGCAGTGCCGGCTCCGGTCGTCGGGCGCCCCGGGTGCCATCCGGAGGCGGCTGCCGTCCGCCATCGCACCGAGGAGGATCGCATGACGGGTAACGAAGCGACACGGCCGGGCGAGTCGGGCAGGGCCGGCAAGTACCTCACCTTCAAGCTGGGGCCGGGCCACTACGGCCTGGAGATCCTCAAGGTCCGCGAGATCATCGGGCTGATCGGTATCACGGCGATCCCGCTGGCCCCGGACCACGTCAAGGGCGTCATCAACCTGCGCGGCACCGTGATCCCGGTGGTCGACCTGCGCCTGAAGTTCGGGATGCCGGAGGTCGAGGCCACAGCCGAGACCTGCATCATCGTGGCGCACGTCGGCGATCGCGAGATCGGCGTCCTGGTGGACCAGGTCTCCGAGGTGCAGTACTTCACCGCCACCGACATCCAGGATCCCCCGGCCTTCGGGCAGGGCATCGACACCGACTACATCCTCGGCATCGGCAAGGTCGGCGACCACGTCACCCTGCTGCTGCATATCAACCGTGTGCTCAACGCCAGCGAGATCGCCGATCTCTGCGTCACGGCCTGATCACCAAGGAAGCGGCCGTCGGAAGCGGCCGCGCGAAGGGAGCGACACATGCTGAAGAACCTGAAACTGGGCGCGAAGATCAGCCTCGGCTTCGCGACGGTGATCTGCCTGGCCTCGGTGCTGGGAACGCTGGGCGTCGTGAGCATGAACGTGGTGCGGCGGGATGCCGGCATCCTGGCCGACGAGTACATGCCGGAAGTCGCGATCTGCAACCAGGTCGAGCGCAACGCGCTGCTGACCATGTACGCGATGCGCGGCTACGCGATGAGCGAGGAGCCCCAGTACCTGGAGCAGGGCAAGGGCAGCCTGGCCGAGGTCAACAAGTGGCTGGACGATGCCGCCAAGCTGGCCGACAAGGCGGAGCACCTCGTGAAGCTGGGCCCGGCCGTCGCCGCCACGCGGAAGGCCGTGGACGAATACGACGGGCTGACGAAGAGGACCGAGGAACTGATCGGCAAGCTGGACCAGAACCGGGCCACCCTCGACACCGCCGCGGCCGCGTTCATGGAGAACGCGAACGCGTACCTGGCCAACCAGAACGAGGCCCTGGCCGGGGAGATCGGCAAGGGCGCCAAGGGCGCCAAGCTCCGCGAACGCCACGAGAAGATCACCGTGACGAGCGACATCATCGACCTGGGCAATGCGACACGCATCGCCAACTGGCGGTCCCAGGCCGAGCGCGAACCGCAGGTCATCACCGACGCGATGGGCAATTTCGAGAAGATGGCCGCGAAGTTCGACTACCTGCGCGAGCGGACGCACCAGGACGTCAACCTCCAGCAGATCGCCAAGACCCAGGAGGCGGCCAACACCTACCGCGCGGCCATGCAGGACCTGCTCGCGAACTGGCAGGAGCTCCAGGCCGTGGGCGCCAAGCGCACCGAGGTGGGCATGGAAGTCCTGGCCCAGGCGCAGGGCACCGCTGCCGCCGGCGTCGAGGGCGCCAGCGGGATCGCCAGCGAGGCGTCGGCCAACCTGACGGCGTCGTCGTTGACCCTGCTGATCGGCCTGGTGATCTGCATCGCGATCGGCACCGTCGCCGCGCTGATGATCACCCGTTCGATCGTCGGCCCGCTGCGCCGCCTGATCAACGGCTTGACCGCCGGCTCGCAGCAGACCGCCAGCGCCGCCGGCCAGGTCTCGTCCGCGAGCGTCTCGCTGGCCGACGGCGCCAGCCGCCAGGCGGCCGCCATCGAAGAGACCAGCTCCTCCATGGAGGAGATGGCCGCGATGACGCGTCAGAACGCCGCGAACGCCGCCAAGGCCAACTCCCTGGCCTCGCAGACCAAGCAGAGCGCCGACCGCGGCGTCTCGGCGATGGAGCGCATGAACACGG
>JAYRFB010000175.1:0-22584 GCA_041908585.1 Candidatus Krumholzibacteriia bacterium
GGCCTGAAGGCCGGCGACCGCGTCATCGTGCTGCCGCCCGCCACGCTGGTCGAGGGCTCGACGCTCGAGGTGCAGTCATGAGCCGCAGCACGCTGGGCCTGTCGGGACGCGTCGCGCGCGCGTTCATCGACAACAAGCTGACGCCGCTGATGGTGCTGGCGGCCCTGGCGGTGGGCGTCTTCGCGGTGCTGGTCACGCCCCGCGAGGAGGAGCCCCAGATCCAGGTGCCGATGATCGACGTCATGGTGCCGTTCCCCGGCGCCACGGCGCGCGAGGCCGAGGAGCGCGTGGCCGCGCCGCTGGAGAAGCTGCTGTGGGAGATCCCCGGCGTCGACTACATCTACACGACCAGCGGTCCCTCCTACGCGATGGCCATCGTGCGCTTCAAGGTCGGGCAGGACCCCGAGGAGAGCGCCGTCAAGCTGCACACCAAGCTGATGGCGAACCCCGGGCTGCTGCCGCCGGGCGCCGGGCCGGCGCAGGTCGTGCCCAAGGGCATCGACGACGTGCCCATCGTGGCGCTGACCGCCTGGAGCCCGACGCTGGACAGCCACGCGCTGCGCAAGGTGGGCGACGAGCTGGCGCTGGAGATCAAGAAGATCCAGGACATCAGCGAGGTCACGGTCATCGGCGGCGAGCGCCGCGAGCTGACCGTGCGCCTGGACGCCGGGCGCCTGCAGGCCAGCGGCCTGAGCGCGCTGCAGGTGGCGCAGGCCCTCAAGCAGACGAACTGGAGCCTGCCCGCCGGCTCGCTGACCACGGGCAACCGCGAGGTGCTGCTGGCGGCCGAGGGTGCCCTGCGCACCGCCGCCGACGTGCGCGCGGTCGTCGTCGGCGTGCGCGACGGCCGGCCCGTGCGGCTGGGCGACGTCGCCGACATCAGTGACGGCGCCGCCGAGCGCCAGACCTACGTCCTGTTCGGCGCCGGCCCGCAGGCCGCGCACAAGAACATCGAAGGGATGCCCGTCGACGCGCCGGCGGTCACGCTCGCCGTGGCCAAGAAGCCCGGCAGCAACGCCGTGGTGCTGGCGAAGCAGATCGAGCACAAGCTGGCCGAGCTGGAGAAGACCCTGCTCCCGTCCGACGTGCACGTGACCTTCACGCGCAACTACGGCGAGACGGCGCAGGAGAAGTCCAACGAGCTGATCTTCCACGTGCTGGTCGCCACGTTCGCCGTCGTGCTGCTGATGCTGTTCGCCCTGGGCAAGAAGGAGGCCGTGGTCGTCGCCGTGGCCGTGCCGGTGACCCTTGCGCTGACCCTGGCCGCGAGCACGGCGATGGGCTACACGCTCAACCGCGTGACCCTGTTCGCGCTGGTGTTCGCGATCGGCATCCTGGTCGACGACGCCATCGTGGTGGTCGAGAACATCCACCGGCACTTCAACATGGGCAAGGGCGACCGCAAGCTGGCCGCCGTGTTCGCGACCGACGAGGTGGGCAACCCCACGATCCTGGCCACGTTCACGGTCATCGCCTCGCTGCTGCCGCTGGCCTTCGTGGGCGGCCTGATGGGCCCGTACATGCGGCCCATCCCGGTCAACGCCTCGTGGGCGATGCTGTTCTCGCTGGTCGTCGCGTTCGTGGTCACCCCGTGGCTGACGCTGCGCGTGATGGGGCGCCACGGCGGGCACGCGCCCGAGGACGGCGGCCACGGCCCGTCCAAGGCCGACCTGCGCATCGAGCGCCTCTACACCGGCATCATGCAGCCGCTCATCGGCAACGGCGGGCGCCGCACCGTGGCGCTGCTGACGGTCGCCGTCCTGCTGGCCGCCTCGGTGGGCCTGATGTTCGTGCGCGCCGTGCGCGTGAAGATGCTGCCCTACGACAACAAGAGCGAGTTCCAGGTCATCGTCGACATGCCCGAGGGCACCACGCTCGAGGCCACGGCGGCGGCGGCCAAGGACCTGGCGGCGGCGGTGCGCACGTTGCCCGAGGTGACCGACACGCAGGTCTATGTGGGCACGTCGGGCCCGATCAACTTCAACGGCCTGGTCCGGCACTACTTCATGCGCCAGGGCGCGAACGTGGCCGACATCCAGGTCAACCTGGTCGGCAAGCACGACCGCAAGAAGCAGAGCCACGCGCTTTCGAAGGAGGTGCGGGAACTGCTGCTGCCGGTCGCGAAGCGCCACGACGCCAACATCAAGGTGGCCGAGGTCCCGCCCGGCCCGCCCGTGCTCTCGACCATGGTGGCCGAGATCTACGGCCCGGACCCGCAGCGCCAGCTCGAGGTCGCGCGCCAGGTGCGCGAGGTCTTCGAGTCGACGCCCGGCATCGTCGACGTGGACTGGTTCGTCGAAGACCCGCAGCCCAAGCTGGTCTTCGAGGTGGACCGCGAGAAGGCGGCGCTGGCGGGCATCAGCCCCGAGATGATCGCCTTCGAGCTGCGCATGGCCGGCGCCGGCGCCGAGGCCGGCCTGCTGCACACCGAGCACGGCCGCACCGCGGTGCCGATCATGCTGCGCACCGACCGCGCCGGCCGCGCCGGCCTGGCCCGCCTGGAGGGCGTGTCGCTGCCGTCGCCGCAGGGTCGCATGGTCCCGCTGGCCTCGCTGGTGACGGTGCGCGAGACGACCGAGACGGCGAACATCTACCACAAGAACCTGCGGCGCGTGACCTACGTCACGGCCGAGGTGGCCGGCGCCACCGAGAGCCCGATCTACGGCATCCTCGACATGAAGGAGAAGATCGCCGCGATCCCGCTGCCGGAGGGCTACACGCTGGAGGAGCACTTCTCGGCCATGCCCGCCTCCGAGAGCCGCCTCTCGATGAAGTGGGACGGCGAGTGGCAGATCACCTACGAGGTCTTCCGCGACATGGGCATCGCGTTCGGCGTCGTGATGCTGCTGGTCTACGTGCTGGTCGTCGCGTGGTTCAAGAGCTTCGTCACGCCGCTGGTCATCATGGCGCCGATCCCGCTCACGCTGATCGGCATCCTGCCCGGCCACTGGCTGACGGGGATGTTCTTCACCGCGACCTCGATGATCGGCTTCATCGCGCTGTCGGGCATCATCGTCCGCAACTCGATCCTGCTGGTCGACTTCATCGACCTCGAGCTGCGGGGCGGCGCCCCGCTCGAGCAGGCCGTGCTGCGCGCGGGCGCCGTGCGCTTCCGGCCCATCGTGCTGACCGCGGCGGCGCTGGTCGTGGGCGGCCTGGTCATCGTCCTGGACCCGATCTTCCAGGGCCTGGCCGTCTCGCTGATCTTCGGCGTGATCGTCTCGACCGCGCTGACGCTGGTCGTCATCCCGTTGCTGTACTACCTGCTGCTGCGGCACCGCGCCGCGCGCGGCGGTTCCCTGGTCCCGGAAGGAGACTGAGATGACCCTGAACGAGATGCTGCGCGCGATCGCAGGGGTGTTCGTCCTGCTGTCGGTGGCGCTGGGCTGGTTCGTGAACCCCTGGTGGTTCGCCTTCACGGCCTTCGTCGGCCTGAACCTGCTCCAGTCGGCCTTCACGCGCTGGTGCCCGATGATCTCCCTGCTGCGCAAGCTGGGCGTGCCTGAGGTGCGCGGCGGCGGGAGCGGGAGCTGCTGCGGCTGAGCCGGGGCGGCGCCGCAGCGCGGCCGCGACCGGCGACATGGGGCCGCGTTCCGGGCGGCCACCATCGATTAGCGTCGAGAAGCGAATCGTGCCGGGAAGCGATTCGTGCCTGGAAGCGATTCGTGCCAAGAGGCGATTCGCGCAATGAGTCGATTCGCGTAAAGAGTCGATTCGCGCAAAGAGTCGATTTGTGCCAAGAATCGATCTTCGACAAATGTAGATTCGCGACAAGACCAGACGCGCAGGGCGGGCACCCACGGGGTACCCGCCCTGCCTGCCTTGGCCCCTGTGGCCGGCGCGCAACCGCGGGTTCGGCCGCAGCCACGGCTACCGTCGCGGGGGCGAAGGTCTTCGTGCACGCCTGTTGCGGACATGGTAGCAGCCTTGACCCGCCGGCGCACGCGCGGGCGCGCAGGGGAATGGCGATACCCGCGCCGGCGAATCGGCTCGGAGGGGGTGGCGGGCTGGGCTCCGTGCGCCGGCGCACGCGCGGACGTGCTGCGGTGATGGCGCGAACCGCTGCGCCATTTGGCGCAAGGAGGCCCCGACGAAGAGCACGCGGGGCCGGTCGACATCCTGGCACACCTGTGCCCACGCACGACCAGGGATCGGGCGGACCAACCTGCACCTTCATGCACGCACGGCGTTCAGGCGCCCACCGGGACCCGGTCCGTCGTTGCGCTCACGGCATCGGTGGCGGCCGCGCCACGGGAAGCGGCCGGCTCGACCGGCGCGGGGGCCTGCGCGTGCGATTGTGCGGAAAGTTGTGCTTGCGCCGGCGCGTCAGCCTGCGCGTCTGATTGTGCGGGAAGTTGTGCTTGCGCCGGCGTATCAGCCTGCGCGTGCGGTTGTGCGTGCGCCGGCGCACGGAGCCGGTGCTCATGTACGAAGCCGTGGCAGCGGCTGCAGAGCGTGACGAGGTTCGCGGCCTCGTTGGCGCCGCCCGCATTGCGCGGGACGACGTGGTGGACCTCCAGGAACTGCGTGGCTCCACAGCCGGGCGATGCGCATCGGTGCCGGTCGCGCGCGAGCACTGCGGCCCGCAGCCGCGGAGGCACGGTGGCGCGGTTGGGCTGGCCGGCGCGGCGGACGCGCGCATCGCAGGCCAGGGCCTCGCCGCGCGCCGCCGACAGGGCGATTTCGCCACGCGACGTCGCGACCGCCGTCGCCCCGCAGTCCGGGCACCGCTGAACGACTACCTGGGCGGGTGGTGCGCCCGACGCGGCGCGGCGGGATGCACGCCGGGCGGTGCCACCGGCGACATCGTGGGCATGGGGATCGTCGGTGGCGGCCAGGCGGGGTGCGGTCGCGCGGGCGGCGGACGCCTCGCCTGCCTTGGACTCGCCATCGATCGCGCCTTCGCGCATCGCCCTGCCGTCACTGCCGGCCAGGAGCGCGAGCGCGGCGAGCACGACGTCGGTGCGGTCGGCGGTGGCAGGCACGAGACGCCGACGCCGGACCTGCCCGAGCAGGGCCTCGAAACGCGCCAGCTGCCAGGCGTCGAGCTGCAAGCTGATCGTGTGGCGCACGTTGTCGGCGTGCGCCGGCGCACGCGCTGCCGGCTGTGAGGGGGCGAGCGGCGGGGCACATCCATCGATGCGGGCCCGATCGCCGGCGGGCGAGCGGGGCGCACGATCGGAAGTGCTGCCGGTTGCGGGCCCGGCCGTGCCGATGGCGGCGCCATCCGGTGCGCCGGGCACACGATCGGACGTGCCGCCGGTTGCAGGTGCGTCCATGCCGATGGCGGTGGAGCTCACCGCGGCAGGAGCAGCGACGGCCAGTTCGAGCTGGTCCTCGCTGCGTCGCGGCGGGCGCTGACGGGAGCAGGCGGCGCGCACCTCCTGCTCGAGCTCGCGGCGTCCTGTGGTCTTCGCACGTGCGACCCACGCCGATTGCGTGGCGGGCGAGGCGACGCGCGCGACTTGCTGGGCCTTGGTCCAGCCCAGCTCGCCCGCGGCCATGGCCGTGCGCAGGGCTGGCAGGCGGTCGAGGTCATCGGCCAGGCGCTTGAACTGGCGAAACCGGTTGTCGCTGAAGCCGAGCGCCTGCGTGGCGTAGATCTGGAGCGAAGCGTGCCCCAGCTCGCGGTAAAGCGCGCGACGCTGGACCTCGGCGAACCACAGCACGGCGCACTGCCGGGCCCGGTCGCAGGCAGCAAGCGCTTCCCGCAGGTGAGCATCGACGCGGGCCGCCGGCTGGCCGGCGGTATAGGGGGGCAGAGCGGGTGACGGCTCGGCCAGTGGTGGCCGGGCTGGGGACAGCGCGGCCCGTGATGGCTGGGCCAGTGATGGCGTGGCAGGTGATGGCGTGGCAAGTGACGGCATGGCAAGTGATGGCGTGGCAAGTGACGGCATGGGCACCGCATTTCCGGGAGGAATCGGTCGCCGGTTGTTTGTGGCGTAAAGATAGCGAAAAGACAGCGCAAGCGCAAGTGAATATGTGTAGATATAATTGATATCATTGAGTCAAAACAGGGCATGATGGGGGCTCTGCAGGTCCCGGCGCGGCCTTGGCTTCAGGGCGCGCGCGGATGCGTGCCGGCTTGCCGCCACGGACGCGCCGTCCAGCCGGCGTTTCGGCCGTGCGCCGGCGCACGCGCCCCGGCCGTCGCGTCTCCGCCGCGGCCGGACACCGGATGCCCGCCCGCGCCCGAGATCGTCCGCGCCCCCGATCCCCCGGATCCACGCCCGCGCTCCCATTTCCGCCCCTCCCATCAATCGCCTCCCGCCGGCAGAGCCCCCGGGCATCCCGACCCGAACTGTCCCAAAGTGTCCCATCTGCCCTCGGCGTGGGACACTGCGGTGGGACGGTTTTCGGGGTTTGGCGGGGGGCCAGGTGGGACAGCTGCGGCGGCGTGCGCCTCAAGATATTTCAACACAACCAGATAGCAGAGAGCCTGCATTCCGGCACCGCGGTTGCAAGAAGGGGGGCGGCGCACCTCCAGGACCTGGTCAATGAGCGAGGGACCGGGTCACCCCGCGGCGGGGGCGGAAGGGCGAACCCGTCCCCGCCGCGATCTTGAAGGCGCTTCCCCCCGACCCGGATGGTTCACGGGCGACGAACCATCCGGGTTTTCTATGGGTTGCAACATTTTGCAGCAGACCCGCGATGCTTGATTTAGACCCCCCCGGACGCGACATTGGAACAGTCGTAACGCTCGCGACCGGCCCTGACCGCCGATGCGCCCACGCCCACGCAGGGGCCGCGGCGGCACTGCAGGAGGAAGACGGGATGCAGATCAGCGTCACGAGGAACCCCAATCCGTATCCGGCGCCTGCGGGCAACTACGGCTTCGGGCAGCACTTCACGCCGCACATGTTCATCGTGGACTGGAAGGAGGGGACCTGGCGCGACGCGCGCATCGTCCCCTACGCGCCCTTCTGCCTGGACCCGGCCTGCAAGGTGTTCCACTACGGGCAGGAGATCTTCGAGGGCATGAAGGCCTACCACAACAAGGCCGACGGCTCCGTGCACATCTTCCGGCCCGAGATGAACATCGAGCGGTTCCACCGGTCGTGCGACCGGATGTGCATGCCGCGGATCGACTCGGAGCTGTTCCTGCGCGGGCTGGACATGCTGATCGACATCGATCGCGACCGCGTGCCGGAGAGCCCCGACTCGATGTACCTGCGGCCGACGATGATCGCCTCGCAGCGCGGCCTGGGCGTGCGCGCCTCGACCGAGTACATCTTCTTCATCATCATCGGGCCGGTGGGCAGCTACTTCGCGGGCGGCGTGAACCCGCTGAAGCTGCGCGTCGAGGAGACGTACGTGCGGTCGGCGCACGGCGGCACGGGCTTCGCGAAGACGGGCGGCAACTACTCGGCGGCGCTGCTGCCGATCAAGCAGGCTCAGGATGCCGGCTACGACAACATCATCTGGCTCGACGCCAGGGAGATGAAGTACGTCGAGGAGATGGGCGCGATGAACATCATGTTCGTCTACGAGGATCGCGTCATCACCTCGAAGGCCGGCGACACGATCCTGCACGGCGTCACGCGCGACAGCGTCGGCGTGCTGCTGAAGGACATGGGGATCACGTGGGAGGAGAAGGCGCCGGCCATCGCCCAGGTGATCGAGGACGCGCACAGCGGCAAGCTGAAGGAAGTGTTCGCCTGCGGCACCGCGGCCGTGGTGACGCCGGTCGGCCTGATCCACTACAAGGGGTCGGACCACAAGATCGGCGATGGCGGCGAGGGCAAACTCACCCGCAAGCTGCGCGACACGCTGACCGGCATCCACTCGGGCGGCAGCCCGCTGCACCCGGAGTGGCTGCACACGGTGCCGACGTTCGTGGAGACGACGGCGCGCTGAGGCGCGTCCGCGCGCCGCATGCCCGAAGCAAGGAGCGGAGCCCGGCCGGGGTGGCCGGGCTCCTGCCGTTCTGGTGGTGGCCGGGCGTCGGGTGCGGGACAACGCACCAGCCGGGCGCCAGTGCGCAGGACCATGCGCGGGCCGGGTGCCGGGTGCGGGACCATGCACGGGCCGGGCGCCAGCGCGCAGGGCCGCGCGCGGGCCAGCCACGCGTGCGCCGGCGCACGCGGGCGGCCACCGGTGCGGCGCGCGCGCCGCTGGAACTTGAAACCATCCTTGCGTGTTCAACAGCCTTTCGGCCCCGCACCGTCGCGCGGGTGATCGGCGCTGGGCCCGCGACCCGATGAGCTTGCGCCGGTTGTCCTGGGCGTTCGCGCCCCGGCCCAAGCAGGCGCGCCCCGGCCAAAGCATGCGCGCCACGGCCCAAGCGTTCGCGCCACGGCCCAAGCGTTCGCGCCCTGGCCCAAGCGTTCGCGCCCCGGCCCAAGCCATTCGCGCCGGCGGCGATCAGCACTTGCACCGGCGCCCCGGACCTGTTCTTCTGGTGACTTTCCGTTTTCAAGGAGGCCCCATGAGGCGATCCCACCGGCGGCCGTTCGCGGCCGTGGCGACCCTGCTGTTCGTGCTTGCCGGCGCGGCGGTCGCGTCGGCAGCGTCGGTCGCGTCGGCGGTGGCCGACGAGCCGGCCCCGCGCGTCGTCGTCCCGGCCGCTGCGTTCGACCTGGCCGCGCACGCGGGCAAGGTCGTGGTCCTGGATTTCTGGGCCTCGTGGTGCAAGCCGTGCCGCGAGTCCATGCCGTGGCTGTCGGGACTGCAGCGCCAGCATGGGGCGAAGGGCCTGCAGGTCGTGGCCGTCAGCGTCGACACGGACGAAGGGGCGATGAGGGCACGGCTTGCCGAGCTGGATCCCGGCATCGTCGTCGTGTTCGATCCGGAGGGCACGCTCGCCGCGCAGTACAAGCTGGAGGGCATGCCCACGTCGTACCTGATCGATCGCGCGGGCAAGGCGCGCGGCAGTCACCTGGGCTTCCGCGCGAAGGAGGCCGCGGCGCGCGAGGCGGAGATCGTGGCGCTGCTCGAGGAGGGCAAGTGATGCGCGAAGGAATCATGACTCGGCGTCGGCTGCCGGCGCTGAGGTGCGCGCTGGTGCTGTCGGCGCTGGTGATCGCGGGCGGCGGCTGCGCGTCGCTGGGCGTGCAGCCGTGGGAGCGCGACCGGCTCTCGCAGCCGGGCATGGTGGCGGGCGATGATGTGGTGACGACCGCGCTGGACGAGCACATCTACTTCAGCAAGGAAGCCTCGACCGGGGGGCTGGGCACCGGAGGTGGCGGCTGTGGCTGCAACTGACGGCGGCAGGCCGGCACTGCGGGCGGCGCTGGCGGCCGCGTGCGGGGCGCTGGGCGTGGCGGGCGCCCCGGCACAGGCGACCGAGGTGCACACCGGGCTCCTGGGCTACACAGAACCCGGGCGCGTGTCGGCGCTGGAACTGGTGGCCGACGCGAAGCACGCTTTTGCCGACGAGAAGGTGGCCAGCTTCCGCTTCGTCTACGACGTGCTGAGCGGGCCGTCGGCCAACGGCGGCGTGCCGGCGGCCACCGCGCAGACATTCACCAGCCCGTCGGGGCGAGGCTCCTACGTGACGGAGGCGGGGCAGACGCCGCTGGACGGCTCGTTCCGCGACACGCGCCTGGCGGGCAGCGCCGGCCTCACCGTGCCGTGGGGTCGCCTGACGAGCGCGGCGTTCGGCCTCTACGCATCGGGCGAGCACGACTACACGTCGCTGGGCGCCAATGCCTCGCTGACGCGCGAGTTCAACCGGAAGAACACCGCCGTGACGCTGCGCGTGGCGCGGTTCGAGGACACCATCGATCCCGAGGGCGGCGCGCCCGACCCGCTGGCCGCGATGCTGCCGGCCACCGGTGGCGGCGACGACGACAAGCTGGCCGCCGACAAGGACGACGACGGCGGCGGGGGCGACAGCCGCGACAAGAGCGTCACCGACCTGGGCCTGTCGGTGACGCAGGTGCTGGATCGCAGCACGCTGCTCTCGCTCGCCTACACGAACAGCCGCGTGGCCGGCTACCAGACCGACCCCTACAAGCTGCTGACGGTGGTCGACCCCGTGTCCGGCGCGCCGCGCGCGACCGATGCCTACCTGTTCGAGTCGCGGCCGGACAGCCGGCTCAAGCACGCGCTGGCAGCCGAGCTGCGACGGCACCTCGGGCGCGACGTGATGACGCTTTCGTACCGCTACTTCGACGACGACTGGGGCGTGACCTCGCACACCGGCGAGCTGAACTACCGGCTGAACTTCGCGGACGGGCAGTACCTGCAGCCGAACGTGCGCCGCTACCACCAGACGGCCGCGGACTTCTACCGCCGCTGGCTGGTGGACGGGCAGGCGCTGCCGCAGTACGCGTCGGCCGACTACCGCCTGGGCGACATGACGGCGATGACCTACGGACTGAAGTACGGCCGGACGCTGCGCGGCGGCAACGAGCTGAGCCTGCGCGTGGAGTACTACGTCCAGTCGGGAGAGAGCCATCCGACTTCCGCCGTGGGCGACCTGCGCGACTTCGACCTGTTCCCGACGGTCGACGCCTGGATTGTGAACGTGGGCTACACGTTCGGGAAGTAGCGGTGACGGGGGCGCCCGGATCCGGCCCGGTTCCCGGGCTGCAGCGCCGCCCGGACGGCTGGTGCGCGGCCTTCACGGCGCTGGGCAGCCCCTGCGAGGCCTTGCTGGATGTCGACGATCGCGACGAGGCCACAGCGCTGGCCGCCGCCGTTGCCGGCGAGGCGGCGCGCATCGAGGCCAAGTGGAGCCGCTACCGCGACGACGGGATCATCCACGCCATCAACACGAGCGCGGGCCGGCCGGTGGTCGTCGATGACGAGACGGCCGGCCTGCTCGACCTGGCCGACCGCTGCTTCCGGCTGAGCGGGGGACGCTTCGACGCGACCTCGGGCGTGCTGCGCCGCGCCTGGCGGTTCGACGGCACCGACGCCGTGCCGTCGCGCGCGGCCGTGACCGCGCTGCTGGCGCTGGTGGGCTGGGAGAAGGTCGCGTGGCGGCGCCCGGAGCTGTCCCTGCCGGCGGGCATGGAACTGGACCTGGGCGGCCTGGGCAAGGAGTACGCCGTGGATCGCGCCGCGCAGCTGCTGTCGCTGCGCACGCGCGCGGCAGTGCTGGTCAATTTCGGCGGCGACCTGCGCGCGCTGGGCGCACGTCGCGACGGCCGGCCCGGGCGCGTGGGCGTGGAGGCGCCGGAGGCGGTCGCCGGCGCGTCGCCGCCGCGGGCGCTCGATCTCGAACTGGCGCAGGGCGCGCTGGCCACCAGCGGCGACAGCCGCCGCTTCCTGCTCAAGGCCGGCGTCCGCTACGGGCACATCCTCGACGCCCGCACGGGCTGGCCGGCGCCGGGCGCGCCGCGCGCCGTCACCGTGCTGGCCGACACCTGCGTGGAGGCGGGCGTGCTGGCCACGCTGGCGATGCTGCAGGGCGCCGGCGCGCGGGACTTTCTGGTCGGACAGGGGCTGCGGCACTGGGTGCAGGACTGAACGGCGGGCGACGTGCGCCGGCGCACGCGCACCGGCAGCGCCGGCTCGAGCCGCCGCGATCCACGCGGCCAACGGTTGCCACCGCGCGCTGGGCCCGCGATACTGTCGAACCTGGACCCTCGACGACGGGATGCACGCCCATGATCACCGCCCGCGAAGCCCTCGAGCTCCTGCGCCAGGGCAACCGCCGCTTCGTCGCGAACCTCGATGCGCCCGGGGACGCGCGGCCGTCGCCGGCGGCGCCGCACGGCACGAACCTGCCGGCGCAGGACCCGGTGGCGATCATCCTCGGCTGCGCCGACGCGCGCGTGCCGGCCGAGCTGATCTTCGACCAGGGGCTGGGCGACCTGTTCGTGATCCGCGTCGCAGGGAACATCGTGGCGCCGTCGCTGGTGGGCAGCGTGGAGTTCGCCGCCTCGCGCTTCGGCACCAAGCTGGTGGTCGTGCTGGGGCACACGCGCTGCGGGGCCATCGCGGCCACGCTGGAGGACCTGCAGGATCCCGCGGGGCACCACTCGCCGAACCTGCGCGACATCGTCGAGCGGATCCGGCCCGCGGTGGCGATGGTCGTGGCCGAGAACGCGCACTCGGACGCCGAGGACCTGGCGCTGCGCGCGATGCGGGCCAACATCGCCTACTCGGTGGACCACCTGCGGCACGACTCGCCGCTGATGGAGCAGCTGATCCGCGACGAGGGCGTGCTGGTGATCGGCGCCGAGTACTCGCTGGAGACGGGCGAGGTCACGTTCTTCGACCAGGAATAGCGCTCGACCGGGAACAGCCGCCCGGCCAGGAACAGTCGCTCGACCAGGAACAGCCGCCCGGCCGGCGACAGCCGCCCGGCCGGCGACAGCCGCTCGACCGACAACCGCCACCCGACCAGGAGCCCTGCGCCGTGCGCCACCTCAAGCTCTCGCGCCCGCTGACGTTCTTCGACCTGGAGACCACGGGTGTGGACCCGGACAACGACCGCATCGTGCAGCTGGCGCTGATCCGCGTGGAGCCGGACGGCGCGCGCAGCACGTACGAGACGCTGGTCAACCCGCAGCGGCCGATCCCGCCGCAGGCCACCGCCGTGCACGGCATCACGGATGCGGACGTCAAGGACCAGCCGACGTTCGCCGGCGTGGTGAAGCGCGTGGAGCAGATGCTGGCCGGCAGCGACCTGGCCGGCTACAACTCGATCCGCTTCGACGGGCCGCTGCTGCAGGCCGAGCTGCATCGCGCCGGCAGCGAGCTGGACCTGCGCACGGCCAGGCACCTGGACGCGCTGGTGATCTTCCGCCTGATGGAGCCGCGCAACCTGACCGCAGCCTACCGCAAGTACTGCGGCAAGGAGCTGGTCGATGCGCACAGCGCGCTGGCCGACACCGAGGCGACGCTGGAGGTGCTCGACGCGCAGGTCGCGTTCTACGATGCCGTGCCCGACGACGTGGACGCGCTGCACGCCCTGTGCAATCCCGACGAGGGCCGCTTCGTCGACCGCGGCCGCAAGTTCGTCTGGAACGAGGACGGACGCGCCGTCTTCACGTTCGGCAAGCACAACGGCGAGGTGCTCGACGACGTGGCCGCCGACCGCGGCAAGCGCGGCTACCTCGAGTGGATGCTGAACAAGGACTTCAGCGAGGAAGTGAAGGGCATCCTGCGCGAGGCGCTGGCCGGGGTGTTTCCGCGCCGGGACGGCTGACCGGCGGCGGGGAGCGGCGGCAGGGAGCGGCGGCAGGGAGGCCGGCCGGCACTATCGTCAGGATCGTCACGATCGTCACGGACCTGCGATCACAGCGCGAACCACTCGCGTTTCGCGGCGCCCCGGCGCCGCTTTTTTTTGCCCTCCACACATCGAGCGCGCCCTATTATCGACATGGGAATACCGCGGACATCGAGCGACATCGCCGTTGATGGGGGATCATCGTGACACGAATCACCACGACATTCATGGCGCTCCTGCTCGTGGCCGGGGCCGCCGCGCCGCTGGCGGCGCAGGAGTTCACGCCCGACGCGGCGACGCTGCTGCTGCTGCACGGCAACGGCGCGCTGACGGGCGCCGCAGGCGAGGCGCCGACCGCGAGCTCGGGCTTGGTGTTCACCGGCGGCGTGTTCGCGCAGGCGGTCGACCTGCCGACGGGCGCGCAGCTGCACTACCAGGCGGCCGGCAACATCAGCGCCGCCGCGGGCACCATCGAGTTCTGGCTGCAGCCGCACTGGAACGGCGACGACTGGCAGGGCCACGCCGTGCTGGCCTGGGGCACATGGGGCGGCGTGCTGGCGGTCAAGGACGGCGCCAACAACCTGCGGTTGATGGTCAACCGCTGGGCCGACCACGGGCTGCCCGAGCGCGGCGCCGCGTTCAACGTCGCGGACTGGGCCGCGGGCCAGTGGCACCACTGCGCGTTCACCTGGGACAGCGCCGTGGTGCGCTGCTACGCCGACGGCGTGCTGCGCGCCGAGGAGCCCGTCGGCTTCGCATTGCCGGGGCCGGGCGACGCCACCTTCCAGATCGGCGGCGACGGCGCGAACGAGCCGCTGGACGGCGTGCTGGACGAGCTGCGCATCAGCAGCACGGCGCGCACGGCCGCGGAGATCGAAGCCTCGTTCCTGGCGGGGCTGGCGCCGACGGCGCTGGCCGCCACGCCGCGCACGACGAAGCCGTGGGTGACCTGGCCGGTGCACGCCACGTTGGCGGCGAGCACGCCGCTGGGCGAGGTGACGATCCCGCAGGCGGCCGCAACCTGGAGCACGAGCGACGCGGGCGTGGTGGAGGTGACGGCGGAGGGTGAACTGCGTGCCACGGGCGCCGGCAGCGCGCAGCTGACGGCCATGTTCAAGGGCCGCCAGGCCTCGTTCACGGTGACGGTGCGCGCGCCGGTGCTGGCCCCGACGCACGAGGCGCTGCCGGCCGACCTGACCACGCCGGCGGCAGGCGCCATCTGGGACGTGCCGGTGCTGGTGGTCCGCTTCTTCGCCACCGCCGATGGCGTGAACCTGGACACGAGCATCTCGCCCGGATACTGGTCGGACGACCCGCGCACGCTGGCCGAACTGGACGCGCACGTGCTGGCGATGAACCGGCGCGCGAAGTTCACGCTGGAGCAGGGCAGCCGCTTCCGCGCCTACAACGATGCGGGCGCGCGGCCGTCGCTGGGCTACCGCGTGGTGGACCAGATCACGGTCTACGAACAGACGCCGCCGGGCAAGGTGCTCGGCTGGGAGGACGGCTACCCGTCGTGGGAGCCCGACTGGTTCGCGATCTTCGAGCGCCTGGACGTGCGGCACTACGTGGAGGACCTGGGCGTCAAGGAGGTCTGGGTGTGGACCGGCGGCATGGGGCTTTGGCCCAGCTTCGACCCGATGGTGGACGACGTGCAGGACTTCCGCAGCGGCTGGGAGTCGAACATGGCCAGCCCCGTGACCGGCGACATCTCCAACAGCAATCGCGACAACACGGACCTGCCGGTCTACGACTTCACATATGTCGTCTACGGCTACAACTTCGGGCGCAGCCAGGCCGAGGCCGTGCACGACCACGGGCACCAGATCGAGGCGCAGCTTGCGCACGCCAACTGGCGGCAGGACGGCAACGAAGACCTGTTCTGGAAGCGTTGGCGCGGCCAGGACCAGGACGGCAACCGCGTGACCGGCCGCTGCGGCGACACGCACTGCCCGCCCAACACCGTCGCCGACTACGACTACGAGAACACGGACGTCGTCTGGAGCGACATCGCCGACTGGACCTGGGACGCCTCGGGCACGTTCGCGCCGGTGGACGTGCACACGTGGGGCGACCTGGAGTGGCCCTGGCCCGACGGCATCATGGACTTCAGCCAGCGCGTCGAGACGCAGTGGTACCTGTACTGGATGATGAGCGTGCCGGGCTTCGACAACGGCCTGGCCTACGAGAGCGGGGCGCTGACCAACTGGTGGCAGTTCATCGGCGACTGGGACGGAGCGATCACCAGCGGTCGCGGCCTGCACGGCGCCGACTCGCTGGCGGGCGTGCCCGGTCCCGGCGCGGGCGACGGCGCGGCGGCCGTCACGCTGGCAATGGCGCGCGCGAACCCATCCGCGGGCTCGTTCTCGTTCGTGGCGACGGTCGCCGCCGGCGCGCCGGTGGATGCCGAGGTGCTCGACGTGCGCGGGCGCCGGGTGCGGCGCCTGACGGTCGGCGCGTTGGGCGTGGGCGACGATGGCAGGCGCACCGTCGGCTTCACCTGGGACGGGCGTGACGACCAGGGACGGACAGCTTCCGCCGGCACGTACCTGGTGCGCGCGCGGGCCGGCGCCGATGCGGCCACCCACAAGGTGATGCTCGTGCGGTGAGCCGTGGCCGGCGGCATCGGGCGGGGCCGCTCCGGCGGCCCCGCGGCCGCGTCGCACCCAGGTGTCGCGATTCCCCCCACCCCGCCCTTGACGAAAATCCGCAACCTTCCGCTAACGCTCCTGCGCGCAGGCGTTTATATTCTCGCTGCGATTGGTACGCTGGTTGCTCCGGGGGGAGGGTGGAGCAGCGACCGGGCCACCGCCGGCGGCCCGAAACAGCGACCTCAGGAGCGCAGGGCACACGATGGATCGTCAGGACAACCAGTCCGCGCCGGGCAGTCCCGACCGCAAGGTCTTTTCCAGCTTCGATGTCCTGCTCGGCCTCGGCGTGCTGGCCGTGGTGGCGGCGGGACTTCCGTGGCTGGGGCAGCAGCTGGACCAGGCCAAGAGCGCGCGCTCGCGCGAGCATGCCGGGCGCGTGGCGCAGGCCATCCTCGATTTCCACACCGAGATGGGCCGCTGGCCCGCACCCGAGGGCCAGCCCGTGGACCTGACGGTCCTGACGGCCGTGCCGCCGCCGGGCCATACGCTGGGCGCCATGGGCATGCCCGCGGCGGACTCCACGCGGCCGTGGGTGGACGAACTGCCGGTCGACAGCTGGGGCCGCCCCTTCGTGGCCGCGGTCTACAGCGGCCGGGCCGATGTGGCGCACAACGGCCAGCCGGGGCCTGACGACGTTACGGGGCCTGACGACCTTGCGGGGTCTGGCGACCTTGCGGGGCCCGACCGCCTTGCCCAGGCCGACCCTCCTGCCCAGGCCGACCCTCTTGCCCAGGCCGCCAATCTCGCGCAGCCCGACGATTTCGCGCAGCCCGACGTCCCGGCGCAGCCCGACGATCTCGCGCAGCCCGCCCGCGCCGGCCGCGCCTACCCCATGACGCCCCCGCCGGGCACCACGATCGTGGTGGTTTCGACCGGCCGGGATGGTATCCTGCAGTCGAACCTGGACGCGCTGGCGCATGCCATCACGCTGACGTTCCGCGGCGACGACACCGGCCAGGTGCTGCAGGGACGCGGGGGCAGCTCCGGCAGCTGAGACGCCCGAACGCCATCACTGCCGCGCCATCACCTCGGGGGAATCATGAACGCACTGCTGTCCGTCCGTCGCGCCGCCGTGCTGGCGACGCTGGTCGCGGTCCACGTGCTGGCCGCCGCGCCCGCGCGCGCGCAGATGAACGAGCATCGCTGGCTGCTGGGCCTGGACGTGGTGGCCGGCACCGTCGCCGACAACGAGGATGCCGATCCCGCGCAGGGGCCGGTCATCGACGAGAAGGCCGGCGGCCTGGGCCTGCAGTTCGGCTACCTGCTGTCGCCCACGTTCCTGCTGCGCCTGACCGCCGTGGGCGCCGACCACGAGACCAGCGACCCCGACGTGACGATCCGCTTCGGCGGCGGCACGCTCGACGCCGTGTTCCTGTTCCGCAACGGCCAGGCCTTCCGCCCCTACCTGTTCGCGGGCGCGGGCGGCTACCAGGCCGAGTCGCAGCAGGACGACGCGCTCTACCGGATCCGCGGCCCGGGCGTGGCCTTCGGCGCCGGCCTTCACCAGCGACTGGGCTCGCGCGCGACGCTGCATGCGGCGCTGCGCGTGGAGGCGATCAACTGGGAGAAGGCCAGCGTGCTGCTGGACCTGCCGGGTGGCGACCTGGAGGTCGAGGCGCCGATCGACGAGGACGGCTGGGCCTCCAAGGTGATGCTGGGCGTGGCGTTCTGGCTGTGACGCGATCGCGTCCAACCCGCTGAAAGACAAGACGATAGCCGATGGGCCGGCCCGAATACGGCGGGCCCTTGGCGTCTGCGGTGTGCGCGTAATGTCACGTTGACCGAACTTTATGTAAATTCAACTTGACATCGACCGAGAACCCTGCCAGACTGGTGGCCATGGACGAGAACATCCACAACGAGGTCCGCCGGCACCGGTTCCTGTGCGGCGAGATGACGCAGGAGCAGCTGGCCCGCCGCGTGGGGGTCAGCCGGCAGACGATCATCGCCATCGAGAAGGGGAGCTACAACCCGTCGGTGGCGCTGGCGCTGCGGATCGCGCGCGTGTTCGGCGCGCGCGTGGAGGACGTGTTCCGCCTGGCGGACACCGAAGGGGAGAGCGATGGCCAACCTGGGTGAGCGGCTGCTGGCGGGGCGACCGGCCATGGCGACGATGATCGGCGCCGTGCTGGTGGTCGCGGGATTCCTGCTGGCGAGCGTGAGCTGGTGGTTCTTCATCCTGTCCGGCGTGGGCGCCTGCGGGCCGGGCATCCTCAGGGAGCTGGGCGTGCTGAAGGACAAGGACGAGTTCCAGCGCCGCGCCGCGTACCGCGCCGGCTACCACGCGTTCCTGGCGACGGGGTTCTTCGGGTTCGTGCTGGTGGCCATCGTGCGCACGACGAAGAGCGAGCTGAAGAACCCGGGCGAGCTGGCCACGCTGATGCTGGCGATGCTGTGGCTGACCTGGTTCCTGAGCTCGCTGCTGAACTACTGGGGCGCGCGCAAGGCCTCGCTGCGGATGCTGCTGGGCTTCGGCGTGGCCTGGCTGGCGTTCGCGCTGGCCGACGCCGGGCGCGAGCCCTTGGGCTGGCTGATGGCCAGCCTGCCGGCGCTGCCGTTCTTCGCCATGGCCGGACTGTGCTGGAAATGGCCGCGCGTGGCCGGCGCCCTGATGGTGGCGATCGCCGCGGCGATGTACTGGTTCTTCGGCTACTACGACAACGACCGCATGGGCGGGCTGATCGTCAATACCGGCGTGGCGCTGCTGCTGTGCGGGCCGCTGGTGGGCTGCGGCGCCGCGTTGCTGACCGCGCGGCGCGAAGAGGCGTGACACATTGAACCGGGAGGGATCTGCGATGTTGAAAGCTGCCGTACTGGCCGTGCTCATGCTGGCGGCGGGCGCCGCCGAGGCGGGCGAGACGATGAGGCTGGGCACCTATGACTCGCGCGTGGTGGCGCTGGCCTGCGCGCGATCGCAGGCGTTCGCCGCCTCCCTGGACGAGCTGAGGTCGGAGCTCGTCGCGGCCAAGGCCGCGGGCGACCAGGCGAAGGTGCAGGAGCTGGAGCAGGAGGGCACCTGGATGCAGGTGCGGCTGCACCAGCGGACGTTCTCGACGGCAGGCGCCGCCGACCTGCTGAAGGGGCTCGAGTCCCGGCTGCCGGCGATCGCGAAGCAGGCCGGCGTGGCGGCCATCGTCTCGCGCTGGGAGCTGCCGTACCGCGACGCGGCACTGGATCTGGTGGATGTCACCGACCAGGTGGCGGACCTGTTCGCGCCCGACGCCGCCACGCGCAAGCTCATGGCCGAGGTCGCCGCGATGGCGCCGCAGCCGTTCGACGAGGTGCCGCTGGAGGACTGAGTCCGGCCGCCAACGCGGTTGCCCGGCGCGCTATTGCCCGGTGAATTGCCGCCACAGCAGCCGCGCCGCCGTGGCGGTGACCGAGACGACTAGGACCCAACGGATGAAGCGCGGCGGCCGGCTGAGCACCAGGTGCGAGCCGATGAGCGAGCCGGCGACCTGGCCGGCGGTCATCGCCAGCGCGACGGTGACCACGACCTGCCCCGCGACGACAAAAAGCACGGCCGCCACGAGGTTGCTGGTGAAGTTCATCACCTTCGTGGCGGCCGTCGCCTTCCGCAGGTCGAGCCCGCCCAGTCCCACCAGCGTCATCGCCCAGAAGGTGCCGGTGCCCGGGCCGAAGAAGCCGTCGTGGAAGCCGAGCACGGCGCCCGCCGCGGGCTGCAGCACCTGCGGCCTGACGCGCTCGGGCCGCGCCTTCTCGCCGAGGCCCGGCGTCAGCAGCGTGTAGAGCAGGATCGCCACCAGCAGCGCCGGGATCAGCCACGCCAGCAGCCCCGGCGACAACCGCTGGATGAGCGCGGTGCCCAGCATGGCGCCCAGCGCGGTGAAGACGATGGCGCGCTTCCAGTCGCGCAGCCGCACCAGCTTGCCGTGGCGGTAGCGCAGCATCGCGACGGCGACGCCGATGGTGCTCTGCACCTTGTTGGTGCCGAGCGCCAGGTGCGGCGGCAGGCCGATGGCCAGCAGCGTCGGCACGGTGATGAGCCCGCCGCCGCCGGCGATGGCGTCGATGGTGCCGGCCGCGAGGCCGCCCAGCATGGCGACCAGGTGCAGGGGCAGGGAGATGTCGTGGGAGAGGGTCATGTCGGCGGAAGAGTAGGCGGCGGGAGACGGCCGGGCCAGCGGGAACTGCGCCGCCGTGATTCCTACGACGCGGTGACCTTCACGACGCAGTGACCTTCATGACGCCGTGCCCTTCACGAAGCGGTGCCCTTCACGAAGCGGTGCCCTTCACGAAGCGGTGATTTTGGCGAGCCGGTCGGCGATCCACATCTTGATGATGGACTGCCGCGTCACGCCGATGCGCGAGGCCTCGCGGTCCAGCTCGTGGACCATCCAGGCGGGGAAGTCGACGTTGACGCGGCGGGACTCGAGGCCCGGCCGGCGCAGCGTCGACAGGTCGAGGTGCTCGGTCACGTCTTCGCCGTCGTCGAACTTCCTGTCGAAGTCGCTGGCCTTCACGGCTTCTCGCTTTCGTAGAGTGCCACCTCGCGAAATCGCGCGCGACGCACCGAGATGACCCGGACCCGGTCACCCCGCCAAGCGAAGACGGCGGCCCAGTGGCGGTGACCGATGCGCCCGATCAACAGGCGCCTGGGCTCGTCCGAAACGCGGGCGGCGACCTCGACGCGGCGGTCATCCAGCCAGAGCGCCGGCGCCGCCACGAAGTCGATCCCGTGCTTCTCGCGGTTGGCGGCGCTCTTGGCCGCGTCGAACTCGAACGCGGGCCGTTGCGGGTCGTCGGCGTCTCTTAATATACAATATCCATATCTAAAAGGCACCTTAAATATTCCTTTCCCGGGCCCGGGTTCAGGTCCGTGTGCGCCGGCGCACGCATTCGCGGGCTATTTGCGCACCGTTCCCGCGGCCGGCGCCCCCGGGGCGCGGCGGCCGGCCCCGCCCTTGCCCTCCGCAGCCCATGGACCAGACACCGAAAGACACGCCCGCGGGCGCCCCGGCGCCCCGCCTGATGGAGCAAGTGCATGCCGCACTTGCCGCCCGCCACTACAGCCCGCGCACGATGCGCGCGTACCGGGGCTGGATCCGCCGCTACATCCGGTTCCACGGCAAGCGACACCCGCGCGAAATGGGGGAACCGGAGTTGACGGCTTTCCTGTCGCACCTGGCGACCGTGCGGCGCGTCAGCGCCTCGACCCAGAACCAGGCGCTGGCCGGGCTGCTGTTCCTGTACCGCGACGTGCTGAAGCAGGAGATGCCCTGGCTGAACAACGTGGTGCGGGCCAAGCGGACGCGGCGCATGCCCGTGGTTCTAACGCAGGCGGAGGTGAAGGCCCTGCTGGGGCAGCTGAAGGGCACGCCGCTGCTGGCGGCGCAGCTGATGTACGGGACCGGGATGCGCCTGGGCGAGGTGATGGCCCTGCGCGTGAAGGATGTGGATTTCGGCGCGCGCGAGATCGCCGTGCGCTACGGCAAGGGCGCCAAGGACCGCCGCGTGCCGCTGCCCGGCCGCGTGATGCCCGCGTTGCGCGCCCAGGTCGACCGCGCCCTGCGGCTGCACGCCGAGGACCTGGCCGTGGACGCCGGTTACGTGGAACTGCCCTTCGCGATGGACACCAAGAGCCCGAACGCCGCCCGCGAACCCGGCTGGCAATGGGTGTTCCCCGCCACGAGCACCTACTACCACGAGGAGACACATCAGGAGCGACGCCACCACCTGCACGAATCGCACATCCAGAAGATGGTGGCCCAGGCCCGCCGCGACGCCGGCATCATGAAGAACGCAGGCTGCCACACGCTGCGTCACTCGTTCGCGACCCACCTGCTGGAGCGCGGCGCCGACATCCGCACCATCCAGGAGCTGCTCGGACACAACGACGTGGCCGTGACCATGATCTACACCCATGTCCTGAACAAGGGCGGGCGCGGCGTGCTGAGCCCGCTGGATGCGGACGATTTCTGACGCGGGGGCGCGGTGTTGACCGGGGGTTTGTATATGTATATCATACAGACATGACCGCGGCCTGGGATCCGCTCAAGGCCGCGGCGAACTACCGGAAGCACGGCGTGCGGTTCTCCGACGCTCAGGTGGTGCCCTACGACCCGGCGTCGATCATCCTGGACGAGGCCGAGCCAGCGGCCAGGAAAGGAAGATCTATGAAGAAGGAATATGACTTCAGCAAAGGTCGCCGTGGCCCGTTGCTGTCCTCGGAGGGCAAGACCCGCATCACGATCTACATCGACAACGATGTGCTCGATGCCTTCCGCGATCGCAGCGACGTCGAGGGTCGAGGCTACCAGACGATGGTCAACGAAGCCCTGCGTGAATACCTGGGCCGATCGCGCCCACCTCTGGACGCGCGCACCCTGCGGCGGATCCTGCGCGAGGAGTTCAAGCGCGCCAGTTGAGGGCATTGCAGCAGGTTGGCAGCGCGCGGGGCCAATCCTGCTACCGGCCCTGCATCGCGGTATCGTGCTCTGTCCTGCCTGCGACCGTGCGCTACCGGAGGAAAGCCAAACCGCCATTGATTCGGCGTTCGCCGCCGTGCTATCCTCCTATTGATCGCGACGAGATGGTGGTCTTCATGGGCCGCAGCCTGCCACGGCGGCCACTTCTGGGCGCGACCATTGACTTACTCGACACGTGTCCATAGCCGTTACCCGGGCTGCAAGGTTCCAGACGAAAGCTGTTGGGTTTGGGTTTGGCTCTGGGTGTGGGGCGGCTTCTCTGGGGCAGCACAATTAGTTGTTAGGCGAGACATCGCGCCCGCGAATGATCTGTGTTGGCGGCAACGGGAGAACGCGCAATGTGGCTCCGCGCTAGTAA
>JAYRFB010000176.1:0-34477 GCA_041908585.1 Candidatus Krumholzibacteriia bacterium
CGCGCGACGGGCCGGCTGGCCAGCGCCCCTGTCGTGGAGCTGGACCTGGAGTTCGTGCCCTCGGCGACCGGCGCCGCGGCCGCGCGCCCGGCGCGCCCGCTGCCGGCCTCGTTCGTCACGTTGCTCGAGCACACCGTGCTCGGCTTCGACAAGGCCACGGTCGAGACGGTGCCCCTGGGCACCTGGGTGTGCATCACCCCCAACAACGCCGCCGTGGTCACCGCGCTGGAGCCGCTCGCGGCCTGGCGCGCGCGCCAGGGCTACAACGTGGTCTCGGTGACGACCGCGGAGACCGGCACCACCAACTCGGCGATCAAGGCCTGGCTGCAGAACTACTACAACACCGCGTCGATCCCGCTGGAGATGGTCTGCCTGGTCGGCGACGCGTCCGGCACCGTGCCCGTGGCGACCTGGAACGAGGGACTTTCGGGCTACAACGGCGAGGGCGATCACGAGTACACGCGCCTGGACGGCTCGGACATGCTCCCGGACGTGCACATCGGCCGCCTGTCCGCCTCGTCGACCACCGAGCTGACCGCGATCGTCAACAAGATCGTGAACTACGAGAGCAACCCCCTGACCTCCGACACGGCATGGTACCGGCGAGCGGGCCTGACCGGCGATCCGTCGACCTCCGGCTACAGCTGCATCTGGACGAACCAGTGGGTGAAGGACCAGCTCCTGCGCCTGAACTACGCGCAGGTCGACACGTTCTGGAGCGGCAACTTCGTGACGCAGATGGTCAACTCCGTCAGCGCCGGCAACACGATGTTCACCTATCGCGGCTACTACGGCATGAGCGGCCTGACGACCGGCCACATCTCGGCGATGTCCAACGGCCAGAAGCTGACCTTCGCGGTCATCATGACCTGCGGCACCGGCAGCTTCGCCAGCGGGACCAGCAACAGCGAGGCCTTCCTGCGCAATGCCAACGGTGCCGCCGTCGGCGCGATCGGCACGGCCACCACGGGCACGCACACGCGATACAACAACTGCATCTTCGCCGGCGTCGTCGACGGCGCGCTGAACACCGGCGACCAGCGGCTGGGCCCTGCGCTCAGCCACGGCAAGCTGGTCATGTACACCAACTACGGCGCCGTCGAGCCGGAAGAGGTGGAGATCTGGGCCACCTGGAACAACCTCATGGGCGACCCGGCCACCGCGATGTGGACCGCCGTGCCGACGGCCCTGACTGTGACGGCCCCGACCGCCCTCGACGACGACGCCAACGCGCTGCCGGTGACCGTCGCCGCCGGCGGCCAGCCCGTTGCCGGCGCCCTGGTCGCGCTGTATCGCAAGGGCGTCATCAGCGTCGTGGCCGAGACGGGCGCCGACGGGCGCGTGCTGCTGCCGGTGTCGGGACTGATCGACGGCACGCTGCAGCTGACGGTGACGGGCCGCAACCTGCGGCCGTGGCTGGGCGTGGTGACGGTGGGACCGCAGGCGGTGGCCCTGGCCCCCGGCGCCTTCGTGGTCGACGATGACGCGATCGGCGCCAGCTACGGCGACGGCGACGGCATCGCCGAGCCCGGTGAGACCGTGGAGCTGGCGGTGCCGCTCACCAACCACGGGACGGGCACCGCCGCGGCGGTCTCGGCCAGCCTGGCCAGCGCGGACCCGCTGGCGACCGTGGCGCAGGGCAGCGCCGGCTACGGCGCGCTGCTCGCCGGCGCCAGCGCGGCACCCGATGCCCCCTTCGTCGTCGCGCTCGGGGCCGACCTGCGCGGCGGCACGTCGCTGCCGCTCGAGCTCGTGGCGACGAACGCCGGCGTCGACCATGTCGGACTGGTGACGCTGAACGTCAGCGGACCGGCCGCCTCGCTCTCGACGACGCTGCTGGGCGGGCCCGGCGGCACGCTCAACCCCGGCCAGACCGGCACGCTGCGCGTCACCCTGCGCAACGACGGCGACCTGCCCACCGCGGGCGCCACGCTGGCGCTGTCCAGCGGCGACCACTGGGTGACCGTGGTCGACGGCGACGGCACGCTGCCGGCCATCGCCGTCGGCGGCCTGGGCAACAACGCCGGCGATCTGTTCACGATCGAGGTCTCGCCCGACTGCTTCCCCGGCCACCTGGCCGTGCTGGACCTTGACGTGACCTTCGCCGAGGGTGGCAAGGTGCGCCTCGCGATCCCGGTCACCTTCGGCTCGCGCGTCGTCACCGACCCGGTTGGCCCCGATGCCGGGCGCTACTACGCCTTCGACAACGGCGATGCGGGATACGGCCAGGCGCCGGTGTACCAGTGGGTCGAGCTCGACCCTGCGCTGGGCGGCCCCGGCCTGCCGGTGCCCCTGACCGACTTCGCCATCTATTCCGACGATGTCGAGGTCGTCAACCTGCCCTTCACGTTCCGTTACTACGGCCGCGACTTCACGAAGATCAGCATCTGCTCCAACGGCTGGTTCTCGATGGGCGCCACGAACCAGCGCCACTACCGCAACCGCTCGCTGCCGGCCGTCGAGTCGCCGGAGGACATGGTCTGCGTGTACTGGGACGAGGTGTACGCGGTGTCCGGCGACGGCGGCGTCTTCGTCTGGCACGACACCGCCAACCACCGCTACGTCATCGAGTGGCGCCGGATGCGCAACGAGGTCGGCAACGCCATCGAGACGTTCCAGGCCATCCTGCTGGATCCCGCGCACGAGGCCGGCGACACCGGCGACGGCGTGATCATCATGCAGTACGAGACGGTCAACCAGGTGGACTCGCTGGAGGCCTACTCGACGGTGGGCATCCAGTGCCTGTCGCAGGACAGCGCGCTGCAGTACACCTACTGGAACAGCTACCCCGGCGGCGCCGCGCCGCTGCAGGCCGGGCGCGCGATCGCCTTCCGCACGGTCGAGGCCCAGATCATGGGCGGCGTGCAGGGCAACGTGACCAACGCCAGCGCCGGCGGGACGCCGGTCGACGGCGCCATCGTCACGGTGCTGGGCAGCGGCCGGCAGGCGCTGACCGTCGGCGGCGCCTTCGAGCGCAGCGTGCCGGTCGGCACCTGGAACGTGGCCGTGTCCCACCCCAGCTTCGCGCCGGACACGACCTACGGCGTGGTGATCGCCGAGGGCGCGACGGCCATCGTGGACTTTGCGCTGGTGGATGTCGCCGGGCCGACCTTCAGCGGAACCGTGGTTCCGGCCAGCTCCGACGATACCGCCGGGCCGTACGTGGTGACGACGACGGTGGCCGACAACTCCGGCGTTGATTCCCTGCGCTTCCATTACACGTCATCCACCGCCGGCGGCCCGTTCGAACTGCCGCTCACGCCCACAGGCCAGCCCGGACAGTACCAGACGGCCATACCCGGCCAGGCGTCGGGGACCCGCGTGCAGTTCTGGCTGGAGGGGACCGACCTTGTCGGCAACGCCAGCTTCGAACCGGCCGGCGGCCCGTTCGCACCGCATGCCTTCGTCGTGGCGCAGCTGTCGGATATCACGCTGGACGACATGGAGTCGGCCGCGGGCTGGAGCGGCGGCATCGGCGGCGACACCGCGACGTCCGGCATGTGGGAACACGGTGATCCGAACGGCGTCTACTTCAACTCGGAGTTGGTGCAACCGGAGGACGATCATTCCGCATCCGGCACCATGTGCTGGGTGACGGGAAACGACCCGGCGGGCAGCTCGCAGGGAGCCGAGGACGTCGACAACGGCACGACCACGCTGCTAAGTCCGGTCTACGACGTGGCTGGCATCGGAGGACTGGAACTTCGCTATTGGCGCTGGTACACCAACGACACGGGCAACAGCCCTGACCAGGACTACTGGGTCGTGCAGGGGTCATTCGACGGCGGCGCCTGGTTCACGCTCGAGAACACGAACGCGAGCCTTCGCGCCTGGACGGAGCAGACGTTCCAGCTGGGCACCTACGCCCCAACCCTCGGCAGCCAACTGCAGCTGCGGTTCGTCGCCAGCGACGTGTCGCCGGGCTCGCTGGTCGAGGCTGCGGTCGATGACCTGGCCCTGCGTGGCTACACGGTCCCGGGCGACTCCGCGCCCCCCGTGGTCACGCTCGCCTACCCCAACGGCGGCGAAGTGCTGGCCGCCGGCTCCCAGGCCACCGTGGCCTGGTCGCACAGCGACGACATCGGCGTTGTGCAGGCCCGCATGTGGCTGTCGACGGACAGCGGCGGCTCGTGGTCGCTGCTGGCCCAGGGCCCGTTCAACCAGGCCTGGGACTGGACGGTACCCGCCGGCGCCGGCACGCACTGCCGCGTGCGCGTGCAGGTGCTGGACGCCGCGGGCAACCTCACCGAGGCCGTCTCGGCTGCGGACTTCGCCGTGGGCGGCGCCTCGGCGGTCGGCGGCGGCGCGCTGCCCTCGGCCCCGCGCCTGGCCCAGAACGCCCCCAACCCGTTCAACCCGCGCACGAAGATCAGCTTCGTGCTCCCGGTCGCCGGCGAGGCGACGCTGGCCGTGTACGACGTCGACGGCCGGCTGGTCCGCACCCTTGCCGGAGGCTGGCTGGAGGCCGGCGAGCGCACCGTGACCTGGGACGGCGACGACGACCGCGGCGGCCGCGTGGCGTCGGGCCTGTACTTCTGCCGCCTGCGGGTGGGCGACAGCACGCTGGTGCGCAAGATGACGCTCTTGAAGTGACGACGATGTTGAAGTAACCCGCGCTCAGGCGCATACTGGGCCGGGGTGTCGACGGACGCCCCGGCCCTTTTCCGCCCATCGGTGGCAGGAGCGTGTTCGATGATGCACGAGGGAACGGCCTGGCGGCGACGACTGCTGGCGGTCGCGATACTGGCGACGGCGCTGGCCCTGGCCGGCTGCGAGAGCGACGAGTCGCGCCGGATGCGTGCCGGAGACGACACGCCGGGGCCCGCGCTGAAGGTCGAGCTGTGCCGGAAGGTCAGCAAGAAGGGCAAGCGCCAGGGCGTCGGCCACGAGTTCTCCGTCGGCGCCAAGTCGTCGGTGCAGGCCTTCGCCGACTTCACCGAACTGGTGCCCGGGCGCGACTACACGGCGCACCTGGTCTGGATCCGCCCCGACGGCCGCGAGCTGTTCCGCCGCTTCGCCGAGTTCCGCCTGCGCGGCTCGGACGGCGACTTCACGGCCGAGGTCGACTGGAAGGACGCGCTCGACCTGAACACCGTCCGGCGCGAGGAACTGAAGTCGGCAACGCCGTCGCTGACGCTCGACTCGACCTTCAACACGAGCGTCGACAAGGAGCGGGAGACGGGCAACTGGCGATTCCGCGTCTACCTGGACCGTCGCCTGGTCCGCGAGGAGCCGTTCGCGCTGGGCGCCTTCCAGGAGGTACCTTCCGGCGACGACGACGAGGACGATGACGCGGGCCGCAAGCCGAAGGGCGACGACGGCGGCAAGAAGGCCAAGAAGGGAAAGAAGGCGAAGAAGGCCGGAGCCACCGCGCCTGCGCCCGACGGCGAGCCCGCCGCAGGCGGAAGCCCGGCCGCCGACGGCTGAGCGGGGCGCCACACCGGATAGGACTACCGCCACGGGGCGTGCCGCGCTACTGTGGCCTGGTCACGCCCACTCCCGATCGAGGACGCCATGCCCCGCCTGGACCTGCGCCCCCGCGAGACCTACCCGTTCAGCTGCGAGCTGGTGGTGCGCACCACCGACCTCAACTACGGCGGCCACCTGGGCAACGACCGCCTGCTGGCCCTGGTCCACGAGGCACGGGTGGCGTTCCTGGCCGCGCACGGCTGGACCGAGCTGGACTGCGGCGGCGCGGGGCTGATCATGGCCGACGCAGCCGTCTGCTACCGGGCCGAGGCCTTCGCCGGCGATCGGCTGCGCCTGGAGGTCGTCGCCTGCGAGCCGGAACGGCTCGGCTTCCGCCTGGCCACACGGGTGACGCGCCCGGCCGACGGCACCGAGGTAGCGCTGGCCGAGACGGGGATGGTCTGCTTCGACTACGCCCGGCGGCGCCCGGTCGCCCTGCCGGCGGCCGTCCGCGACATCTGCCGCCAGGAGGGATGACGACGTGCCCCCACCCGGCGCCCCTTCCCGGATCACCAGCCCCGCCAACCCGCGCGTGAAGGCCCTGCTGCGCCTGCGCGAGCGGCGCGAGCGTGAAGAGACCGGCCGCTTCCTCGTCGAGGAGCCGCTGGTCATCGCCCGCGCCCGCGCCGCGGGCTGGCCGCTGGCCGAGGCCTGGGCCTGTCCGGAGCGCCTGGACGAAGCGGGGCGCGAGATCTGGGAAGCCCTTCGGCGCGACGGCGTGCCGGCCGTGGAGGCCTCCGAGGCGGTCATGGACCGGCTGGCGTATCGCGATCGCTCCGAGGGCCTGCTCGCCGTGGCGCTGCGGAGGCCGCGGCAGCTCGTGGACCTGGCCCTGCCGGCCGGGCGCCCGCCGCTGGTCGTCGTGCTGGAGGACGTCGAGAAGCCGGGCAACCTGGGCGCCGTGCTGCGCATCGCCGACGGCGTCGGGGCCGACGCCGTGCTGGTGGCGGGCGGGGCCGACCTGGACAACCCCAACGTGCTGCGCGCCTCGCGCGGGGCCTTCTTCACGGTGCCCGCCGTGGCGGCGCCGCGCGGGCAGGTCGTCGACTGGCTGCGCGGACGCGGCCTGCGGCTGCTGGCGGCCGACCCCGGCGGCGCCGATCTTTGGGACGCGACCGAGCTGACCGGCCCGGTGGCCATCGTCCTCGGGGCCGAACACGCCGGCCTGTCGCCGGCGCTGCGGGCGGCCTGCGATGCGACCGCGGGCATCCCGATGCGCGGGTCCGGCGACTCGCTGAACGTGGCCACGGCCGCCGCTGTCCTCCTCTACGAAGCCGCGCGCCGGCGGCGCGCGCAGGAACGAGCCCCAGCGCCATGACGGGCCAGCCCGACAACCAGTTCTACCAGGCCTTCGACACGGAGGAACTGGAACCGCGCGAGCCCGACTACCGCTCGGTGTTCCAGCGCGGCCACGACCGGCTCATCCACAACGCCGCCTTCCGTCGCCTGCAGGCCAAGACGCAGGTCTTCCTCTCCGGCGAGTACGACTTCTACCGCACGCGCCTGACGCACTCGATCGAGGTGGCGCAGATCGCCGGCTCGATCACGCGGCGCCTCAACGCGACCAGCCCGCACCTCGGGCCGGGCTTCCACATCGACACGGCGCTGGTCGAGTCGGTAGCGCTCGCCCACGATATCGGCCACCCGCCGTTCGGGCACGCCGGCGAAGCCACGCTGCACCGGTTGATGGCGCCCTGGGGCGGCTTCGAGGGCAACGCCCAGACGTTGCGCCTGATCACCGAGATCATCTTCACCAGCGGCCGCAGCCGCCGCGGCCTGAACCCCTCGCGCGCGTTCATGGACGGCGTCCTCAAGTACAAGACCCTCCACGGCGAGGGAAACGCGCCCGAGCGCCACTTCCTCTACGACGAGCAGGCGCGCTTCCTGGACTTCGTCTTCGGCGGCCGGCCCTTCCCGGCCGAGCTGACACCGGGCCGCGAGCGCAACGCGCTGCGCAGCCTCGAGTGCCAGATCATGGACTGGGCCGACGACACCGCCTACTCGCTGAACGACCTGGTCGACAGCGCCAACGCCGGCTTCGTGACCGAGGCCCGCGTGCGCCGCTGGGCCGAGGAGCAGGACCTGGCCGAGGGCGAGGGCCAGCTGCTGGACGGCCTGCTGAGGGCGATCGCCGACGGCGACCTCGAGCGCGTCATGAACCGGCGCATCGGCACCTTCGTCGAGGCCTGCGCGCTGGTCGAGCGTGGCAATTTCATGGCGGACCGGACCAACCGTTACCGGTTCGGCATCGCGATCGACCCGGCCATCGCGCGCGAGCAGAAGCTGTACGCGCGGCTGGCGAGGCAGCTGGTCTTCCGCTCGCCGCAGGTCTGCCAGCTCGAGCACAAGGGCGGCTTCATGCTCGAGAGGATCTTCACGGCGCTGGCGGACAACTACCTCCATGCCGACACGCCCCGGCACACGCTGCTGTCGCGCGACTTCGAGGCCGAGGTCGCCCGCGCCGCCGGCGACCCGCGCCGCCGGGCCCGCCTGATCTGCGACTACCTGGCGGGGATGACCGACCCGTTCGCCTCGCGCATCTACAAGCGGCTGTTCGACCCCGACTTCGGGTCGATCATCGACCTCGTATGAGCACGAAGCCATCCTTCCGGCAGGCGCTGCGCGCCGCGGGCCTGGTCGCCTTGCTGGCGACAAGCGGCATCGCCGTCCCCGCCCGCGCCCTCGAGGCGCCGCCCGACACCATCCCCGGCCACCGCGGCACCTACTACTTCTACCGCGGCCTGGACTACGGCTCGCAGTCGCTGGTGCACCCGCTGCGGCTGGTGATCAACGGCGGCTTCGGCATCATGCAGATCGAGAACCGGGACAACCGCCCCGGCCGCATCCGCTACGGCACGGGCGTGCGCAACGTCATGGACAACCTCGTCCACCCGCAGTGGTCCATCGGCGAGGTCGGCTTCTGGGACTTCTTCAAGCGCGAGGTGCTGCCGGTCTCGGTCAGCACGGGCGGCGCCCAGTACTGGCCCAACTACATGAACCACCTGCTGGGCGGCGGCATGAGCTGGCGCATGATGGAGGAGTACTTCCGCTACCACGGCGTGGAACACTCGCGCGCCTGGGCGGGCGCCACCATCTTCGCCTACCACTTCCTCAACGAGGTGGTCGAGAACGACGGCCTGGTCGGCCCCAACGTCGACCCGGTGGCCGACTTCTGGCTGTTCAACCCGGCCGGCGTCTGGCTGTTCAGCCAGGAAAAAGTGGCGCGATTCTTCGGCACGAAGCTCAACATGGCCGACTGGTCGTACCAGCCGGTCTTCCTGCCCGAGACCGGCGAGCTCCACAACAACGGCCAGAACTACGTGGTCAAGTACCACCTGACCGACGACCGGCGCCACAGCCTGTTCTACCACTGGGGCTCGCACGCCGAGCTGGGGCTCTCCTACACGGACGCGCAGGGCCGCTGCCTGAGCGCCGGCGTGGGCCTGCGCGCGCGCAACCTGCTGGAGATCGACAACCTGGCCAAGACGGTGGACCTGGCCGTGTCCGGCGGCATCTTCTACGACCGCGACAACTCGCTGCTGGCCTCGCTGCTGTTCGCGCGCTCGAAGGATTACCGCTACCGGCTGAACCTCTACCCCGGCCTGGTCGACATCGCCGGCCTGAAGCCGGGCTTCTTCCTGGGCGTGAACGCCAACGAGCGCCTGCTGGCCGGGATCACCATCGGCACGCTGCGCCACCTGCCGGTGGGCATCGGCGGCGACTTCCTCGAGACCCGCTGAGGCCCCGGCAGGAACAGGCGGACCGGCCGCGCGCGACCGGTCCGCCGGGAAGCTGCCGCGGGTGCGCCGCGACCTACTTCAGCATCACCATCTTGTGCTCGGCCACCTCGCCGTTCGCCTGCAGCCGCGCCAGGTAGACGCCGCTGCCGACGCGACGACCGCTCGCATCCAGGCCGTCCCAGACGACGCTGTGCGCGCCTGCCGCCAGCTCGCCCGCGACCAGGCGGCGCACCAGGCGTCCCTGCATGTCGTAGACGTCCAGGCCCACCGGGCCGGCCGCAGCCAGCGCGAACTCGACCTTCGTCAGCGGGTTGAACGGGTTCGGGTGGTTGCCCAGGGACAGGCCGCGGCCCGGCACGTCGCCGATGCCGGCCACGTACGAGGGCAGGGCCCACAGCTCGACGTCGTCGATGTTCCAGCCGGAGAAGGTCCAGCTGCTGTCGGTGGTGCCCATGGTCCAGCGGATCAGCACGTTCGGCTGGCCATCGACCAGCGCGCTGATGTCGTAGGTGACCTGCGTCCAGGCCGCGTCGGTGATCTCCGACGCGTTGGTCCAGACGGTGGTCCAGCTGGCGCCGCCGTTGGTGCTCACGCGCACGTAGGCGTGGTCGTAGGCGGGCTGCTCGACGTTCAGCCAGCGCCAGAACTTCAGCACCGTGCCCTGCATCGCCGAGCAGTCGATCGCCGTCGTGGTCAGGTGCGACTCGGACATGTTGTTCGGGTAGTCGCCGGCCAGGTTGTAGCCCAGCACGTTGCTGCCCGTGTGGCCGCTGGTCGGGTCGTTCTCGCCGTAGGCGCCGCCGCCGCCGGTCGGCACGCCGAAGGCCCAGCCGCTGCCGAGGGTCCAGCCCGGGTTGCTGTCCAGCGGGTAGGACAGGGTGAGCACGGGCACGCCGACCTTGACGCTCAGCGCGCGGACGGTGTCGCCCTGGCCGTCGGTCGTGTTGGTGATCGCCAGGGTGCCGGTATGGATCCCGTTGCCGAGGGAGTTGGCCGCCGCATTGAGGTCGACCGTGACGGTGGCCTGCCCGCCCGCCGCGATGGTGCCGCTGCCGTTGCCAACGGTCACCCAGGCCACATCCGCCAGGGCGGTGTAGTTGATGGAGTAGGCGCTGTTGTTCTTGAGCGTGTAGGACGTGCCGGTCGGCGTGAACGGACCGCCCGGATTGCCCTCGGCGGCGAAGGCCGCGCCGCCCACGGACAGGCCGTTGGCCCAGGGCGCGTAGGTGTCCAGGGTCACGGCGCCGCTGGCGGTCGGGTCCAGGTAGCCGGCGATGGCCGACCACGAGGTCGACAGGCGGCCATACCAGTCGGACGAGTTGTTGCCGCAGGCCGCGTAGCCGCCGTGCAGCTGGCCCACCACGCGGTGGTTCAGGTCGAACAGCGGCGATCCCGACGAGCCCGGCTCGGTGGTGCCCAGGTCCCAGTCGATGACGCGGATGTGGCTGCCGCCGGCGGCGACCGTGTTGCTCAGGTAGGCGGTCGTCGTCGTGGCGTCGTTCTCGAAGCTGATGCTCTTCTCGTCGGTGTTCGGGTGGTGGATCGCCACCACGCCGGGGAAGTCCTGCGTCGACTTGTTCCAGCCCGCGAAGGAGACCTCGTGGTCGGGGTTCACGGGGTCGTCCATGCGCACCAGCGTGAAGTCCGAGGTGCTGCTGGCGGCCAGGAACACCGAACCGGTCTGGAAGTCGGCCAGGCTGCCGCCGCTCTGGGCGCCGCAGGTCGGGCTCTGGAAGTTCCAGTACACGACCAGCGAGGCCGCGTTGCCGGAGGTGATGCCGCAGTGGTTGGCGGTCAGGAAGTACGGCGTGCCGTCCCCGGCCGTGTTGTTCAGCATCGAGCCGGTGCAGAACGTCGAGCCGCCGGTGGAGATCACGCCCACGGAGTTGATCTCCAGCCGCCAGTCGTCGCCCTCGGGACAGACGACGTCGATGTTGCAGGCGCCGGCCTTGCCCGCGGCCAGTTCCTCGCGCAGGCGCTCGATCTGCTCGCCGAAGAACGCGTAGCCGCGGTTGACCGAGCCGATCCGCAGCTCGTAGTCGTGGCGCGATTCGCGCGGCAGCACGAGCTCGACCATGATGTCGTCGGCGACGACGACGGGCGTCCACAGCTCGCCGTGGTCCTCGTTGTCGGCGTCGGTGAAGACGCGGATGCCGCGAAGGTCGTCGTGGGCCTTGGCGTCGGTCGGGTACAGAGTCAGGCGCGCGCCCTTGGGCAGGCGGTAGGCCGTGAAGCCCAGGTTCAGCGACAGCGCCCCCGGCGAGGTGACGCGCAGGCGCCACATCGTGAAGCGCGCGTCCAGGTCCTCCCAGGTGCCGGCCGTCTCGGGCGAGAGGTCCACCAGCTGGGGAATCGCGTAGCGCGGCGGCAGCCCGGCCTCGAGGCGACCGGTGTCCTCGGCCTGCGCGGCGGCGCGGTCCACGGGCATCGCTGCGAAGCCGGCCACGGCTGCGGCGGCCTGGACCTGGTACTCGGTCGCGACCGGCCCCTGCACGGCCAGCGGGTTCAGGTGGGAGCTCGGGGCGTCGGCGGCGAGGGCGGTGGAGGCCGCCAGCATCAGCGCCAGCGCCGCCAGGCCCAGCCGTCGGGGCGTGCTGAACGGGCTCATCGGGTTCCTCCGGGGCAGGTGGCAACAAGCCCGCCGGGGCCGCAGGGCAGCCCGGGCTTGCGCCATCGCCGGGTTCCAATTCAGACCAAGTTGATCTCGATGATACCATGGTCGGGAAGGCGGGGCCAGCGATATCCGATCTGACGCCAAATTAGGCACCGTAAAGTTATCTCATTTGTGTCCCTATGCCTTGCGATGATGTGAAAATATGCCACTCATTCTGTGTGTTATTTTGATGACGTCAGAAATCGTTTTCAATATGGCCCACCCGGCACTCGACTGTGCCCGGCCGTCCTGCCCCAGGCGCCCGGGAAGCGGACCCGGGGATGCGGCACGGCCGCGCTCCCCGGGGGGAACGCGGCCGCGCGGGCCGGAACGGCCTGCCGCTCGAAGATCAGCGCCCGGCGGACTTGATGAGGTTGAGCGCCGAGCCCGCACGGAACCAGGCGACCTGTTCCTCGGTGAAGGTGTGCTCGAGCACGACCTCCTCCTTCGTCCCGTCCTTGTGGTGGAGCACCATCGTCACGGGTCGCCCGGGAGCCAGCTTATCCAGGCCCACCAGGTCGATGCGGTCGTCCTCGCGGACCTTGTCGTAGTCCGCGGGCTTCGCGAACGTAAGCGGCAGCAGGCCCTGCTTCTTGAGGTTGGTCTCGTGGATGCGCGCGAAGCTGCGCACGATGACGGCCGCCCCCCCGAGGTGGCGCGGCTCCATCGCCGCGTGCTCGCGCGAGCTGCCCTCGCCGTAGTTCTCGTCGCCCACGACGACCCACTTCAGCCCCGCCGCCTTGTACGCGCGCGCAACCTGCGGCACCTCGCCCTTGCTGCCGTCCAGCTGGTTGGTGACCTGGTTGACCGCCTCGCCGAAGGCGTTGACCGCGCCGATGAGCATGTTGTTGCTGATGTTGTCGAGGTGGCCGCGGTACTTCAGCCACGGGCCGGCCATCGAGATGTGGTCGGTCGTGCACTTGCCCAGGGCCTTGATCAGCAGCGGCATCCCCGTGTAGTCCCTGCCGTCCCACGGCTGGAACGGCTCGAGCAGCGCCAGGCGGTCGCTCTTCGGGTCCACCAGGACCTTGACCGCCGAGGCGTCGGCCGGCGGCGCCTGGTAGCCCTCGGTGGAGACGACGAACCCGTTCGGCGGCAGCTCGTCGGCCTTGGCCGGCGCGTCCAGCTTCACGGCCTTGCCGTCGGCGGCCGTGATCGAGTCGACCAGCGGGTTGAACTTCAGCGAGCCCGACAGCCCATACGCCATCACGATCTCCGGGCTGCCGATGAAGGCGTGCGTCCCCGGGTTGCCGTCGGCGCGCTTCTTGAAGTTGCGGTTGAAGCTGGTGACGATGCTGTTGACCTCGCCCTGCTTGATGTCGTCACGCTGCCACTGGCCGATGCAGGGCCCGCAGGCGTTGGTCAGCACGGTGGCGCCCACGGCCTCGAGCACCTGCAGCTGGCCGTCGCGCTTGATCGTCTCGTAGATCTGGTCCGAGCCCGGCGACACCCACAACGTCGCCTTCATCCTGAGGCCCTTGGCCTGGGCCTGGCGAGCCACGTCCGTCGCGCGACAGATGTCCTCGTAGCTGCTGTTGGTGCAGCTGCCGATCAGCGCGGCGGTGATGCGCTCGGGGTAGCCCTCGCCGGCCACGTCGGCGGCCATCCGGCCGACCGGGTGCGCGATGTCCGGCGAGTGCGGGCCCACCAGGTGCGGCTCCAGCGTCGTGAGGTCGATCTCGATGACCTTGTCGTAGAATTTCTGGGGGTTGGCCGCCACCTCGGGGTCGGCCTGCAGCAGGTCGGCATTGGCGGCCGCGAGGTCGGCCAGCTCGGCGCGCCGCGTCGCGCGCAGGTAGCGGGCCATGCTGTCGTCCCAGGGGAAGATCGAGGTCGTCGCGCCCAGCTCGGCGCCCATGTTCGTGATCGTGGCCTTGCCCGTGCAGCTGAGCGCCGCGGTGCCCGGCCCGAAGTACTCGATGATGGCGTTGGTGCCGCCCTTGACCGTGAGGATGCCCAGCAGCTTGAGGATGACGTCCTTGGGCGCGGTCCAGCCCGAGGGCGCGCCCGTCAGCTTGACGCCGATCAGCTTCGGGTGCTTGACCTCCCAGTCCATGCCGACCATCACGTCGACCGCGTCGGCGCCGCCCACGCCGCAGGCCACCATGCCCAGGCCGCCGCCGTTGGGCGTGTGGCTGTCGGTGCCGATGATCAGGCCGCCGGGGAACGCGTAGTTCTCCAGCACGATCTGGTGGATGATGCCCGAGCCCGGCTTCCAGAAGCCCATCCGGTAGCGGGCCGCCGCCGAGCTCAGGAAGTCGTACACCTCGCGGTTGGTCTCCATCGCCGTCAGCTTGTCCGGCTCGGCGCCCTTGTGCGCGATCAGCAGGTGGTCGCAGTGCACGGTGGTCGGGACGGCGGTCTCGTCCCTGCCGGCCTGCATGAACTGCAGGATGGCCATCTGCGCCGTCGCGTCCTGCATCGCCACGCGGTCCGGGCGCAGCGCGAGCGTCGCCTCGCCACGGGCCAGCTCCTGCCCGGCCGGGTCCGCCAGGTGCCCGAACAGCACCTTCTCGGCCAGGGTCAGCGGGCGGCCGAGCCGTCCGCGCACGACCGCCAGGCGGCTGCGCGAGGTCGCGTAGACTTCCTTCACCATGCTCGGGGTGGTCTCGATGGCCATGTTCGGGGTCCTCCTGGACGCCGGCGGGCGTGGTCTGGTGGCAGGATGGCGCGGCGCCGGCCGCCGGGGCGGCCAGGCCCCGGGCCGGGGCGGCTCATGGGCCCGAATATAGGCGATCAGGAGCGGAATTTCCCGGATTTTCGGGCGCCGCGGCTCAGCGCCCCTGCAGCAGGCGGTCGCCCAGCAGGCGGGGCAGGCCGGCCCCGAGGATGTCCTGGCGCGCGCCCTCCAGGTCGTAGGCGACCCGGTGGAAGGTCACCTGCGCCGCCCCGCGCTCCCAGACCGCGAACGCCGCGCGGGGATCGCCGTCGCGCGGCTGGCCCACGCTCCCGGGGTTGATCAGCACGCGGCGGCCGGGGTCGGCGGCGACCGTGCCCGGCTGCGGGCGCAGCAGGCTCTGCCCGTCGAACAGGACCTGGTGGTGCGTGTGCCCGAAGAAGCAGGTGCCCGGGCCGTCGTCCTCCATCAGCGCCGCCGAGACCTCCAGCAGGTCGTCCAGGAAGACCAGGTAGCGGTCGCGGTCGCCCGGCGCCCCGTGCACGAAGCAGGTCCCGGGCAGAGGGCGCAGGCTGGTCGGCAGCGCCCCCAGCCAGGCGAGCTGCTCCGGCGACAGCAGTCCCCGGTTGTGCGTCACGGCGGCCAGCGAGTAGACGTTGAAGTCCAGCTGCAGGGAGGCATCGGCGATGAGCGCATCGTGGTTGCCCTGGACCACGCCGGTGGCGCGCGCACGCACCAGCTCGAGGCACTCGGCCGGCCGCGCACCGTAGCCGACGACGTCCCCCAGGCAGTACAGGGCGTCGACCGCCAGCGCCTCGATCCGTTCGAGCACCGCCGTCAACGCCTGCAGGTTGCTGTGCACGTCCGAAATGACGGCGATGCGATCCATGATACCCCAAGCCTGGTCCTCTGTGGGCCCGGCGCACCCGCCCGGTCCCGCGCCGCGGAGCCCGCGGTTGACCCGGCCCCGTGGCGGCACCATATACTAGCGATCCGGCAACCGCAATCCGCAGGGAGACGCCAGCATGGACCCGAAGCTCGGCCAGATCGACGAGGCGGTGCTTGCGCGCGCCGCGCAGCGCTGCCGCGAACGCGGCATCGTCATTCCGACCATCGCCCAGATGAAGGACCCGACCCTCATCCCGGCCTCCCAGCGCCAGCGGCTCGAGGGCGTGGGCCTGTGGGACCTGGACCCGGCCAACCTCTTCCGCATCACCTGGAAGAACGACCCGGTGACCGGCGGCTTCAACGACGGCAACTGGGTCGAATTCCCCCGCGAGCTGACCGGCGTCGACGCCCGCATCATCGGCCTGGTGGGCAAGTGGTTCCCGACGGGAGCGCACAAGGTGGGCGCGGCCTTCGGGTGCCTGGTGCCAAGGCTGGTCACCGGCCGGTTCGACCCCGTCACGCAGAAGGCCGTCTGGCCGAGCACCGGCAACTACTGCCGCGGCGGAGCCTGGGACTCGAAGCTCCTTGGCTGCGAGTCGGTGGCGATCCTGCCGGAGGAAATGAGCGCCGAGCGCTTCGCCTGGCTCAAGGGGATCGCCAGCGAGGTCATCGCCACGCCGGGCTGCGAGTCGAACGTCAAGGAGATCTACGACAAGTGCTGGGAGATCCGGCGCTCGCGGCCCGAGTGCGTGATCTTCAACCAGTTCGAGGAGTTCGGCAACCCGACCTGGCACTACCACGTCACCGGCAGCATCGTGCAGGAGGTCTTCGAGCGCATCGGCGGGCCGGGCGCGCGGCTGGCGGCCTGGGTGTCGGCCACCGGCTCGGCCGGGACCATCGGCGCCGGCGACTTCCTCAAGACGCGCCATCCGCAGACGCTGGTCGTGGCGGTCGAGGCGCTGCAGTGCCCGACCCTGTACGCCTGCGGCTTCGGCGGCCACCGCATCGAGGGCATCGGCGACAAGCACGTGCCCTGGGTGCACAACGTGCGCAACACCGACTTCGTCGCGGCGATCGACGACGAGCAGTGCCTGGCCCTGCTGCGCCTGTGCAACGAGCCCGCCGGCCGGCAGGCCCTGGCCGGGTCCGGCGTGCCCGCCGCACTGCTTCAGCAGCTGCCGCTGCTGGGCATCTCCTCGCTGTGCAACCTGGCCGCCGCCATCAAGACCGCACGCTACTACGACCTGAACGCCCGCGACGTGCTGTTCCTGCCGTTGACCGACTCGGCGGAGATGTACGCCTCGCGCCTGCTCGAGATGGAGGCCGCGCGCGGACCCTACACGCGCGAGAACGCGCTGGTCGACCACGCCCGCTGGCTGCTGGGCTGCGTTCCCGACCACGTGCGCGAGCTGGGCTACCTGGATCGCAAGACGCTCCACAACTTCAAGTACTTCACCTGGGTGGAGCAGCAGGGCCGCACCGTCGACGAGCTGCGCCGGCTGTGGGACCCGGACTTCTGGGCGCAGACGTACGACGTGGTCGACGAGTGGGACCGCCGTATCGCGGAGTTCAACGCGCGGGTCGGGCTCGCGAACGATTGACGCTATGGCGGCCGGCGCGGTGCCGGGGGGAAGGATCCCGCGACGCGGCGCCCTATTCGGCGTGGACGGTCAGGCCGCTGCGCCGGACCTCGCCCAGGTCGTACTCCGCCATCGCCGCGCACCAGGAGGCGCGCAGCTCGTCCCCGCGCGCGGCGAAAGCGGCCGCGTACGGCTCCGGCAGCCCGCCTGGCCCGAACGGGATCTCGGCGGCGGCCCGCTCCATGCGGTCGGCCTCCTCCCGCCAGGCGGCGGCGTTGACCGAATCGCCGGCCTCGGCCAGGGACCCGGCATGACGGCGCATCAGCCCCACGATCGTCGCGCGCAGGCGCTCCACGCGGCGGCCGTCGCCCTCGCCGTCGTCGGCGTCCGCGCGGTCGGGGAACGGGTGCCCCAGCCAGGAGTGGTAGGCCAGGGTGTAGATCCAGGTGTACTCACCCAGCCCCATCCGCTGCTCGAGCAGGGCGCGGTTGCGGGCCTCGTTGAGCTTGCCGATGTCCCCCACCAGACCCAGCACGCTGCCGGTGACGCCGCCGATGGCCCGCATGAGCTCGCCCGCGCCCGGACGGTCGCTTTGCGAGCCCAGCTCGTCCATGCGCCCCATGTCCTGTGCGAATTCCTCGAACCGGGCGCAGTGCGGCAGCACGGCGCGGCGCACGGCCAGGAACGCCTCGACGCGATCCGCGGCGACCGGACCGGCCGGCGGCACATAGTCCCCGGGCGCGCCGAGCGCCTCGGCGAGTTCCTTCTGCGCGTCGATCGCCCGGTCCAGCGGCGGCATCAGGAACAGGCCCAGCACCAGGGGGCCGCCGATCGACAGGACGACCAGCCCGGCGCAGCCGAGACCGCAGCCCACGAGCCATTTGCGGGTGTTGCCGGCCATGGGGCACCTCCCGGTCCACGTTGCGGGCGACACGGGTTCCTTTACCACGACACGCCGGTTCCCGGCAAGCCCGGCGGAGCCCATCGGCAGGCAGGACGCACGCAACTGCCGTGCGGTTGCCTCCCTTTCATGGTATTCTGTTTCACTCTGGTTTCAGGAGCCCCGGCTGCCCGCCGTCCCGGACGGCCCCGGCGGGGGGCACGCGACCATCGGCGCCCGCCAGCCACGGGAGGACCCGCATGCCGTTGAAAGTCTCCGATCAGATCCGCACCCGCGTCGCCAGCGGCGAGATCACCGCGGCCGAAGCCGACCGTTTCGGCGCCTTCGTCGCCACCTGCAACCGCGAACTGATGACCCACCCGGTCATCACGAACAACCGGTTCTGCGAGTGGTTCGCGCGCGGCGAGGCCGACCGCGACATCGTGCGCCACTTCGTCACGCAGTTCTCGGTGTTCTCGAACCTGTTCCTCATCGCGCAGTTGCAGAAGTGCATCAACGCCGGGTCGCTGGAGGGCATGCGGGCCTCGAAGGAAATCCTGGCCAACGAGATCGGCGTCATCTTCAACAAGCCCGGAGCCGCGGTGAAGGCCGTCAGCGACACCGATCGCGAGGGCGACCCCGCCATCGTCTCGACCGAGGGCACCGTCGACGGCGGCACTTTCCGCTTCGCCGCCGCCCATTTCGAGTGGCTGCTGCGCATGGGCGAGCATCTCGGCCTCGGCTTCAACGACATGGGCAAGCGCCGCCACGGCACGCCTTCGACGCTGTTCTTCTGCGACCAGCTGTCCGCCATCTACGGCAGCGACGACCCGAACATCGCCGAGGGCGCCTCGTTCGCCGTCGAGAACTGGGCCGCCGCCGGGTTCTGGAAGCAGCTCGTCGCCGGCCTCGAGGCCTTCAAGAAGCGCGAATGCCCGCAGCTCCCGCTGGCCTTCTTCACCTGGCACGATCGCATCGAGGAGCAGCACGCCGGCCACGTCATGGACGAGCTGGAGGAATTGTACTTCACGCCCGACTTCGACGAGGCTAAGTTCGTGGACGGCGGTCGCCGCATGCTCGACGGCGTGCAGGCGTTCTGGACCGGTCTCAATGAGCACCGGATCGCCGCCGCCTACAGCACCTGATCCCGCACCCCGGAAGGACGGTCGCATGCCGCGACGTCTTCGTATCGCACGGGCGCTGGCCATCGGGCTGGCGCTCGTCGCGTCGGCGCCGGTCTCCGCGCAGGACACCGCCAAGAGTGCGGCTGCCGAAAGTGCGGCTGCCGAAAGTGCGGCCGCCGAAAGCGCCGCCGCCGATTCCCTGGCCACGCCAACACCCGCCGAGCGGGAGCAGGCCCTGGCCGCCTGGGACCTCGCCGCCGCACCCGGCCCGTGGCACGCGTTCCTGGCCCGCCGCGCCGGCCGCTGGCTGGTGGACGGCCGCATCTGGAACGAGCCCGGCGGCGAGCCCGTCGTGTCCACCGGCGAGTCGCGCCTGGAGATGGTGCTCGACGGCCGCTTCCTGCAGGAGCGCCACGAGGGCCAGGCCGGCGGTCGCCCCTACGAGGGGCTGGGCCTGCTGGGCTTCGACAACGCCGACAGCACGTTCACGGTTGTCTGGCTGGACAACCTCGGCACGCGCACGGCCGTCCTGCGCGGGCCCGCCGGGGCGCCGGGCGAGCCGATCGAGCTGCGCGGCGGATACACCGACCCGGCCAGCGGCCGCGCCGTTTCCCTGCGCCTGGTGATCACCTGGAACGGCGCCGAGGGTCAGCGCTGGGAGTATTTCGGGGCGCCGGAAGGCTTCGACGAGGCACGCCTGATGGAACTGGTCTACCGCCGGCGCTGAGGTCACCGATGCCTCAGGGCGTCGTCGCTCCGTCAGTCGTCGAGAACGGTTCCGGTGTCGAGACCCGTTCCGGTGTCGAGACCCAGGTGCGGAACCCGAAATCAGAACGCCACTGCTCCAGCCATTCCGATCCTTCCGCACGGTTCCGTCGGAAGGCACGACCGCCCGCATATGTGCTGCCGTATTCCGGGTTCAGGATGAAGGCGACCGTGTCGGTCGTCGACACCGAGAAACTGAACCGCGTTCCCGGCGCCACGACGAGCCCAAGCGGCGAAACGTCGAACACCGGCCAGGTCGCCGGATTCAGCACGTCGACGTCCGTGAAGCTCGCCGCCGGCAGCGAGACCTGGCCGAACGCCATCCGGTCATCCGGTTCGGGCTGCCAACCCTCCTGCACCATGCGCAGCGTCAGGATCACGGGCTCGGTGGCCCCATCCAGGTTGCGGACGGGCACCGCAATGCCCGCCAGCACTCCTGCGCGCCCGGCCGTGACCGTCTGCGCCGACTGCAGGTCCCATTGGGCTCCGGTCGGGTCGCCGTGGCCATCCACGACGCTGAAGCGACCGATGCCCTGGCCCATGATCGAGCCCTCGTAGAGGTTCTGTTGGTCGTAACCTGGATCGCCCGGTGGCGGCTCTGGCGAGGTCGGTGAGCGGTCGTCACTGCAGCCGCCGGCGGCCAGGAATGCGGCCAGCGCCAGGACGGGCGGCAGGCTTGCAGGGAAAAGGGAGATGCCGGGCGGCCGCCGAAACGGGCGGGATGCCGGACACGGGGAAGGCACCATGGATGTCCCTCCTGTGAACCGAATTGGCTGCCTGCCCCGGATAGAGTGTGCGGGCGGCGGCACCCTGTTGTCAAGCGCCGCCGCCCGCTGCCCGCCCGGAACCACCGCTACGCCCGGCCACCCTCCCCCGGCGACCGCTTGATGACGCTGGTGGCCAGCGCGATCATGCTGCCGAGGTCCGAAAGGTTGGCCGGCAGCACCAGCGTGTTGCCCGCCTTGGCCAGCTTGCCGAACTCGGCCACGTACTGCTCGGCCACCCGCAGCTGCATGGCCTCGTTGCCGCCCTGGCTGCTGATGGCGGTGGCCACCTGCCGCAGGCCCTCCGCCGTCGCCGTCGCCACGGCCAGGATGGCCTCGGCCTCGCCCTGCGCCTCGTTGATCTGCTGCTGCCGCTTCGCCTCGGACTCCTTGATCACGCGCTGCTTCTCGCCCTCGGCGCGGTTGATCTGCGCATCGCGCTCGCCCTCGCTGGTGAGGATCGTCGCGCGCTTCTCGCGCTCGGCCCGCATCTGCTTTTCCATGGCGCCCAGCACGTCGCGCGGCGGGTTGATGTTCTTGATCTCGTAGCGCAGGACCTTCACGCCCCACGGCTCGGAGGCCTTGTCCAGCTCCTGCACCACCTGCTGGTTGATCGCGGCGCGCTCCTCGAAGGTGCGGTCCAGGTCGATCTTGCCGATCTCGCTGCGCAGCGTCGTCTGCGCCAGCTGCGCGATGGCGAACACGTAGTCCGCAATGCCGTACGAGGCCCGCTGCGGGTCCAGCACCTTCAGGTAGAGGATGCCGTCCACGCCCACCTGCACGTTGTCGCGCGTGATGCAGATCTGCTCGGCGATGTCGGTCGCCATCTCCTTCAGGCTGTGCCGGTACGCCACCTTCTCCACGAACGGCACCAGGATGTGGAAGCCGGCGTGGATCGTCTTGCGGTACTTGCCCAGGTACTCCACGACGTAGGCCGACTGCTGCGGCACCACGATCGCCGTGCGCGCGATCACGATCAGGACCAGCAGCACGATGGCTCCCACGGCGATCATCGTCGGCATGTTCTCTCCCCCGAAGTTCATGACTCGCTCCTTACGTGAAGCGTCAGCCCTTCCACCTTCAAGACGACGCAGCGGCCGCCGGCCGGCAGGTCGTCGGTTCCCCCGTTGATCGCGTCCCACTCCGACCCGCGCAGGCTGATGCGTCCCCGCGCCCCCGCGGCGATGGCAGCGCTGGCACAGCCCGTTTCGCCCTCGAGTTCGGGCGGCAGCTCGCGATCCACGCGCGAGAGGCTGCGCTTCCAGCGGCGGCGGTAGACCATCAGGCCCGCGACCGACAGCACGGCGAAAAGCAGCCACTGTGCCCAAGTCGGCACGGCGACGCCAGCCAGCACGAGTCCTCCGACCACGAGTCCCGCCAGGCCGAAGAATACGAGATAAAAATCCGCCGCGATGATGACCTCGGCCGCCAGCAGCACGGCGCCGAGCGCGATCCAGAACCACCAGGCCATCCCGGCCCCCTTCCGTCGACGTCCCTTGCCCAGCGAGGCTACGCCCGCGGGTGCCGGCTCGTCAATCGGAGTGGTTACACCGTGGGTCAGGGACTTATTCAGGGAGGGCGGCCGCGTCCCGCAGGGCAGCCTTGAGTACCTTGCCCGCCGCGCTTCGGGGCAGCGCTGCCGTGAAGCGAACGCGGCGAGGTACCTTGTAGGCGGGCAACGCCGACGCACAGTGGCGCAGCAGGTCGCGCTCGTTGGCGATTCCCGCTTCGTTGAGCACTACCCAGGCTTCGATCGCCTCGCCGATGATCGGGTCCGGCACGCCGACCACACAGGCCTCCGCGACAGCCGGATTCCCAAGCAGGATCTCCTCGATCTCGATGGAACTGACGCGGTTGGCACCGCACTTGATCATGTTGCGCAGGCGGTCGACAATGAAGATGAACCCATCCTCGTCGCGGAAGGCCAGGTCGCCGGTGTGCAGGCCGTCCGGGCACAGCACGGTCGCCGTCTCGGCTGGCGCGTTCCAGTATCCGCGCATCAGGTTGGGACCGTTGGCGACGATCTCGCCCTGCTCGCCGATCCCGCACTCGCTCCCGTCCTCACGCCGCACGGTGAGCGTGACGCCGGGAATGGCGCGGCCGATCGAGCCGTACTTCTCGCACAGGCGCTCAGGCGGCACCGTAGCCAGGCGAGCCGAAGCCTCGGTCTGGCCGTACATGACGTGCATGGCGATCCTTGCAGGCAACGACTCGCGCAATCGCCGTGTCAGGTCGACGGGCATGGCGCCCCCCGCCTGAGTGACATACCTCAGGTGCTGGTGCGGGCGGGACAGGAAGTCGGTCCGCGTGCAGAGTATGGCGTAGTGGCTGGGAACGCCGGAGAACCCCGTGCACCGTTCGTCGTCGAGAGTTGCCAGGACTTGCTGCGGAAACGCGAAGCGGTTGTCGATCACGACGCGGCCGCCACGGCGCACGTGCGTCAGCAACAGCGAGTTCCCGAAGCTGTAATGGAAGGGCAGCACGCAGCACACGCTGTCGTCGGCGCGCAGGTCCAGATACGCCAGGATCTGCTCGGTATTGGCGGCCAGGTTGTCGTGCCCAAGCACGACTCCTCGCGGCGCTCCTGTCGAGCCGCTGGTGTAGAGGATGAGGGCCAGGTCGCTCTCATCGGCATCCCCGGCCCCCGCCGGTCCCGTCGACGTCAGGGCGTCTGCCGCGCGCACGAACGCCGTGGGGCCGGCCGCTGCCGGCGCCGGGCCGGGGCCGTCGACCACCGCGACGCGCAACTCCGCGCAGCCGGCAACGATACCGACCGGGTCCGGCACGAGACGGTCGCGTGTCCACAACGCGACCGCACCACTGTCCTTCAGCAGGACCTGGTGCGTCGCCGCCTTGTTGGCGTGGTTCAGCGCCACGCAACAGGCACCGGCCTGGAGGATGCCGAAGAAGGTGGCCACGTACTCGCGTGAGTTGTCGAGCAGCAGTGCGACGCGGTCACCCCGGCGCACGCCGGCTGCGCGAAGGAACCCGGCCACGCGCGCGGCCTCGTCCGCAAGTTCGGCGTAGCTCACGTGCCGTCCCTCATGCGAGAGGGCGATGGCCTCCGGCCCGCGCGCGGCGGCCTCCAGCAGCATGCCGTGGACGGTCACGGAAGCCTCACTGTCCTGCCGACCCGGCCGTCACCGGCCGGAGGAGTACCGGCGGAAGGTGCAGGTAGGCGGCAGCGGCGCGCTTGCGCTCGATGTCGCGGTAGACACGCTCGACCTGCACGGGCTCCAGTCCCAGGACCGCCGCCGCTTCCGTCGCGGCGACATCGTGGGTGCGAGCCCAGAGCAACAGGTCCATTTCTTGGTACGGCAGCGCGAAATAGAATTCCGACTGGGTCTGCGGCAGGCTGAAGGTATCGGTGGTCGGCTGGGCATCGCAGACCTCGCCCGGCAGCCCCAGATACCGGGCCAGCGCGTACACCTGTGTCTTGTACAAGTGCGCAATGGGCTTCACGTCCGCTGAGCCATCTCCGTTCTTGACGAAGAAGCCCTGGTCGTACTCGAGGCGATTGGGCGTGCCGGCCACGGCGTAGCGCAGGCGGTCGGCGTGGAAGTACTCGAGAGTCTTGCGGATCCGCTGCTTGAAGTTCGTCGCGGCCACGAGCTCGAGGTAGACGTCGGCCGGCAGACGAACGGTCTCCTCGGCGCCGCCCGGCGCCTGCACGACCAGCCGCGAGACGTTGACCCGGTCCGAGTCCAGGAGGTCGCCGGGCAGCACGAGCTTGCTCTTCCAGCCGTCGCCGTAGCCCGGCACGACGCGGCGCACCGCGTCGTCGTAGCGCCGGTAGCAGCCGATCGCCTCGAGTGCCGGCGCGATGTCCTCGACGACACGCGCGATGCCCAGCGCATCCGCCAGCAGCAGGCCGCGCCGCGAGCTGGCGGAGTCGGAGTGGCGCTCCGGCATCAGCAGCGCGAACACGCGCCCGGGGCCGAGAGCGCGCACGGCCAGGGCGCACGTCACCGAGCTGTCGATGCCGCCGCTCACTGCGACGACGAGGCCGCGGCAGCGCAGGCGCCGCTGGACGATGTCGCGAAGGCGCGCGGCGATGTCGTCCGCCTCCCGCGCCAGGTCGATCTCGAGAACCGAGCGATCAAACATGCCAGCCCCTTCCCGGAATCGCCGGGCCGCTCGCGTTCAGGACGCTGCGGTGCGCCGGCGCTCGACGTACGACACCAGCTTGTCCACCGAATCGAGGTTCTGCGGCACCAGGTCCATGTCCGGCACGGTGAGTCCCAGTTTCGACTCGAGGAACGCGACCAGTTCCATGACCCCGAGCGAATCCATGATCCCGTTGTCCAGCAGCGAGACATGATCGCCCTCGAGGCGGCCGCCGTCGCCGAACAGGAAGTTCCCGACGATAAACTCGCGGATCGCCGACCTTGTCTCCATCATGCCGCTCCTTGGCGCTCCATCATCCACACGATCTGCCCTTCCTCCAGCCGCGAGCCGGCCACGCGCCCCGCCAGGCGGGCACCGAATTCGCGTTGCAGGATACGGCCACCGAGAATCGCGATAAAGGCGGAATCGTCGCGATGGCCGAGGGGACGACCGGCCCGCCACTTCGCCACCAGCGCTCCGATTCGCGCCCGGTCCCACAGTTCCCACCCCGGGCCGTCGGCCTCCATCAGGTCCCCGACCAGCGCCTGACCTTCGGGACCGGCGAGCGACGCCGTGCCCGGCGCGCGGTAGGGGTGCTTGCGACGGCCGCCGACCGCCGGCGGCACCAGCCCGGCCGCCGCGGCGCGCAGCAGCGCCTTTTCGGTCAGGTTGGGCAGCTTCACCGAGACCGGGATGCGGCCGGCGAAGTCTGCCAGATCATGGTCCAGGTAGGGGAACCGGCCCTCGACCGAGTTCGCCATCAGCATCCTGTCGCCCTGTGCCGCGAGCAGGTAGCCGGAGAGGAAGGTCGCCATCTCCAGGTACTGGCAGCGCGCCACCGCTCCCCAGCCCGCGAAGCCGGACGGCAGCGAGTCGACGAGGCGGCGCTCGGCGGCGGCGCCGTCAACGCCCTCGCGCACCCCCGCGGCCAGGAAGCCGGCAGCGCCGTTGCGCCAGCGCGGGCGGTGCGACCACAGGGGGTCATCGAGGCGGGTGAGCTCGTGTCCGTAGAAGGCGCGCAGCATCGCCGGCGGCGGCGCCTCCTGGAACGTGTGCAGTCGCCCGAGCAGGGCAGGCCGCAGGCTCGAGCCCGGCACTCGGCTCCAGAAGGCGCGCAGCTTCGCCTCGCGATGGATGTCGTAGCCGACGAACACCTCGTCGGCCCCCTCACCGGTCAGCACGACGCGGCAGTCGCGCGCGTGCACGGCGCCGCTGAGCGCCATCAGCGGCACCGGAGCGGTCCGCGGCAGCGGCGCCTCGGCATGCCAGGTCGCCTCGACCAGCCGCTCGACGACCAGCCCGGCGTCCGCGACGATGCCGTGGTGGTCGACGCCGAGGTGGCCCGCCATCAGGTCCTGCCACTGGCGCTCGTCGAACCCCTGCTGCTCGAAGCCGAGGCCGTAGGTGCGCAGGCGATCGCCCGTGTCGCGCCTCGCCAGCGCGGCGAGGAGCGAGGAGTCCAGCCCCCCGGAGAGGTATGATGCCACCGGTACGTCCGCGCGCAGACGCAGCGACACGGCCCGTTCGAGTCGCTCCCGCAGTTCGGCGGCCAGGTCCTCGCGCTCGCGGGCGGGGACGAAGCGCCGGTCCTCGTCGGCGGGCAGGAACGACGGCGCCCAATAACGCTGCGCCTCCAGGCAGGCCGGCAGTTCGCCGTGCGCCGCAACGCCGCACGGCCCTGGGCGAACCGTTGCCCGGTGCCCGGGCGGCAGCTGAGCCACCCCGCGGAAGCAGGTCGCCGGCGCGATCGGCGCCCAGTACGTCAGGACCTCGGCCAGGCCGGCCGGGTCGGCCTCGAGTGCGAAGCCCGGGAAGCCGGCAAAGGCCTTCACCTCGGAGGCGAACAGCAGCCGTCCGTCGTGCACGGCGACGAACAGCGGGCAGATCCCGAAGCGGTCGCGCGCCAGGAACAACTCGCCGCGGCCGGCGTCCCAGATCGCCAGCGCGAACTGGCCGTTGAAGCGGTCGACGCAGCCGGGCCCCCACTCGAGCCAGGCCCTGAGGATCACCTCGGTGTCGCTGCGCGTCCGGAAGGCATGGCCCAGCTGCTCGAGCTCATGGCGCAACTCGAGGTAGTTGAAGACCTCGCCGTTGTAGGTGACATGGCAGCGCGCGCCTGCATCGGACATCGGCTGGGCGCCGGACTCCGGGTCGATGATCGCCAGGCGGGCGTGCCCCAGGAAGACCCGGCCGTCGCGCCAGGCCCCGAAGCCGTCGGGCCCGCGGTGGCGAAGCAGTCCGATCATCGACTCGGCGGCGCGGGCAGGCAGGTCGAGGCGGCCGTCCAGCGCGACGACTCCACAGATGCCACACATGTCGACCACCTCCCCGGGTATCGCGACGACCCGAACCTGACCATGCGCAGACGCCCGCGGCTGCGCCTCCCGTCTCGCGCCGGACCGCGAACCCGTTCCCGTTGCACGACTTTCATCGGCCGCGGTCAGTCTGGCTTGAGGAGCATCCCCCGGAGCACGCAGGTTCCCGTGCCGGAGGGATGCGGGTTGCCCCGGCGATCGCGAAACTGTTACCATTGCTGCAGATCGACCGTCAATCACGGCCACCCGGCGTTGCCGCCGGCGGGGAGGCCCGGGCGGCCAGGCGCCACCCGGGTCCCGGAACGGGACAAACATGACTCCAGCCATATCCCGGAACCTGGCGTTGGCCGCCTGCCTGGCGGCCATCCTGGCAACCGCCTGCAGGTCGGGATCCCAAGGGGACGCGATGCCCAACACTCCGGAAGTCTCGGCGGCCCAATGGCAATCGGTCGCGGCCCGTCGCGTGCTCCTGGCGCACCAGTCCGTTGGCAGGAACATCCTGGACGGCCTGCGGGCGCTGGATGCCGGCTCGATCGTCACGGTCGCCGAGTCGCGCTCGCCTGCCGCCGGCCCGGGCCTGACCCATTTCGCAGTCGGGCGCAACGGTGAGCCGCTCGAGAAGGTGCGCGACTTCGCCGCGGCCGTCGATGCCGCCGACTCGCTCGACGTTGCCATGCTGAAGCTCTGTTACATCGACTTCTCCTACGGCGCCGATCCCGCCGCCGTCGCCCGGGCCTACCTCGACACGCTCGGCGCGCTCGCTTCGCGGCATCCGTCGACCGCCTTCGTCGCGGTCACCGTTCCCCTGACGACCGTGCAGGAGGGTCCCAAGGCCCTGGTCAAGAAGATGCTCGGCAGGGCGCCGGCCGGACTGGCCGAGAACGCGCAGCGCCAGGTCTTCAACGATGCCCTGCGCGCGCGCAGCGGCCCGGGGCGCCCCCTCTTCGACCTGGCGGCCCTCGAGTCCGCCGGGCGCGCGCACAGCCACGACGGGCGCGTGATCGAATGCCTCGACCCTGCCCTGACGAGCGATGGCGGCCACCTCAACGACAAGGGCTCACGCCTCGCGGCGGCGGCGCTGGTCGCCTTCCTGGCCGGGCTCGAGCCGGCGGGCGGGGCACGCTAGTGCTGGCTGCCTCGCGGGACGATGTCGCGCTGGCGAGGTCGCTCGGCGGCGCCGTCGCGCGCGTGCCCGGCGGCCCCGCGGCGCTGGCCTGGCTCGGCTCGCCCGGCCTGCGGCTCCTGGCCGTGCACCGCCTGGCACATCGTTACGAGCGTCCGCGCCCGCGCGCGGCCTGGCGCCTGCCCGCCTTCCTCGGCGCCAAGCTGCTGGTGGTGACGGCGCGGCGTGCCATGCTCATGGCCACCAAGAGCGAGATCACGCCCGATACGCCCGTCGAGCCGGGCGTCGTCGTCTCCGATCGCGGCCACGTGATCGCGGGGGCGCGCCTCATCGGCTCGGGCACGGTCATCGGCTCCCGCGTCACCATCGGCATGGACGTGCGCCGGTCCCTCAAGCCGACCATCGGGCGCGACGTCTGGCTCGGCGACAGGTGCGTGGTCTATGGGGACATCTCGGTGGGCGACGGCGCGACGATCCTGCCTGGGACGATCCTCGCCCGGAGCGTGCCTCCTGGGGCCGTCGTGACGGGGAACCCCGGCCGCGTCACGGGGATCTCGGGCGACCGCGAGGGCCTTCGCCGACGCCTGGCCCTGGCGCCGGATACGCCGGCGGCCGACCTGCTGGCCGGTAGCTCGTGAGCAGGGGTTTCAGCCACCTGAGGCAGGACCTGCGGCGCCACCACTTCCTGCCCGGCCCGCTGGGCGTCGGTGCCGCCATCCGCACCGTGTGGGCGCTGCCCGGCGTGCAGGCCATCGCCGTGTATCGCCTCGGGCGCTGGCTCCGCGCCTGTCGCCGGCGACCCCTCGCATGGCCCGCGCTGCTCCTTCTGCCCTCGTTCTGGCTCCTGCAGGCGTGGGTCCGCGCCGCCTACGACATCCATCTCGGGCAGGACGCCGACCTCGGACCCGGGCTCTATATCGGCCACTTCGGGGGCATCCGCGTCGCCGGCTGCCGGCTCGGCGGACACTGTGCGATCCAGCAGGAAGTGCGGATCCTGCCTGGGCCCGACGGGGCCGGCCCCGAGGTCGGCGAACGGGTCTGGATCGGCGCACACGCCGCGATCGTCGGCCCCTACCGGGTCGGAGAGGGCGCGACGGTCGGGGCTGGTGCAGTCGTCACCGGCGACGTTGCGCCGCGAAGCCTCGTGCTCGGCGACCCCGCGCGGGTTGCGCGCTGGGAATACGATAACTCCGCGTTCCTCTAGGACGAGGCTCCGCCTCCCACCGGCCGGACATTGAAGGGCCGGCGGGCCGTCCCGCGCCGTTGCGCGGCGACTACCCGCCGGCCCATCGCTGTGGGGCCGCTGTGCCTACCGGTACCCGAACACCACCGCCCAGATGATCAGCACGACCAGCCCCAGCCCGATCGTCAGCGCCACGAAGCCGAACGTCTTGAGCGCCTTGACGAAGCCCTCGGGCAGCGGCTCGACCATGTGCTCCTCGAGCCGGCCCTCGCGCACGAGCTGCTCGTACTCGCGGGGACGATCCTCCTTGAACTCCTCCAGCGTCATGCGGCCGGTGAAGATCACGGGGTCCATCGGGAACCGGTCGGGCCGGAAGTGCGTGTTGAAGAAGTGGATCGTGAAGATGAAGCCCGTCGCCAGCAGCGCCTCGTCCGAGTGGATGATCTGCGCCACGTTGATGAACCAGCCCGGCAGCACCCGCGTGAACACCTCGGGGAACCAAAGGACCAGGCCGCTGAAGCCGATCATGGCCACGCCCCAGAACACGGCGAAGTAGTCGAACTTCTCCCAGTACGTCCAGCGGCCGTACTCGGGACGCCCGCCGCGGCCCAGGAACCACTTCAGCGTGCCGACGAACTCCTGGCCGTCGCGCTTGTTCGGGAACATGCCCTCTGGACCGAAGACGAACTCGCGCCAGCTCTTGCCAGACTGCCTGCGCCGGCAGTGGAGGTCGTAGATGTGGCGCGTGAAGTAGAAGAAGGTCAGGATCGCGCCCATGCGGTGCAGCGTGCCGGCCGACTGGAAGCCGCCCAGCACCTTGGCCAGCCACTGCGCCCAGGGCAGGTAGGAGAACTTCAGCGTCATGCCCGTCACAGCCAGCGTCAGGAAGCTGACGATGACCATGATGTGGAGCGTCCGGTTCAGGCGGTTGAAGCGGCGGAACTGCTTCTGGCCGGCCGCCTGCTTCCGCAGCTGGCGGCTGTGACGCAGGGCCTGGAAGCTGCGCGGCAGCCACAGCAGCGTGTGGATGCCGAACACGCTGAAGGTGCCCAGCAGCAGCGCGGTCATGAACAGCCACGTGTAGTGGATCACCGGGTACTTGGTCTTGTCGTGGTGCGTGGCGTGCGTCAGGTAGCCGGCGAACTGCCGGTGCGCGCCCTCGTGGCACTTGGCGCAGGTGCCGACGATGTTGTCGCGCGAGAGCGTCGACGCGGGGTTGTCCGGCTTCTGGATGTTGTGCTGCCCGTGGCAATCCGAGCAGCTGGCCGTCTCCGTGTAGCCCAGCGCAAAGACCTTGCCGTGGTAGGTCTCGAAGTAGCTCTCGGTGACATGCTCGTGGCAGGTGCCGCACTGCGCCACGATGCGCAGGCGGAAGCCCTCGGCGTCGGTGCGGGCGATCTGGTGCGAGGTATGGCAGTCGTTGCACATCGGCAACCGGTGCCCGTCCTTCGCCTCGCCCGTGAAGTGGATGCTCTGGCGGAACTCGCGGTCGACGCCCTCGTGGCACTTGCCGCAGGTCACGTCGACCTTCGACCGGTGCACCGTCGAGGCGGGGTCCGCGCTGGGCATGATCGCATGCGTGGTGTGGCAGTCGACGCAGGTGGCCGTCACGACCAGGCCGCTCTTGTTCAGGGCCCGCCCGTGCGTGCTCTCCTTGTAGTTCGCCACCATGCTCTTCTCGGTGCCCTGGTAGCGCTTGTCGGCGACGCCGCCCTCGTCGTGGCACTTCCCGCAGAGGTCGGGGATGTTGCGCACGTAGGTCGGCGATGCCGGGTTCGTCTTCTTGAGGATGTCGTGCCGGCCGTGGCAGACCAGGCAGTCGGGGATGTCCTTGTCCCCCTGGCTGCCCAGCTTGCCGTGGATGCTCGCCTTGTAGGTCTCGACCACCTCGGCGTGGCAGATGGAGCAGTCCACGCGGTCGGGCACCGTGTCGCAGGGCCGCGCGTGGGTAGGCGTCGCGCCCGTGTGGCACTGGATGCAGGCGACCTTGGCGTGCGCCGAGGTGCCCATGACGCCGTGGTCGACGTACATCGGGCGGCCGGCGTTGGCCGGCGTCGTGCCCACCAGGTCCTTCTGCGAGTGGCAGCGCAGGCACTCGGAGTCGGCCACGCCCTCGTCGTAGTAGACGCGACGGATCTCGTGCGGCTCGTGGCACTCGATGCAGGCGGGAACCTTGCTCGGCTCCTTTTCCCAGAGCTGGCCCTCGATGACCTTCGCGTGCACCTTCTCGATCATGCCGTGGCAGGCCTGGCACATGCCGGCGATGTTGTCGCGATGGATGCTGCTCTTGGGGTCCTTGTGGTTGCGGACGTTATGCGCGGTGTGGCAGTCCGAGCACACGGCCGACTTCGTCAGGCCGCGCTTGTACAGGCCCTCGCCATGGATCGAGAACGAGTAGTGCGCCAGGATGCTGTCCTGCGACACCTCCGCGTACTCGCGGATCGTGTCGCCCTCCTTGTGGCAGCGGCCGCACATCACCGGGATGTTGAAGCGGTTGACCTTCGAGGTCGGGTCGCTCGGCGGCATGATGTCGTGGGAGCCGTGGCAGGTCCAGCAGCGCGGGGCGATGGGTACACCCTGCTGGACACCCACGCCGTGCAGGCTTCCCGCATACTGCGCCGCGATGTCGTCGTGGCAGGTGCCGCAGTCGACGTCCGGCAGCTCCTCGACATGGGGCCAGTCCTCGACACCGGCCAGCGACTGGTGGCAGTCCACGCAGCCGACGCCCTCGCGCCCGTGCACCGACCGCTCGTAGGCGCCAAGGTCGACGAACAGCGACTTGACATGGCCGCGCTCGTTCTTGGTCAGGCCGCGGTCGTCGTGGCACATCTGGCAGGTGTCCGCGTCCTGGGCGGCCGCCGGGACCACCGCCAGGACAAGGCACATCACAGCGGCGGCACATGCCGCCCAGGCCAGTTCGGCGCGCCGGGGGCGATCCGGAAGTCGCGATCCGTGCGAAAGACGCATGGGCACACACCCTCGGTCCGGGTAAGTCGGCTCGGCTCAACGGGTCAATGATCTACGGAGGCAAGAGGAGATCAAGCGGTAATCGATATCTTGAAAACGAGTTACGTAATCGTTTTTCGGGTCGGCGCCCGACTGAATCAGGGGCGTCGCCGTCATGATTGGCTAAGCAGGCGCTAGTCAAGGAATTTCGAAACCGAGACCTGCCGCATCATCCCTGCGGCCAGCCGCACGCCTGGCGCCTGCCCGTGCTGGAGGGACGACTCAGCGTTGTCGCACGCCCTTGCGCCGCGCCCCCGCGGCGCCTGTTGCCGACGCCGCGGCCGGGACGCGACCGGGCTGCGGCGCAAAGGCCGCGATCTCCTGCGCCGACAGCGGGCGCAGCCCGCCGGGCGCCAGGTCGCCGAGGCTGACGCCACCCAGCCGCACCCGCTGCACCATCAGCACCTTGTGCCGCAGCGTCGCCAGCATCCGCCGCATCTGGCGCGCCTGCCCCCCGCGCAGCGTCAGGCCCAGCATCGTGCGGCCGCGCTCGCAGGCCAGCACCTTCACCGCCACCGGGCGGAACGTGCCGAGGCCGGGCAATACGATGCCCGCATCGATCACCGTCAGCTGCAGCTCGCTGACCTCGCCCTCGACCTGGACCTTGTACTCGTGCTCGCAATCCGCGGAGCTGGTGACGCGCGTGATCCAGGCGCCGTCGTTGGAGATCAGCAGCAGTCCCGAGGTGCGGGCGTCGAGCCGGCCGGCCGTGCGCAGCCCGACCACCTCGTCGGGCAGGAAATCCTCGACCAGGCGACGACCGGGACCGTCTTCCTGCCGCACCACGACGCGCAGGGGCTTGTGGAAGGCGTAGTAGGCGGGCTCGACCTTGACCAGCGGCTTGTCGTCCAGGAACACGGCCGCGTCCGCGGCGATCATGCGCAGCGGATCCTTCACGACGTCCGTGCCCACGCGCACGCGCCCGGCGAGCACCGCGGCATCGGCCCAGCGCCGCGTGCCGTAGCCGGCCTTCATCAGCGCGCGGGACAGGCCCATCGGCCGACCCGGCTGCCAGGGTTTGGGAGCCGGCGCGCCGCCGGGCCGCCGGTCAGGGGACTTGGACATCGCCGAAGGCTCCGCTTCCGCCGCCAATGGGCCGGCGCGTTCGCTCGAGCAGGGCCACCGCGCGCACCGGCGAGGCCTCCGCCCCGACCAGGGGCAGCGGCAGCGCCAGCACGAGGAAGCCGGCCGACGGCAGGCTCCCGAGGTTGGCCAGGTTCTCTAGGTTCACCATGCCGGCCGCCGCGAAGAGGTCGTGCGCCGCGCGCCCGTCCCGGTCGTCGAGACTCGGCGTGTCCAGTCCCACGCCCTTGAGGCCCGCCTCCGCCAGCCTCGCGGCCAGGGGTTCCGAGAGCCAGGGCCACGATGCGTAATAAGCCGGCTGCCCCCAATGTCGCGACCAGCCGGTGTCGAAGAGGACGAAGTCGGCCCCCCCGAGGTCCACCCCGTCCAGCACGGCCGGACCCAGCGGACCCGGCGCGACCGTACCGGTGGAACCGCACGCGGGACGGATCACCACCGCCGGTCCGCAGAATCGATCCGGCGACATCTCCGCGACTCCCGGGGCCCCGGCCAGGAAGTGTCCCGGCGCATCCACGTGCGTGCCGACGTGGCAGCCCAGCTCGAGCCGGCTCGAGCGGCAGGGACCATCGCCGTGGTCGCACAGGCGCACGACGCGCAGCGGCTGCGCGTCGCCCGGCCACTGCGGCATGCCGGTGACGATCGGGTGGCTCAGGTCGACCAGCGCCACCCCGGGCGGGCGCCTGTCGGCCGCGTCGGCGATCATGGGGTCCACGTTCTCCTCTGTCGCCGATGCGATCGCGACTTCCCCGCGCGCCGGCAGACGTACCGACGGTCGCCGGGGGCGGCGCCGCGCCTCACCCGGACGGGAATGTCTCCACCGCCACGCCCCGGCGCAAGTCGGCGACCTCGAACGGGGAATCGTAGACCAGCCGCTCGGCTTCGTCCAGCCGCGCCTCGGCCTGCTCGGCCTCGCCCGTGACCGTCGCCACCGCCACGTGGGCGCGCCGGATCCGATCTGCCGGGCCGACGCGTGCCACCGCATAGCCGTGGTTGCGCAGGCGCTGTGCCAGCGCGCGCAGGGGCCCGCGCAGGTCCTTCAGCGATCGCGCGCCCGGCAGCACCAGGTCGGCCACCAGGGTGCCGGTGTAGATGCGGACGTCGTCCACGCGCAGCCTCCCCGCGGGGCCCGCCCTCCCGCGCCCCGCCAGTCAGCGCCGGCCACGGCAGGAGCCGGCGGCCG
>JAYRFB010000177.1:0-16498 GCA_041908585.1 Candidatus Krumholzibacteriia bacterium
ATAACCCCCCGGGGGGGGGGTAAATCCCGCCGCCCAACGGGCGCCCGCACCCCCCCCCCACCTCTGTGTTATTGCCTGACGACAGACACCGCCAGGAGGATCAGGCTTCCTTCTCGGCCCAGACCGCGATGAGGTGCACGATCGTCTCGGAAGCCAGCTCCATGTCCTTCACGCAGACCCACTCGCCGTAGCCGTGGAAGTCCTGCTCGCCGGTGAAGATGTTCGGCGTGGGCAGGCCCTTCGCCGAGAGCTGGGCGCCGTCGGTGCCGCCGCGGATCAGGCCCAGCACGGGCTCCATCCCCGCGCGCTTGACGGCCTCCAGCGCGTACGCCATCGCGCGCGGCTCCTTCTCGATGTCGTACTTCATGTTCCGGTAGTATTCCTTGATCTCGACGCGGCAGCTGCTGCCGGGCCACTGCGCGCAGGCCTGCTCGGCGAAGGCGCGGATGCGGTCGGCCTTCGGCTTCAGCTGGTCGAGCTCGAAGTCGCGGATCAGCAGGGTGACCTCGGTCTCGCTGGTGTTGCCCTTGATCGAGATCGGGTGGATGTAGCCCTCGCGCCCGCTGGTGGTCTCGGGCGCGCCCTCGCGCGGAAGCAGCGACAGGAACGTGCCGGCCACCTTCACCGAGGGGATCATCTTGTCCTTGGCATAGCCGGGGTGGATGTCGCGGCCGACGAAGGTGACGATGGCGCTGTCGGCGCAGAACGTCTCGTTCTCGACCTCGCCGCGCCGTCCGCCGTCCATCGTGTAGGCCACCTGCGCGGCGAACTTCGCCACGTCGAAGTGCTTGACGCCGCCGCCGACCTCCTCGTCGGGCGTGAAGGCCACCTTGACCGGGCCGTGCCGGAAGCCGGGGTTCTCCACGATGCGCGTCAACGCATCCATGATCTCGGCGATGCCGGCCTTGTCGTCGGCGCCCAGCAGCGTCGTGCCGTCGGAGGTGATGATCGTCTGGCCGATGCACTCCTGCAGGTACGGATTCTCGGCGGCGATGATCCTCTTCCCGTTCTTCGGCAGCGCGATGTCCTTGCCGTCGTAGTTCGGGTGGAAGGTGGGCACCACGTTCTCGCCCGAGACCTCCGGGTAGGTGTCCATGTGGGCGATGAAGGCGATGACCGGCACCTTCCCGCAGCCCGGTGAGGCCGGCAGCGTGGCGGTGACGTAGCAGTGCTCGTCGACCGCGGCGTCCTCCAGGCCGAGGGCCTGCAGCTCGGCGACCAGGATGCGCGCCAGGTCGAACTGGCGGGCGGTGGACGGGTAGGTGTCGGACGAGTCGCTGCTGGTCGTGTGGACCTTGGCGTAGGTGACGAACCGGTCGACCAGGCCGGGGAACGACGAGCCGGGCTTGCGCGCTAGCATGCGAGGGCCTCCGCGGGAGGTGGGGGAGCTTCAGGACGCCGGGGCCGGGCCATAGTGCGCCATCAGCGGCGGCAGGGCAAGCGGGCGGCAGGGCGAGCGGGGAACGGCGAGCCGGGGCCGGGCCGGCGGAACGCGACCGCCCGATCATCCGGATGCAACCCGGAGCCGGCAAGTCCGGAACCCGACCGCGGGGCAACGGTTCCTTGTCCTTTCGGCCCCACCATGTTACGGTCCCCGGCGGCGCCGCCACCCTGCGGCGCGCCGGGCGGCCGGTCCCCGCCGCGACCGCCCGTCACCCAGCGCGGAGGTACCCATGGACGTCAGCAGCGGCAGCAAGAGCCTGCCCGAAAACGCCTACCGGGCCCTGAAGCCCGGCGAGAAGTACACTCCCGTGGTCCCGGCGAGCACGATCGTGCCGGAGGTCACGGGCTACTCCCTGACCATGGGCCTGGTCTTCGCGGTCGTCTTCTCGGCGGCGGCGGCATACCTGGGCCTGAAGATCGGCCAGGTGTTCGAGGCGGCCATCCCCATCACGATCCTGGCGATCGGCGTCTCGGCCGGTCTGGGCAAGAAGAACGCGCTGCAGCAGCACGTGATGATCCAGTCGATCGGCTCCGCCTCGGGCGTGGTCGTCGCCGGCGCGATCTTCACGCTGCCTGGCCTGTACATCCTGGGCCTGGACAAGCAGACGAACTTCCTGCAGATGTGCCTGACCTCGCTGCTTGGCGGCTTCCTGGGCATCCTGCTGCTGATCCCGTTCCGCAAGTACTTCGTCGACGACATGCACGGCGAGTTCCCGTTCCCCGAGGCCACGGCGTCGACCGAGGTTCTGATGGCCGGCGAGGCCGGCGGCGACCAGGCCTCGGTCCTGGTCAAGAGCGGCGGCGTCGCGATGCTGTTCCAGCTCCTGAGCGCCCAGACCATCGGCCTCTGGCGCGAGACGTTCTCGACCACCGCCTACGGGCTGGGCGAGAAGCTGTCGCGGAACATCCGGCTCGAGTACAACATGCTGACCGAGGCGGCGGTGCTGGGCCTCGGCTACATCATCGGCCTGCGCTACTCGCTGATCATCGCCTGCGGCTCGTTCCTGAGCTGGTGGGTGCTGGTGCCCATGGTGGGCATCCTCGGCAAGGGCGTCTACGTGGGCGACACGGTGTTCCAGCTGCCGGCGCTGGCGGACCTGAGCACGACGCAGATCTTCCGCACCTTCGTGCGGCCGGTGGGCATCGGTGCCATCGCCATGTCCGGCCTGATCGGCGTCTGGAAGAGCCGCAAGATCATCGCCGGCGCCGTCAAACTGGCCGCCTCGGCCGGCAAACAGAAGCACGACGGCGGCGGCGAGCTCCGCACGCAGCGCGACCTGCCCGCCAAGCTGGTCACCACGCTGACGATGGCCGTGCTCGGTGCCGTGTTCCTCTATTTCTGGTTCATCGTGAAGGTCTCGCTGGTCCAGGCGATCACCGGCCTGCTGATCGTCGGCTTCATCTCGTTCCTGTTCACCACGGTGGCGGCGCGGGCCATCGCCATCGTCGGCAGCAACCCCGTCTCGGGCATGACGCTGATGACGCTGATCATCAGCTCGGTGATCCTGCGCTCGGTGGGGCTGCGGGACGAGGACGGCATGGTGGCGGCGCTGCTGATCGGCGGCGTCGTCTGCACTGCGCTCTCGATGAGCGGCGGCTTCGTCAGCGACCTGAAGATCGGCTACTGGCTGGGCACGACGCCGGCCACGCAGCAGAAGTGGAAGTTCCTGGGCACCATCGTCTCGGCCATCTCGGTGACGGCCGTCATCCTGCTGCTGAACGAGGCCTACACGTTCACCGGCGGCCAGCTCCAGGCGCCGCAGGCCAACGCGATGGCCGCGGTGATCAAGCCGCTGATGACCGGCACGCCGGCGCCGTGGCTGCTCTACATGGCCGGCATCTTCATGGCCCTGATCCTGCAATGGACCGGGCTGCCGGCGCTGGCCTTCGCGCTCGGCATGTACCTGCCGCTGGAAGTGAACACGCCGGTGCTGGTCGGCGGCCTCATCGCCTGGTTCGTGACCCGCAACGGCACGGAAGAACAGAAGAACAAGCGGAACGAGCGCGGCACGCTGATGGCCTCGGGCTTCGTGGCGGGCGGCGCCATCATGGGCGTGATCGCGGCCCTCATCAAGTACGTGGGCGGCAACGTGGTGGGCGACAACTCGTGGAGCGTGGCGCACGCCCTCGGGCTGCACCACTGGGCGGAGGAGTTCCCCCTGTCGGCGACGGTCACGATCGTGGTGTTCGGGTTGCTGGCGTACTACCTGTACAGGGGCGCGCGCGGCGCCGTGAAGGACTGACGACAACCGCCCGGTGACGCGACCGGGCCTGGACCGCAACGGGGCCGCCGCCGGCTGGCGGCGGCCTCCTCTGATGGAGAAGACGATGAACTGCCCCTGCGGATCGGCGGCCGACTACGCCGCCTGCTGCGAACCGATCATCAAGGGAACGCGCCCGGCGGAGACGGCCGAGCAGCTCATGCGCGCCCGCTACACCGCCTACACCAAGGTGGAGATCGACTTCCTCCAGGAGTCGCTGCACCCGGACGCGCGCCAGGACAGCGACCCGGCGGGCGCCCGCGACTGGGCCGAGAACAGCACCTGGCACGGGCTGTCGATCCTGGCCACCGAGCAGGGCGGCCCGGACGACGACAAGGGCACCGTCGAGTTCATCGCCTCGTACACCTACGATGGCGAGGACAAGCAGTACCGCGAGGTCGCCGAGTTCGAGCGGGTGGACGGGCGCTGGCACTTCTGCGCCGGCCGCCCCGCGGTCCGCAAGCCGATCGTGCGCGAGGAACCGAAGGTCGGTCGCAACGATGCCTGCCCCTGCGGCAGTGGCCGCAAGTACAAGCGCTGCTGCGGCGCCTGAGCGCCGCCGCCCGGGCGGCCGCCTGAACGCGGCCGTCCTGCTGGCGCTGGCCCTTGGCGGCGGCGCGGCGATCGCGCCCGCCCGCGCGGCGGCGCCCGTTCCCGCGCCGGTGGCGGCACCGGCGCCGGGCGACGGGACGTGGTTCTCGCGCACCCTCCACCGCTACTTCAGCAACGAGATGCCGACCGGCGCGGAACTCGGCGGGCAGGTCGTGGCCCTGGCGGAGCGTTACGCGGACTACGCCGGACGGCCCATCGCCGTGGTCATCGTGCAGCAGGTGGACCGCCTGCGGCCGGACGACGCCCCGCGCGGCGAGCTCATGTCCTCGCTGGCCCGCACCCTGCGGCCCTACACGCGCGAGGGTGTGCTCCGGCAGTACCTGCTGTTCCACCAGGGCGAGCCGCTGGACCCGCTCAAGCTTGCCGATTCCGAGCGGTTGCTGCGGGAGATCGAGTACGTCGCGGACGTGCGCCTGCACGTCGTGCCGCTGACCGGCCAGGAGGACGAGGTTGCGGTGGTGGTCGAGATCCGCGACCGCCTGCCCGTGGGCGCGCGCCTGGCGGCGCGCGGGTTCGATCGCCTGGAGGCGGGACTGTTCCACGCGAACGTCGGGGGCCTGGACGTCCGCCTGGGCGCGGACCTGCGCTACCGTACGGAGGCGTCGCCACGCGCCGGCTGGGGCGGCGACCTGCGCAAGCGCAACATGGGCGGCTCGTTCATCGACGTCGAGCTGGGCTACGAGGATTCGTGGCGCGGCCTCGACCGGCGCGCCACGCTGACGCGCGTCGAGGCCCACCCGGACATCCGCTGGGTGGGCGGGCTGGCCTGGCATGACCGGCGCGACCGCGAATCGCTGGTGCAGCCGCTGCGCAGCGGCACGATCGACGGCTGGATCGGGCGCGTCATCCGGCTGCGCGCGGGGCCGGGTGCCGGTTCGCGCGCGGTGCTGGTGCCGGCGCTCGGCCTGGCGCAGGTCCGCCACGATGAGCGGCCCGCCGTCGCGCCGGACAGCAACCTGGCCTATCACGACAGTCGGCAACTGCTGGCCGGGCTGACCTGGGCGCGCGCGCTCGACTACCGTACCAGCTTCCTGCACGGCCTGGGCCAGACCGAGAACCTCAGCGGGGGGCAGGGCCTCAAGCTGTCCGCCGCGTACGTCGACGGCGAGCACCGCGACCGCACCGGCCTGTTCCTGCAGGGTTGGCGGCAGGTCGTGCGCGGTCGCGGCGACGTTCTGAACCTGGGCCTGGACCTGGGCGGCTACCTTCGCGAAGGGCGGCTGCAGGACGGGTCGCTGCGCCTGGCCGCGCATTACGTGTCGCCGCTGCTGGGCGGCGGCGCCTGGCGGTCGCGCGTGCTGTTGGGCGCACGCTTCCACCGCGCCGTGCGACCCACCGCCGGCGAGCCGCTGACGCTGGCCGGCGGCCTTGGGCCGCGGGACCTGGACCTGCCGTCCCCCGGCGGGGACCGCCGCCTGGTCCTGGACGCCGAGTGGCGCTTCTACCCGCGGTGGGTGGTGTCCGGGTTCCGCTGCCAGGCCTACCTTTTCGTCGACGGGGGCCTGCTGGCGGGCGACGGCCGCTCGCTGGCGGACCCGCCGCTGCGGGGCTCGACCGGCCTGGGGCTGCGGATCGGCAACCCGGACCTGGTGCTGCCGGTGTTGCAGCTGCAGGTGGCCTTCCTGCGCGCCGTGGACGATAATGCGCCGGCGATCCTGGTCACTGCCGGGAACTTCTCGGCGCCCGCGACGCGTCTGCCCGGCGCCCGGCCGGGCGCCTACGAGTTCCGCTGACCGATGCCCGCGCCAGGCCCGGGGAGGACGATGGACAGCGCGACGATGCGCCAGGTCTGGATGCGGCGGCGGGGTAGTCCCGACGTCCTGGAGGTGCGCGCGGTGCCGGTCCCGCACCCGGGGCGGGGCCAGGTGCGCCTGCGCGTCGCCTGGGCCGGCGTCAACTTCGCCGATGTCATGATGCGGCGCGGACTGTACCCCGACGCCCCGCGCCTGCCGGCGGTGGCGGGCTATGAGGTCTCGGGCATCATCGACGCGGTCGGCGAGGGCGTCGATGCGGCGCTGGTCGGCCGGGCCGCGGTCGCCATGTGCAACTTCGGCGGCTACAGCGAGCGGGTCTGCGTGCCGGCCGCCTGGGCCTGGCCCCTGCCCGAAGGCGCGGACCTGCGCGCGGCGGCCGCACTGCCGGTCAACTACCTCACCGCGTGGCAGATGGTGCGCGTGATGGCGCCGGTCGCCGCCGGCGGCACGGTGCTGGTGCACTCGGCCGCGGGCGGCGTCGGGCAGGCGGTGGTCCAGCTGTGCGGCCTGGCGGGCGTGCGCGTCATCGGGTCGGCCTCGCCGGCCAAGCACGCCGGGTTGCGCGCCCAGGGCCTGGACCTGGTGTTCGATTCGGGCCTGCGCCGGTACGCCGCGCTGGTGCGCGAGGCCACCGGCGGACGCGGCGTCGAGGCGGCCCTGGAACCGAGGCACGGTCGCTGGATCCTCGAGAGCTACCGCTGCCTCTCGCGCTGCGGGCACCTGGTGCTGTTCGGCTTTGCCGGCGCGGCCGCCGGACGGCGCTCGGGCACGCTGTCGGCGCTGCGAACGCTGGCGCAGGTGCCGTGGCTGGCCATCAACCCCGTCCGGCTGATGAACGACAACCGTTCGCTCGGCGGTGTCAACCTGGGACGCATGTGGGACGAGGGCGCGCGCACGGCCCCCTGGCTGCGCGGGCTGCTGGACCTGCTGGCCGCCGGGAGCATCAGCCCGCGCATCGACAGCACCTTCACCTTTGCCGAGGCGGCCGCCGCGCACGAGCGCCTGGAGGGCCGCGGCAGTTTCGGCAAGATCCTCCTGGAGCCCGGTCGCTGAGGCGACCCCGCCGAAAGGTCCGCGCCGGTGAAGGTCTCCGTCGCCATCATCACGAAGGACGCGGCCGCCCAGTTGGACCGCTGCCTGGGTTCGCTCGCCTTCGCCGACGAGGTCGTGGTGCTGGACCAGGGCAGCACCGACGACACGGCGGCGGTCTGCGCGCGCCACGGCGCCGCGCTGCACCAGGGCGCCTGGGCCGGCTTCGGCCCGACCAAGCGGCGCGCCGTGGAGCTGTGCCGCAATCCCTGGGTGCTGAGCGTCGACTCGGACGAGGAGGTCTCGCCGGAGCTGGCCGCGGCGATCCGGGCGCTGCCGGACGAGCCGGCGGAGGCCGCCTTCGCCGTCAACCGCCTCAGCCGTTTCCTCGGCGCCTGGATCCGCCACTGCGGCTGGCATCCGGACCGTGTGGTGCGCCTGTTCGATCGCCGGCGCGCCGGCTTCGATGACCGGCCGGTCCACGAGAGCGTGAGTCATCCCGGAGCGCCGGCACGGCTGCCCGGCCTGCTGCTCCACTACCCGTACGAGTCGATGGAGCAGTACATCGGCAAGCTCGACCGCTACACGACACTGGCGGCGGCGGACCTGCATGCGCGCGGACGGCGCTGCGGCCCGGGTGGCGCGGCGCTGCGGGCGGAGGCCGCGTTCTGGCGCATGTGGCTGCTGCAGGGCGGCTGGCGGGACGGCGGGCCGGGGCTCGTGCTCTGTCGCGCCTCGTCGTTCTACGTGCTGGCCAAGTACACGAAGCTGTGGCGGCTGGGGCGGTCATGAAGATCCTGGTGGCGCGCACCGACCGGCTGGGCGACCTGGTCCTGTCGCTGCCCGTGTTCGCCGCGGGGCGCGCCGCGCGGCCCGATTGGGAGTTCCACGCCCTGGTGGCGCCGGCCGGCGCGCCGTTGGTCCGGCACGACCCTCACGTCGCCGGCGTCTGGACCTGGGATCCGCAGGGCGATCCCGCCGCCGACGCGGACCTGGCCAGCCGGCTGCGCGCCGAGCGCTTCGACGCCGCCGTCATCCTGCACTTCCGCGCGCCGCTGGCGCGCCTGTTGCGGCAGGCCGGCATCCCGCGACGCCTCGGGCCCTGGTCCAAGCCCGCGAGCTGGCTGCTGCTGAACCGCGGCACCTGGCAGCGGCGCTCGCGCGGGGGCCGCCACGAAGCCGACCTCAACCTGGACCTGCTGGGACGGTTGCCCGGCATCGGCCCGCTGGCCTCCGCGCCACCGGTGCTGCACCTGCCGGAAGCGGGGCTGGCCGCCGGGCGCGCCTTCCGGCACGAGGCTGCTCCCGATGCGCGGGTCGTGGCCTTCGTGCACCCGGGTTCCGGGGGCTCGGCGCTGGACTGGCCGGCGGCGCGTTTCGCGGCCGTCGCCTCGGCGCTGGCCGCGCTGCCGGGCTGGCGCGTTTTCATCACCGGCCAGGGCGCCGACGCGTCCGCCGTGAACGCCATGCAGGCGGCGGGTCTGGATCCGCGCGTGGGGAACCTGCTGGACAGGTATGCGTTGCCTGCGTTTCTTGGCGTGCTGTCGGCCGGCGACGTCTTCATCGGGCCCTCGACCGGCCCGCTGCACCTGGCCGGGGCGCTGGGCCTGGGCGTGGTCGGGATTTACCCGCCGGCGCCGGCGATGAGCCCAAGGCGATGGGGGCCGCGGGCACGCTGGAGCCGGGTGCTCGAACCGGAGGTGGCCTGCCCGGCCCGGCATGCCTGCCGGCTGGAGCGTTGCCCGCTGCACAACTGCCTGGCCGGCGTGGAGGTGGCCGCGGTCTTGGCGGCCGCGCGTGCGGTCGTGGGCGGGCGCGACGGGCTGCCGCAGGCGCGTAACCGTTGACACGGAGGCGACGATGAGCCGCATGAAGGCGATCCTGACCCTGACGGCGCTGGCCGCCGCCCTGGCGCTCCTGACGCCCGGACCGGCGTCCGCGCAGATGTACGATGCCGGCGCCAAGGCCCGGGAACTGGTGGAACAGGCGCGCCGCGCCGGCGGCAAGGGGCTGCTGCCCAACGCCTGGTGGGACCTCGAGTCGCGGATGCGCGAGGCCGATGCGCAGGGCAGCGCCGCGGACTGGACGGCGATCGAGGCGCAGGCCCTTCGCCTGGTCAACGCCGCCGAGTTCCTCAACCAGATGCGCCAGCACAAGAGCGCGCTGGAAGCGCTGCTCGGGCGCTACGACCAGTCGCTGGCGGAGATCGGGGCGCTGTTCGGCGTCGAGCCGTCGGCCGAGCTGGCCGGCCAGCCGGCTGCCGCCGACCTCATCGAGCGCCTGACAGCGATGAAGCTGCGCCGCCAGGTCGAGGTCGACTCCCTGCGCGTGGAGAACCGCCGTCTCGGCAGCACGGTCGGCGATCGCGCCGAGGCCCTCGAAGCCCAGGTGGCGACGCAGCAGGCCGAGATCAGCGCGCTGCGCAAGAAGCTCTGGGACACCGAGCTGCGGGTCGGCATGGCCGAGGCCGACCGGTCGGCGGCCGAATCCGTGCTCACGCGCAAGCAGCAGCGCGAGGAGGCCATCGCCGCCGTGCGCGACGCCTTCGGCAAGGATGAGGCCGAGCTCACCGTCACCGCCGACGGCGCCGTCGTCCTGCGCGTGTTCGCGCTGTCGTTCGGCGTCGGCAGCGCGGACCTCGGCAAGGGGCAGGACAAACTCGTCGGCCGCATCGCCGACGCGATCGCCCGCTTCCCGGGCGCCCCGGTCACCGTGGAGGGGCACACCGACGACAGCGGCGGGCGCGATGCGAACCTGAAGCTCTCGCTGAAGCGGGCCGCCACGGTGGCGCGGCTGCTCGAGAAGAAGCTGTCGCTGGGCGCCGACGCCATCGCGACGGCCGGACACGGGCCGGACCGGCCCATCGCGTCCAACGGCACGAAGGCCGGCATGGCGCGCAACCGGCGCATCGACGTGGTAATCGGTGCGCAACCTTGACGATGAATCGTCCAACCGGGGGGGGACCGGCATGAGGAAGGGAATCGGGATCGCGGTGGTTGCAGTGGGCGTGGCGTGGGGTGCGACGGCAGTCGCAGCCGACCCGCTGGCGCCCGGGGCCTCGCGCCACGAGACGGAAGTCGGTGTCAACGTGCTGCAGAGCTCCTACAGCCGCAACTGGAACGGCGGCGACAAGGGCTCGATCAACTGGTCGATCGGCGTCAATTCGCGACACGAGAAGCAGGTGAGCGAGAAATTCAACTGGCGCAACTCGCTCAAGCTGGCCTACGGCCAGAACCACCAGCAGCAGCGTGATGCCCAGGGCGGCCTCTACTGGCAGCGCCCCGACAAGAGCACCGACGCGATCGAGTTCGAGTCGCTGGGCGCCATCGGCAACGCGGGCGGCTGGGAGCCCTACTTCGCGCTCGGCTTCTCGTCGCTGTTCCGCGACCTCAGCGACGGCGCCGGTCGCAGCCAGGGCCTCAACCCCCTGACGTTCCGCGAGTCGGCCGGTATCTCGCGCCGCTTCATCAACGAGGAGAAGCGCTCGTTCACGGTGCGCGCCGGCCTGGCCCTGGTGCAGAGCAACCGCAGCTTCTTCAGCGAGCCTGCGCCCTCGACGGCGACCATCTCCGAGACCGCCTACACCTCGGCGGTCGAGCTGGTGGCCGAGTACCGGACGCCGCTGCTTGAGGGGCGGGTCGACTGGGAATCGAAGCTCGTCGCCGACCGGCCGCTGACCTGGTCGGGCAAGTCGACCTTCGAGGACGGGTTCACCTCGGCGACGCCGATGCCCGACGACATCGCCGACTACACGACCGCCTTCGACCTTGACTGGGAGAACAGCTTCTCGGCGAACATCACGAAGGTGATCTCGGTCAAGCTGATGACGCGCTGGGTCTACGACAAGTACGACAACTCGGTCAAGCCGGTGCTGGATGGCGACGGCGTGCTCATCAACGAGGGCGCGGTGCTGGGCGCCGTGCGCAAGGCGGGCCAATTCAAGCAGGCGCTGGCCCTGGGCCTGGGCTACAAGTTCTAGCCCGATCATCCACGGGGGGCCGGCCCGCCGCTCAGCGGTAGGCCGGCTGCCCCGTGATCTCGGCACCCACGATCAGCGTATGGATGTCGTGGGTGCCCTCGTATGTGTAGACCGATTCCAGGTTCGCCATGTGGCGCCCCGGCGGGAACTCGTCGGTGATGCCCGCCGCGCCCAGGATCTCGCGCGCCTTGCGGGCGCAGTCCAGCGCCATCGCCACATGGGCGCGCTTGGCCAGCGACACCAGCGGCACCTCGTCGACGCCCTGGTCCTTCAGGCGTCCCAGCCGGCTGCACATCGCCTGCGCCTGCGTGATCCCCGTCAGCATCTCCACGAGCTTCTGCTGCACCAGCTGGAACGAGGACAGGGGGCGGTCGAACTGCCGCCGCTGACCGGCGTAGCGCAGCGCCGTGTCGTAGCAGTCCATGGCGGCGCCCACCGCGCCCCAGGCGATGCCGTAGCGGGCCTGGTTGAGGCAGGACAGCGGCGCCTTGAGGCCGCGGGCGCCGGGCAGCCGCGCGCTGTCGGGCAGGCGCACCTCGTCGAAGACCAGTTCGCCGGTGTCGCTGGCCCGCAGGCTGAACTTGCCATGGATCGGCGCGGTGGTGAAGCCGGGCAGGCCGCGCTCGACCAGGAAGCCGCCGATGCCCTCGGGCGTGCGCGCCCACACCACCGCCACGTCGGCCACATTCGCGTTCGTGATCCACAGCTTGCTGCCGCGCAGGATCCAGCCGTCACCGTCACGCTCGGCGCGCGTCTCCATGCCGCCGGGATCCGAGCCGTGGTTGGCCTCGGTCAGCCCGAAGCAGCCGATCAGCCGGCCGGCCGCCAGCCCGGGCAGCCACCTCTGCCGCTGCTCCTCGCTGCCCCAGGTGGCGATGGGCCACATCACGAGGCTGCCCTGCACCGAGGCGAAGCTGCGCAGCCCGCTGTCCCCGCGCTCGAGCTCGCGGCAGATCAGTCCGTAGACCGTCGGGCTGAGGCCGGGGCAGCCCGGCCCCTTGACCGAGGCGCCCAGCAGGCCGAGCGCGCCCAGTTCCGGCGCCAGTTCGCGCGGGAAGGTGCCGGCGCGGAAGTGGTCGCGCACGACGGGCAGGAAACGGTCGTCCACGAAGCGTCGCACGACGTCACGGACGGCGCGCTCCTCGTCGGTCAGCGTGTCGTCGAGGCGGTAGAAGTCGACCGGCTGGTAGGGGCTCATCGGGATTCCCTCCGGGCTGGGCTCAGGGCTCGAGGCCGAGGACAACCCTGCGACCGAGCAGGCCACTGAACGGCGATTCGGAAATGGCGATCCGCTCGCCGCGCCGCAGGGCCTCGGGGAACGGCCAGTCCTGGTGGCGCACAAGGTAGGCGACCCAGGCATGGGAGGCCCGCCAGGCGACGGTGCAGTGCAGGAGGACCGGGCCCCGGTGCCGCGCGAGCGCCGCCGCCAGGCTGTCCACGGCGGCCGTCGAGTACGGGTGCTCCGCGTCGCCCATGGGCAGGTGCACGTACTCGAGGCCGAGGTCCCGCACCAGCCTGGCCTCATCGAAGGGCACCCGCTTGCGGTCGTCCATCTCGGACGGCGTGCGCAGGTTGATGACGCAGGTGACGCCGCGTCCGGCGGCCGCGCACAGCGCGGAGGAATCAGGCTGCCCCCCGATGAACACGCGGCCATCGCGCCAGAGCCGGGCGTTGAAGCCCGGCCAGTCCGCGACCGTGTCGGGCAGGGCCTCCCGCACGATGCCCAGGTCCGTTGCGGAAAGCGCCCCGGCGCCGGCCGTCCCGGCGCCCAGCGCCGACGCGAGCATCATCGCGCCCATCAGCGATACGAGGTTGCGCACGGAATCTCCCGTCGTCGGTCAGTTCTTCAGGAACGCGGAGACGCGCTTGAACTCCGGCGTTCCGGCCTCGCGCAGCATCTCGAACATGATCATCTGCGAGCCCATGATGTCGGCGCCCAGGTGGCGCAGCCTCTGCAGGGCCAGCTCGCGGTCCGCGGGCCGGCAGGAACTCACGGCATCGGCGGCCAGCGCCACCTGGAAGCCCTCGCGCAGCAGGTCGCAGGCGGTCTGGTAGACGCAGACGTGCGTCTCGATGCCGCACAGCACGACCTGGTTGCGCTTCGTGGCGCGCAGGGCCTCCAGGAAGCCCTTCCCGCCGGCGCAGCTGAAGGAGTTCTTCTCGAACGCCGTGAACGGCCGGCACGCCTCGCGGATCTCCGACACCGTCACGCCCAGCCCGCGCGGGTACTGCTCGGTCACCAGCACGGGGATCTCCAGCTGGCGGCAGAAGCCGATCAGCCTCTGCGATCGCTCCAGCACCTGGTCCATGCCGTGGATCAGGTCGCGGAACCGCTCCTGCAGGTCGATGACGACCAGCGCGGAGCGGTCGAGGGTCAGGCGGTCGGGCAGCCTGCGGTCGGCATCCTGGGGTGCGTTCGTGGTCACGTCGTTCTCCCGGTTGCGGTCGTCAGTTGCGGCGCGGCGCGGCGTAATCCCCGCACGGCGTGACCGCCGTGGCGTAGGGGCCGTGCCAGCTCAGGTTGAAGAAGGCGTCGGCGTCGCGGGGAGCGCCGGGGCCGGTCAGGAACAGGCTCAGGTTGCGCGAGTCGAAGAAGTAGTCGCGCGACCAGTTCGAGGTGCCGACCCAGAGCGCGTTGCCGTCCGTGGTCAGGTACTTGGCGTGCTCGACGCGCGCGTAGGGGATGAAGCCCTCCGGGTGCGCGGGAATGCTGGTCAGCCGCAGCTCCAGTCCGGGCACCGCGGCCAGGCTCTTCAGCCACGGCACCGCGTGCTTCGTGGCGGCCCAGTCCGCCAGGATGATCCGCACCCTGGCCCCGCGCACGGCGGCCCGCCGGAGCGCGCGGTCGAGGTCGTCGAACAGCCGGCCCTCGCGGTCGGTCACGTGGTAGGACAGCAGCTGCAGGTGCACCGAGTCGCGCGCGGCGTCGATCATCTCCACCAGCAGCGGCAGGTCCCAGGGCACGCCCGCCGGCAGGCCGGCCTGCGGGCTGGCGGCCAGCACGGCCCGCACGCGCCCACCGCCGGGACCGGCCAGCTCGGACGCCGGCAGGTCGGCCAGCGCCGCCTGCGCCGGGCCGCCGGTCAGCATCGCCGGTGCCGACTGCTCGCCGCCGGCCAGCGCCCAGTCCAGGTCGAAGATGCGGCGCGCCTGCGCCGCCAGCCTGGCGTCACGCACCAGGATGCCCAGCTCGTGGATCTGCCCCAGCGCACGCCAGTCGAAGTTCTGGCTGCCCAGGTAGAGGCCGTCGTCGTCGACCAGGAAATACTTGGCGTGGAGGATGCCTCCCCAGCTCCCCGACAGGTCGAGCTGGCGGCTGGCCGCGCCCGGCAGCGCGGCTGCCCAGGCCGGTACCTGCGCGTAGTTCTTCGCGAACTTCGCGTCGGCCAGCAGGCGGACGGCGACCCCGCGCCCCGCGGCGCGCTCCACCTCGTCCAGCACCGGCACCAGCAGGTCGGGCGCGCCGGCGGGGCCCTCGGCATCCTTGCCGTCGCCCTTGCGGCTGAAGTAGAAGCCGGCCAGGTCCAGGCGGCTGCCGGCGCCGGCCACCTCCCGGCGCCAGACGTCCGCAGCGTCGGGGATGCCGGGCAGGTCCAGCGCCGTGTGCTGCGGCCAGCTCTCGACCAGCGTGTAGGTGCCGGGCGCGGGGTCGGCGGCGCGCGCCGCCGGTATCGGCAGGGCGACAGCGGTTAGCATGGCAGCCGACAGGAGGGCAAGGGAAGGGCGCATGGTCGCATCCTGATGAGGGTTGGATGGTGCAGGCGGACGTCTCCGGCGACCCGCCCCACGATAGCCGTCGTGGCGCCCGGCGTCGAGTCCCGCGGACTTGCCGCCGAGGGCGGGATCTGCCACAATGATCGCCGATTCATGGCTGCCTGCCTGCGACCGCACCCCGGGAACCCGGGCGGGCGGGCCGGTGTAGCAGGCTGGATGCGGGTGATGGAACCCGCGCGAAGTCCCCCGGGAGAGCCGCCACTTGCCTGGAAACGTGACCGGTCCGCGTGCGACGACTTGGCTGCTGCCGGCGGCCTGGCTGCTGCTGGCGGCCTGGCTCGGCCTCTGGCCGGCCGTCGCTTCGCACCGGGCCGCCTCGCGCGAGCTGGCGGCCGCGCCGGCGCCCGCGAGCCTGGCGGCCGTCCACGGCTGCTGCTGCCCGGCCGGGACGGAAGCGGTGCCCGCGGATGGCGCATCACGCCGCGGCTGCTGCGGCGAGCCCCTCGGGGCCCCGACCCGCGCGCCCTCGTGCCCGGAGGGCGGCTCGGCGCGCTGCGCCCAGTGCGTCGGCTGCGGGGCGGCGCCCCTGCTGGCCTTCGTGTACCCGGCTCCCGATCCCCAGCGTCCGGTGCTGGGGTCCCTGCCCGACGGCGACCTCGTCGCCGACTCCCGTGACCTCCGGCCCCCGGTGCCCCCTCCGCGCGGGGCAGGCGACACCCGAATCGCCTGAGCGGCGCGTCCAGGTGGATGCGCCCAACCCCAACGTGTGACCGGAGGATTCGACGATGAACGTCCGCAAGTACCTGTCCATGTCCGGCGGGCTGCTGCTCGCCCTGATGCTCTCGACTGCCGTGGCCCTGGCCGACGATGCGCCTGCCGCCGCCCCCGAGGCGGGCAAGGCCTGCGCCGCGACGTGCAGCCATGCCGATGCGAAGGCCTGCGCGACCACCTGCAGCCATGCCGACGCCAAGGCCTGTGCCTCGAAGTGCGGGCACGGTGATGCCCAGGCCTGTGCGACCACCTGTGGCCACGGCGGCCACCGCGGCCACGGGTGCAAGGGCCATGGGATGAAGATGCGGCACCATGGCGGCGGCAACGCCTGCGTCGGCATGTGCCTGGTGGGCGAGGGGCCGGCGTGCGCGAAGCACCGGGCCAAGGCCTGCCATGGTGAGAAGGCTTGCCACGGCGCCAAGGCCTGCGCTACCGCTGCCGCGTGCAAGGACAAGGCGGCCTGCTCGGACAAGTGCATCTGCAAGGACAAGTCCGCGTGCAGGACGGCGTGCGACGAGACGTGCAGGAAGGCGTGCCAGGAATCGTGCAAGGACAAGGCGGCGTGCAAGGACAAGGCCGCATGCAAGGACAAGGCCGCGTGCTCGGCCTCGGCCTCCTGTTCCGCCACTTGCGCCGGCGCAAGCGCCTGCCCGAAGGCCGGCAAGTAGCTGAAGGCGCCGCCCGGCCGCCGGACCGGTCGGCGATGTGGAAGCAGAGAGCGCCCGCGGCGACTGCCGCGGGCGCTCTTGTGAAGCCAGCCGCCTGTTGAAGCCAGCCGCCTGGGCGCGGCGCCGCCCGTCTCAGCCCCTGGCCTGTCCCAGCATGCCGCCGAGTTCCTCCATCCGGGCGGCCCAGTCCTCGGCGAACGTGATCACGCCCTGCGCAAGCGATTCGGCGTCGAGGCCGGCGCTCTCGCACACGTCCTCGGGCGAGCC
>JAYRFB010000178.1:0-3296 GCA_041908585.1 Candidatus Krumholzibacteriia bacterium
GATCTCCGCCGGGCAGCCGTCCTCGAACAGCTTGAAGTTCTCGCGGAAGCGCGCCGCCAGGGCGTCGTAGCGCCGCCAATACTCGTCCTTGTTGCCCCAGCTCGACGACGGGTCCAGCACGTCGTCGGGCACGTCCGGGCACGTGGCCGGCACGTCGATGCCGAACAGCTCGTCGCGGCGGTACTTCACCTTGTCCAGCTTGCCCTCGAGCGCCGCATTGAGCAGCGCGCGCGTGTGGCGGATCGAGATGCGCTTGCCGATGCCGAACGGCCCGCCCGTCCAGCCGGTGTTGACCAGCCAGCAGGCGGCCCCGGTGGCCTCCATCTTCGCGCGCAGCATGTCCGCGTACACGAACGGGTGGTGGACCATGAACGGCGCGCCGAAGCAGGCCGAGAACGCGATCTCCGGCTCGATGCCCAGCCCGATCTCGGTGCCGGCGATCTTGGCCGTGTAGCCGCTGATGAAGTAGTAGATGACCTGCTCCGGGGTCAGTTTCGCGATCGGGGGCAGCACCCCCTGCGCGTCGCAGGTCAGCAGGATGATGTTCTTCGGGTGCGTGTCGACCCGGCCCGCCTCCAGCACGCCGTCGATGAAGCGCAGCGGGTACGAGGCGCGGGTGTTCTCGGTCAGCTTGTCGTCGTCGAGGTCCAGCCGGCGCGTGGCCGGGTCGTACACCACGTTCTCGAGGATGGTGCCGAAGCGGTGCGTGCAGGCGTGGATCTGCGGCTCGTGCTCGGCCGACAGGCGGATCACCTTGGCGTAGCAGCCGCCCTCGAAGTTGAAGATGCCGCGGTCGGACCAGCCGTGCTCGTCGTCGCCGATCAATTTGCGCTTGGGATCGGCCGAGAGCGTCGTCTTGCCGGTCCCGGACAGGCCGAAGAACAGCGCCGGCTCCTTCAGTTCCTGGTCGACGTTGGCCGAGCAGTGCATGGCCAGCACGCCGTCCAGCGGCTTGAGGAAGTTCATCACCGTGAAGATGGACTTCTTGATCTCGCCGGCGTACATCGTGCCCAGGACCAGCGCCTTGCGGTCGGCGAAGTTCAGGGCCAGCACCGTCTGCGAGCGGGTGCCGTCCACGCGCGGGTCGCACTTGAAGTGCGGGCAGGCGATGAGCGTGAACTCGGGCACGAACTCCTTGTACTCCTGGCGGCTCTTCGGCGAGATGAACATGTTGCGCGCGAACAGGCTCTGCCAGGCGTCCTGCGTGATGATGCGCACGGCCAGCCGGTGCTCGGGGTCCTGGCCGCAGTACACGTCCTGGACGAAGATCTCCTCGCCCTGCAGGTTGGCCTGCACGCGGGCGAAGAGATTGGCGAACTTCTCGGGGGCCAGCGGGCGGTTGTACTCGCCCCACCAGACCTTGTCCTCGGTCTCGTGCTCGCGCACGATGTACTTGTCCTGGGCCGCGCGCGCGGTCCACTTGCCGGTCTCGACCAGCATGGCGCCCTGGTTGACGATCTGGCCCTCGCCGCGGAAGACGGCCTCCTCGTAGAGGGCCTCCTCGGTCAGGTTCCAGTACACGCGCTTGAGCTCCATCAGGCCGTGGTTTTCCAGCCCGAAATCGGCCTTCAGCTCGCCGCGGTGGTCGTCGGCCGGAGACGGGATCTTCAGCGACTTCTTCATAGCCAGTCCCTCACCATCTTGCGTTGGCCGATGATCAGCTCGTTGGGCGAGTTCGGGTCCAGCGCCCACTTCATGCGCTCGATGCCCTCGGTGATCTCCTTGGACGACCCGCAGGTGCTCAGGCGCAGGTGGCCCTCCATGCCGAACTCGACGCCCGGCACAGTGCAGACCATGACCTTGCTCAGCAGGAACTCGGCCAGCTTGGTGCTGTCCTTGTTGTAGGCCGAGAAGTCGGCGAAGCAGTAGAACGTGCCGTCCGGCGGCGTCACCTTCACGCCGTCGAAGGCCTTGAGGCGCCGCACCATCACGCCGGCGTTGTTCTCGAGCGTCATCACCAGGTTGTCCACGCAGTTCTGCGTGCCGTTGATGGCGGCGATGGCGGCCTTCTGCAGCAGGCCCGACGGGCCGCTGGTCTGGTGCGACTGGATGATCGACATGACCTCGATCAGCTTCGGGTTCGCGACGGCCCAGCCGATGCGGAAGCCCGTCATCGCGTAGACCTTCGAGACGCCGTTGATGACGATCATCTTGCAGTTGTCGCTGCCGAAGTCCGAGGCGCAGGCGATCGGGTTGGTGACCCGCTTGCCGCCGAAGACCAGGCGGTTGTAGATGTCGTCCATGATCAGGTAGAGGCCCTCCTTCTCGCAGAAGGCGACGACATCCTTGATGAACGACTCGGGGTAGATGGCGCCCGAAGGGTTGTTCGGGCTGTTGATCATGATCGCCTTGGTGTTCGACCCCATCCGCATCGTGATGTCGGAGATGTTCGGCACGTAGCCGCCGTCCATCGGCTTGGCGGGCACCGGCACGCCGCCGCACATCTTGACCATCTCGGGGTAGCTGACCCAGTAGGGCGACGGGAAGATGACCTCGTCCTGCGGGTTGAGGATCGCCTGCAACGCGCACATGATCGCCTGCTTGGCGCCGCCGGAAGCCATGACCATTCCGAGCGTCGGCCGGAAGCCGTACTGGTCATGGGTGTAGCGGATGATGGCGGCCTTCATGTCGGGCGTGCCGTAGGCCGGCGTGTAGCGGACCTCGCCCGAGTTGAGCAGGCCCGCCGCGGCCGTCAGCGCATCGAGGGGCGGCAGGCTCTTCGGCTCGCCGCCGCCGAGGTGGATGACAGGGTCGCCCTTCGCGCGCATGATGGCGACGCGCTCGTTCATCTTGAGCGTGGCCGATTCCCGCAGGTCCCTGGCGATCAGACTGATGGTCATGACAAACCTCTCCCGCTGCCCCGCCACCCGGCGGGCTGTGGTCCTGTCGCGAAATTAACTGCCCGCCCGGCGAAAGTAAACCGGGTCGGCGGGCCGGGTCGGGGACAACCCGACGGGAATCGGGCCCGATCGCCAGGAAGGGAGGACGGGGGGCGCCGGGAGCGGCTTGATCAGCGGGGTGCGTAGGCGACGGCAATGTGGAGCTGGCCGTCGCAGTTCTCGACCACCTTCACCTGCTGGCCTTCCGCCAGGTCGTAGCGCATGTCGTTGAGCACCTCGGCCAGCCTGCCGTCCTCATAGCGGACAAGAACGGTATTCGCCCGGGTCTCGACCACGGTCTGCAGGTCATTGGCGCAGCCGGGAGCGGTCGTGGCGAGGAGCAGCGCCCCCAGGGCAGCGGCCAGGCGGGTGCTCGCATTCTTCGGATGTTCCATACCCGGGGGATCGGTCCGGGCC
>JAYRFB010000179.1:0-8408 GCA_041908585.1 Candidatus Krumholzibacteriia bacterium
CGGTCCTCGTTGTTGACGGCGCATCCGGCCGGCGTCGCATGCGCGAACGGCACGCTGGTGACCAGCCCGGTCGCGCGGCCGCCGCGCTCCATCGCCGCGACGATCGTCCGCAGCGGCGTGCCGTCCGCGGCCACGGCCAACAGGCCGTTGCGCGTGCGCCTGCCCGTGGTCAATGCCGTGATGGCGGCGGCCGAGTCGGTGGCCGGCTGGCCGCCAGGGCCCTGCGCCCAGTAGGCGTCGCCGTCGTAGAAGCCGCCCTCGGCGAAGGTGGCGGCCGCCAGCTGCACGGGCAGTGCGGCCAATTCGGGGAAGGTGTCGGCGCCGTCGCGCCAGAGCGCGCCGGCCTGCAGGTGCGGGAAGCCGCAACCGTCGCCGATCATGAGTATGATGTTGCGCGGCGTGGTCGCCGCCGGCCCGGCGGCATGGCCCGGCGCCGACGGGACGGTGCCCGCTGCCAGCGCGATGACGGCCGCCAGCAGCGCCCGCGAGGTGGTGGGTCGGTCCATGATCGGGTCCGGGTGGCTGGAGTCCCTGGGTTCGCGTCCGGAGGGCCTGGACCCCGCGGGCAGCCGCAGGTTGGCACCGGCGCCGCGGACATGCAAGTTCGCCTTTGGCCGATTCGCTTCCACGGCGGGTTGTGCCGGGCCGTCCGCGACGACGTCCTGGCCCGTGCGTTGACGCGCCGGCGGTCGAAGGGCCATTGTGGGATCATCGGGCAGCCGCCGCCCGCCCCGATGCCGCCCGACCCACTGTTGCCCGACCCGCTGCTGCCCGGAGGACGATCGAGCGCGATGAACCTGGTCGACACCCACTGCCACCTGAACCACCCGCCGCTGTGCCTTGACACCGACGGCGTGCTGGGGCGCGCGGCCGCCGCGAGCGTGACCCGCGTGATCGTGCCGGCCTACGACGCCGGCAGCTGGGACGACCTGGACCGCCTGGCGAAACGCCCGGGCGTGGACGTGGCCTTCGGGCTGCACCCCTGGCTGGCGCACGACCTGCCCGGCCAGGTCGCCCTGCTGGACGGCGAGCGACCGCCAGCGCCGGCGCTGCTGCAGCCGGCGGCCGCCGCGCCGCCACCGGTGTCGCCGGCGGCCCAGGCGGCCGCGCTCGCGGGCCTTTCCGCGCACCTGCGCGCGCGCCTCGCTGCCGGGCGCCCGGTCGCGATCGGCGAGATCGGCCTGGACACGAAGATCACGGCGAGCGGCTTGCCTTCGCAGCTGCCGCTGCTGGAGCGGCAGCTCGAGATGGCGGCGGACCTGGACCTGCCGGTGATCCTCCACTGCCGGGGCGCTTTCGAGGAACTGCTGGCGGCGGTCGGGCGCCACGGCGGCCGGCTGCGCGGCGTGCTGCACGCGTTCTCGCGCGGGCCGGACCTGGCGGCGCGCTTCGTGGCCGCGGGGCTGCACGTGGCGATCGGTGGCGCCGTGACCCGCGACCGCGCGCGGCAGGTCCGGCGCGCGGTGCAGACCCTGCCCCTGGACCGCCTCGTGCTGGAGACGGATGCGCCGTCCATCGGCCTCCAGGATGTCCCGCCCGAGTGCACCGAGCCCTGCCATGTGCGCGAGATCGCCGTCGCCGTGGCCCGGCTGCGGCGCGAGACGCCGGCGACGGTGGCGGCCGCGACCACCGCCGCGGCCCGCGCCCTGTTCGGCGCCTGAACCAGCCCGGCGGCGGCGAATATTCCCGTGTCGCGCGGGTTACGAACCGGTACACTCCTGACCACAGGCCGCGGGCGGGAGATCGGTCCGCCGGCCATGGAGGCCCGGAGCGCCTCGCGTCCCGCAACCAAGGAGCACCGATGACCGGCGACAACGACTTCCGGGAACCGCTGCGTCCCCAGATGCCGCGCGTGAAGGTGCCGCGTTTCCGGCCGCCGCGACCGCGCGTGCTGGCGAACCTGCTGGGCGCCCTCCTGGCTGCAGCCGTCCTCATGTCCGGGTTCTACACCGTGGATCCCGAGGAGGCGGGGCTGGTGCTGCGGTTCGGCAAGTACGTCCGCAGCTCGGACCCCGGCCTGCACTTCAAGCTGCCCCTGGGCGTCGAGCGCGTGCGCAAGGTCCCGATCCAGCGCCAGCTCAAGGAGGAGTTCGGGTTCCGCACCGTTCGGACCGGCATCAAGACCGAGTATTCGACCAGGAGCTATGCCGACGAGTCCAGCATGCTGACCGGCGACCTCAACTCGGCCCTGGTCGAGTGGGTGGTCCAGTACCGCATCGTGGATCCCTACAAGTACCTGTTCCAGGTGCGCAGCGTGCAGGAGACGTTCCGCGACATGAGCGAGGCCGTCACCCGCCGCGTCGTCGGCGACCGCACGGTCAACGAGGTGCTCACCGTCGGGCGCGCCGAGGTGGCCGCCCAGATCCAGGTCGAGCTGCAGGAGCTGTGCAACCAGTACGAGACCGGCATCAACGTGGACCAGGTGGTGCTGCAGGACATCAACCCGCCCGACCCGGTCAAGCCCTCGTTCAATGCCGTGAACGAGGCGCAGCAGGAGAAGGAGAAGCTGATCAACCAGGCGCAGTCCGAGTACAACCGCGAGATCCCGCGGGCCAGCGGCCAGGCGCAGCAGACGATCCAGGAGGCCGAGGGTTACGCCCTCAACCGCGTCAACCGCGCCGAGGGCGACGCGGCGGCCTTCAACGCGCTGTACGACGAGTACCGCAAGGCGCCCGAGGTGACGCGGCAGCGGATCTACCTGGAGACGATGGGCCAGGTCCTGCCGCAGGTGCGCAGCAAGACCATCGTCGACGACGAGCTGCGCGGCGTGTTGCCGCTGCTGAACCTCGACGGCCGCGCCGCCGGCAGGGGAGGCAAGTGACATGAAGGCCATCATCGTCATCGCCTTGGCGGCTGTCGCGCTCTACGTGCTGCTGTCGGTCTACGTCGTGCAGGAGCCCGAGCAGGTCATCATCACGCAGTTCGGCAAGCCGGTGGGCCGGCCCGTCACCACGCCGGGCCTGAAGTTCCGGACGCCCCTGATCCAGAAGGTGCACCGCTTCGAGAAGCGCTTCCTTGAGTGGGACGGGGATCCCAACCAGCTGCCGACGCGCGACAAGCGCTTCATCTGGGTCAACACCTACGCCCGCTGGCGCATCACCGACCCGCTGCTGTTCTTCCAGCGCCTGCACAACGAGCGCGGCGCGCACACGCGGCTGGACGACATCCTGGACGGCGAGACGCGCAACGCCATCGCCAAGTACGACCTGGTCCAGTTGGTGCGCACCACCAACCGGGCTGCCGAGCGCACCGAGGGCCAGGCCAGCGACGAGTCGGCGCTGACGCAGATCGACCAGGGCCGCAACGATATCCGGCTGGAGATCCTGGCCAACGCGCGGGCGCGCACGGGGGACCTGGGCCTGGAGATCCTGGACATCGAGTTCAAGCGCATCAACTACGTCGACGAGGTGCAGCGGAAGGTCTACGAGCGGATGATCGCCGAGCGCGAGCGCGTGGCCGAGCGATTCCGCAGCGAGGGCCAGGGCGAAGCGGCGCGCATCCGCGGCGAGAAGGACCGCGAGCTTCTGCGCATCGGCTCGGAGGCCTACAAACAAGCGCAGGAGATCAAGGGCGCCGCCGACGCGCGCGCCACGGCGGTCTACGCCGCGGCCTACAACCGCTCGGCCGACACGCGCTCGTTCTACGAGTTCCTCAAGACCATGCAGGCGTATGCGACGACGATGGACAGCACCAGCTCGCTCGTGCTGTCGACCGACTCGGACTTCTACCGCTTCCTGAAGTCCGGGAGCGGCAAGTGAGCGGCGCGGGCGGTCCGTGTCCCCGACACCGGCCCTTCCGGCGCCTGGCCCCGGTGCTGGCGGCGCTGGCCCTGCTGGCGCCGCCGGCCCGGGGCGCCCCCCTGTTCCTCTGGGAGGCGGCCGGCCCGCGGGCGACCGTGACCATGGCCGGCTCGATCCACGTGGGTCGCGCCGACTTCTTCCCGCTGCCGGCGCCGTTCGGCGAGGCGTTCGCGGCGGCCGACGTGCTGGCCGTCGAGCTGGATGCGACATCGCCGCACAACCAGGCTGCCGTGATGCGCCTGCTCGCGGGACGTGGCACGCTGCCCGATACGCTGACCCTGCGCGACCGCCTGGCCCCGGGCAACTGGGAGCGGCTGCGGAAGGCGGCGGGCGACCTCGGCCTGCCTGACGCGGCGATCGAGCGCCTGCAACCGGGCCTGGTGGCCATGATGCTGGTGATGCAGGCCTACCAGAAGCAGGGGCTGGACCCGGAGCTGGGCATCGACAAGCACTTCCTGGATGCCGCGCACGCGGCCGCCCGCCCGGTGCGCGAGCTGGAGACGGTCGAGGCGCAGATGTCCCTGTTCCTGGACCTGGACGACGAGCTGGACGACGTCCTGGTCGCCGACATGCTGGACCAGCTCGACGAGCTGCAGGGCATGACCGAGGCGATGATCGACGCCTGGAAGACCGGCGATGCCCCGGCGCTGGACGAACTGCTGCAGGAACAGGCCGGCTCCGACCCGCGCCTGGCGGCCTGGTACCGGCGCCTGCTGGACGAGCGCAACGTCGCGATGGCCGACAGCGTGGACGCCTGGCTGCGGGGCGATCGCGACGTGTTCCTGGTCGTGGGGGCGGGGCACTTCAGCGGCGAGCACGGCCTGGTGAGCCTGCTGGAACGGCGCGGCTGGACGGTGACGCAGCGACGGCAGTGATGCCGCGCGGAGCATCCCGGCGATGGAAGCGGCCGCGCCCCCGGAGGGGCGCGGCCGTCGTCGTCACGGGATCGGTTGCCGCGCCTACGGCTGGATCCCCGACTGCCGCAGCCACTCGTAGGCCGCCTGGAAGATGTCGGTGCTTGTGCGCAACCCGAGCTTCTTCTTGATGTGCGAGCGGTGCACCTCGACCGTGCGCGGGCTGATCTGCATGATCTCGGCGATCTCCGAGATCTCCTTGCCCTGGCCGGTCAGCTGGAACAGCTCCAGCTCGCGGTTGCTGAGCACCTCGACGGGCGAGGCCACGCCGGGCGCGCGGCCCGTGCCCAGCTGCTCGACCGCCGACTGGGTCATCTTCTCGCTCAGGTAGATGCCGCCCTCGAGCACGCAGCGTATGGCGTCGCGGATGCGCTCGGTGCCGGCCTGCTTCATGATGTAGCCCTTGGCGCCGGCCTTCAGGCACCGCACGGCGTAGGTGTACTCGTCGTGCATGGAGACGGCGAGGGTCAGCACGTCCGGGTAGCTCGTCTGCAGTTCCTTCAGCAGCGTCAGCCCGCTGCTGTTCTTCAGCGTGATATCGACCAGGACCAGGTCGGGATCCAGGCTGGCCACCATCGCGAGGGCCTGCTCCTGGCTCTCGGCTTCGCCACAGACCTCGAGGTCGGCCTCGAGCTGCAGGATGGCGCGGATTCCCGAACGCACGAGCGGGTGGTCATCGACGATCAGCAGTCGATAGGTCTGGTTCTGTTGGGCGGCATGGGCCACGATCAATCCCCCGGAAACAGGCGAACGCCGGCGCGGCGAGAGCGGATCGGGAGGGCGAGCCGGCGTGGTGCGGTATTGCCCGATCCAGATCATGGTAGCAGGTCTGCCCCGGCGCGGAAACTCCCAACCTGCAATGATCGGCTGAATGATCAAACCGGCGGTGCGGGCCCTCCGGCCAGCCGTGCGACCAGCGCCGTCGACAGCGGATCTGTCCAGAAATCGGGATCTTTTCGATATCCTTCGCGCGCGAGGGAAGTTACGAATGCGGTGTGGGGTCGGTGCCGGCGGTACTCGGGCTCTCGCGGCGGGTGCTGCAGGTAGCGGTCCATGAGGTCCAGCCGCGGGGCCACCAGGAGCGTCGTCGCATAATGGGCCAGTCCCCGCTCGCGGCGCAGGCACGAGCCGCCCAGCTTGCGGTCGCCCAGGGCCAGGTCCGAGACGCCGCGCTGCTGGACCCCCGGCACGCCGCAGTCGGCCAGCGCGCCCGCCACGAGCGCGGAGGCCAGGCGGAACGCCGACGTGATCTCGCCCAGCCCGGGCAGGGGCAGGGCCAGGACCACGACCAGGTTGCCGTCGTCCAGCACCACCGCGCCGCCGCCGCCGGGCCGGCGATAGACCGGCACCCCGTCGGCGTCGATGGCCGCGCGGTGCAGTTCGCGCTCCTCGCTGCCGCCGCGTCCCAGCACGACGCACGTCTCCCGCGGCCGGTACACGCGGCAAAGCGCGCGCCCGGTGGCGCGCGCCTCGTCGACCAGGTCGTCCTCGCTGGTGTACGGCAGCACCAGGCCCACCGCTAGCGCACCTTCCGCGGCGGGTTGACGTGCACCGCCTCGCCGGCCGCCACCTCGGCCGCCTCCATGACCGCTTCCGACAGCGTCGGGTGCGGGTGGATCGTGACCATGATGTCCTCCAGCGTGGCGCCCATCTCCACCGCGAGCGTGCCCTCGGCGATCAGCTCGCTGGCCATCGGCCCCACCATGCCCACGCCGAGGATCAGGCCGGTCTCCGGCTCGGCGATGACCTTCACCAGTCCGTCCGTGCGTCCCAGCGTGCGCGCGCGCCCCAGGGCCGAGAGCGGGAAGCGGCCGATGTTGACCTTGATGCCCTGCTGCTCGGCCTCGCGCTCGGTCAGGCCCGTCCAGGCGATCTCCGGGTCGGTGAAGACGACGGCGGGGATGGCGCGGTTGTCGAAGGCCGCCTCGCCGCGGGCGATGACCTCGGCGGCCACCTTGCCCTCGCGGCTGGCCTTGTGCGCCAGCATGGGGCCGGTGGCAACGTCGCCGATGGCGAAGATGTTCGGCTCGTCGGTGCGGCAGTCGGGCCCGGTGAGGATGAAGCCCTTGTCGTCGACCTTGACCTTCGTGTTCTCCAGGCCGATGTCGTCCGAGTTGGGACGGCGCCCGATCGCCACCAGCACCTGCGCGTAGTGCTTGCGCACGGTCCTGCCGGCATGCTCGATCTCGACGTCGAACCCGCCGCCGGCCGCCTCGGTGATCGAGAGCACCTTCGAGTCGACCATGATCTCCTCAAGGCGCTCGCTGACCTGCTTCACCATCACGTCGACGAGGTCGAAGTCGGCGCCCATCAGCAGGCGCGGGAAGAACTCCACGACCGAGACCTTCGAGCCCAGCCCCTGGTAGACCAGGCCCATCTCCAGCCCGATGTAGCCGCCGCCCACCACCAGCAGGCTCTCCGGCACGCGCGGCAGCTTCAGCGCGTCGGCGCTCGACCACACCGACTGCACGATGCCCGCCGGCAGCCGGTTCAGGCTCGAGCCGGTGGCGATCACGGCCTGCCTGAAGTCGACGCCCGAGACCTCGCCGCCCTCCAGCGACAGCGAGGTGGGCGAGGTGAATCGCGCATGCCCGCGCAGCACCGTGACGCCGCGCCGCTTGAGCAGCCCGCGGATGCCGTCGCTGAGCCCCTGCACGATGCCGTCGGTCCAGGCGCGCAGCTTGTCCGTGTCGACGCTCACGCCCTCGAACGACAGGCCGAACTCGGCGGCGCGCCGCGCCGTCTCCTTGATCTCGACCGTGTGGATCAGCGCCTTCGAGGGGATGCAGCCCTCCAGCAGGCAGGTCCCGCCGGGGCGCTCGCGGCTCTCGACCAGCAGCACGCTCTTGCCGAGGTCGGCCAGGCGCAGCGCCGCCACGTAGCCGCCGGGGCCGCTGCCGATGACGACGACCTCGGTCTCCTCGCGCAGGCTTCCCATCACCATCAGCGATCTCCTTGCGTCGCGGCCGGCGGGCGCCGGCTCACGTCTCGAGCAGCAGCAGGTTCGGGTCCGAGAGCTGGCGCGCCAGCTCGCCCACGAAGCGGGCGGCGTCGGCGCCGTCGGCCACGCGGTGGTCGAAGGCCAGGGTCAGCGGCAGGATCTTGCGGATGACGATCTGCCCGTCCCGCACCACCGGCTTCTCCTGCACGCGACCCATGCCGAGGATGGCGACCTCGGGGTAGTTGATCGTCGCCAGCAGCGCCGTGCCGCCGAGGGGGCCGACGTTGGTGATCGTGAACGTCCCGCCGCGCATCTCGTCGGGTGGCAGCGTGCCGGCCCGCGCGCGCGCCGCCTTGTCGGCGATCTGCTCGCTGATGTCGACGATGCTGCGCGTGTCCGTCCCGTGGATCACCGGCACCACCAGCCCGCGGCCGGTGTCCGCCGCGAAGCCGATGTTGTAGTACTTCTTGTAGATGATCTCCTCGCGGAACGGGTCGAGGCTGGCGTTGAACGCCGGCGTGGCCCGCAGGCCCGCGGTCACGGCCTTGACGACGAACGCCATCAGGGTCAGCCGGCCGCCGGCCGCGCCCTGGCGCCGCTCGCGCTCGCGCAGGCGGAACGCTTCCAGCTCGGTGACGTCCGCGTCGTCCATGTGCGCGACGTGCGGCACCAGCGTCATGCTGGTGACCATCTTGCGCGCCACCTTGCGGCGGATCGAGCGCAGGGCCTCGACCTGCACCGGGCCCTCGTGCC
>JAYRFB010000180.1:0-46775 GCA_041908585.1 Candidatus Krumholzibacteriia bacterium
ACGCTGGCCCCGGTCACCGGGCGCGCCGACCTGGCCGCGCTGGACCATGAGGCCGAGCGGCAGCGCGAACTGGCGGCGGCGGCCCGCGGCCGGCTGCGCCCCCACGTCGTTGCCGACGTGCGCGCCCACTACGGCAGGCCGGGAGTGGACGCCCTGTCCAACGAGTGGATGGGATTCGGGACGGTCGGCTTGAGCGTCGACTGGCCGCTGTGGGATTCCGGGGCGCGCAGCGATCGTGCGCGACAGGCCGAGGCCCGCGCGGTCCTGGTCGAGGCCCAGCGCCGTGACCTCGCCGAGGCGGTCACGACGGCGATCTCCGCGGCACGGGCGAGCCTCGACGCGGCGGTCACGGTCGAGTCCCAGGCCGCACGCCGCGTGGAACTGCAGCGGCGCCTGCTGGCGATGGTCGAGGGACGGCAGGCGCAGGCGGCCGCCAGCGTGACCGAGTACCTCGATGCGCAGGACGACCTGGCGCAGGCGGAGACGGATCAGGCACTCGCGCAGACGCGCGTGCGCCTGGCGGAAGCGGCCCTGCTGTGGGCACTCGGGTTGTAGGCGACGCGGGCGTCGAGCCGCGACGTCGCGCAAGGAAAGGACGAAGATGAACCGAACTCTTGCATCCGGACGCGCCATGGTCGTCGGCATTGCGGTCCTGGCGGCTGCCCTGGGCGGCTGCCGCGGCCGCGATCCCGCCGCGCCGTCAGGCACCTTCGAGGCCACGGTCGTCGACGTGGCGCCCGTGCTCGGCGGCAGGGTGCTGGACGTCGGCGCGCAGGAGGGCGAGCGCGTCGCCAGGGGCGACACGCTCATGGTCATCGACACGTCCCTGATCGCGCTGCAGCGTGCGCAGGCGGCGGCGGGCGAGGCCACGCTGCGAGCCCAACGCGCGGTCGCCGACGCCGACCTCGCAAAGGCGAGGCGACAGCTGTCGCTCCTCGAGACGACGCTCGCCCGCACGACGACGCTTCGCGACCAGGGCACGGCGACGGCCCAGCAGGTCGACGACCTCGCCGCCCAGCGCGACGTCGCGCGCGCCTCGATCGAAGCCGCGCGCGGGCGCCAGGCAGCGCTCGACGCTGAACTTGCCGCCCTCGGGGCCAGCCTCGCTGTGATCGACCGCCAGCTCGAGGACAGCGTGGTGCTGGCGCCTGTCTCCGGGACGGTCCTGACGCGCTCGCTGGAGCCGGGCGAAGTCGCGGCCCCCGGGCGCCCCGCCCTCCGCCTGGCCGACCTGTCGACGCTCGAGTTGCGCGTGTACCTCGAGGCGGGCGAGCTCGAGCGCGTGCGCACGGGGCAGCAGCTGCCCGTTCGCGTCGACGCGCTGCCGGGCGCTTCCCTGTCCGGGACCGTCGCCTGGGTGGCCGACGAGGCCGAGTTCACGCCCAAGAACGCACAGACGCGCCACGCGCGCGCGCAGCTCGTCTACGCGGTGAAGCTGCGGGTGGCGAATCCCGACGGCGGGCTCCACATCGGCATGCCGGCCGAGGTCGACATCCCGTGAACAGCGCTCCCGGCATCGACCCGGCGGGCGCGATCGTCCTGGAGGACCTGCACAAGTCCTTCGGCGCCGCGACCGCCGTCAGGGGCCTGTCGCTGGCCGTCCCCCGCGGCGGCATCTGCGGGCTGATCGGCCCCGACGGCGCGGGCAAGACCACGGCCATGCGCGTGCTCTGCGGGCTGCTGACCCCGGACCGCGGCAGCGCGCGCGTGCTCGGCCACGACTGCGTCAAGGAAGCGCGCGAGGTGAAGCGCCACCTCGGCTACATGCCGCAGAGGTTCAGCCTCTATCCCGACCTCACCGTCGGCGAGAACCTGCGCTTTTTCGCCGACCTCTACGCCGTCCCGGCGGCCGAACGGGTCGCCAAGGAAGCGGAATTGATGGCGTTCAGCCGCCTCGAGCCCTTCCGCGGCCGGCGCGCCGGCAAGCTTTCCGGCGGCATGAAGCAGAAGCTGGCCCTCAGCTGCACGCTCATCCACACGCCGGCGGTGCTGGTGCTGGACGAGCCGACGACCGGCGTCGATCCGGTCAGCCGCCGCGAATTCTGGCGGATCCTGCGCGGGCTGGCCCAGGAAGGGCTCGCGCTGCTGGTGAGCACGCCCTACATGGACGAGGCCGAGCTCTGCGATGAGATCGTGCTGATGCACGGCGGCATCGCGATCAGCCGCGGCACGCCCGCCGCCGTAGCCGCCTCGTTTCCCCGTCGGCTGCTCGCCGTGCGCGCGCCCGACCTGCCGGCCGCCGGCGAGCGGCTGCGCGCGGCCGCCATCGCCGGCATCGAGGTCAGGCGCTTCGGCGACCGCCTGCACGTGGTCCACGACGACGCGGCGCAGGCCGCCGCGGCCGATGCCGCGCTTGCCGGCACGGGCGCCGTGCTGGCCCCGGCCGCGGCGGGCATCGAGGACGTCTTCGTCGAGATGATGGCGCGCGCCGGCGCGGGAGCCGGGGCATGAGCGGCGCCGTCCAGGCGGCCGTGCTGGCCCGCGGCCTCACGCGGCGCTTCGGCGACTTCACGGCCGTCGACGCGCTCGACCTCGAAGTCATGCCCGGCGAGATCTTCGGCTTCCTGGGGGCCAACGGGGCGGGCAAGACCACGGCGATCCGCATGCTCTGCGGCCTGCTGCCGCCGTCGGGCGGCGAGGCCACCGTGGCCGGCGTCGCGGTCGGTCGCCACGCACGCGAGCTGAAGCGGCGGATCGGCTACATGAGCCAGCGCTTTTCCCTCTACGACGACCTGACGGTCGCCGAGAACGTCGAGTTCTTCGGCGGCATCTACGGCCTGCACGGGGACCAACTGGTCGCGCGCCGCGACGAGCTGTTGCCGCAGCTGGACCTCGGCGGCCTCGAGGCGCGGCTGACGGGATCGCTGCCGCTCGGCTACAAGCAGCGGCTGGCGCTCGGCTGCGCCCTGCTGCACAGGCCGCGGGTCCTGTTCCTCGACGAGCCGACCGGCGGCGTCGACCCCGTGGCGCGGCGGCGCTTCTGGGACCTGATCTACGAGCAGGCGGGCGGGGGCGTCACCGTGTTCGTCACGACCCACTACATGGACGAGGCCGAGTACTGCGGCCGCGTCTCGATCATGGTCCAGGGCCGGCTGGCGGCGCTCGACACGCCCGGCGGGCTGAAGGCCGCCACCGGCGGGCGCGACATGCAGGACGTCTTCCTTAGGCTGGTGGACGCATGAGGCGCGTGTTCGCACTGGCGGCCAAGGAGCTGCTGCACATCGTCCGCGACGCACGCAGCCTCGGCGTGGCGCTGGCGATGCCCGTGGCGATGGTGCTGCTCTACGGAGCGGTCATCGACATGGAGATGCACGACCTGCCGGTGGCGGTCATCGACCATGACCACAGCGACCGCAGCCGCGCCTTCGCCCGCGAACTGGGTGCCGGCGGCTTCATCGACCCCGTGGAGTACCTTGAGCAGGCGTCGCAGGTCGAGCCGGGCTTCCGGCAGGGCCGCTTCCTGGCCGCGCTCGTCATCCCGCGCGGCTACGCCGAGTCCGTCGCGCGCGGCGAGCCGGCGCAGGTCCAGGTGCTCGTCGACGGCTCGGACGCCTCGACGGCCGCGATGGCCGCGAACTACCTGCAGGCAGTCGTGCAGCGGCAGGCCATGTCCCTCGGACGCGAGGCGGGCGCCCCGCAGCCCTCGTTCACGATCCGCCAGCGCGCCTGGTTCAATCCCGAGCTGCGCAGCTCCCACTTCGTCGTGCCGGGCCTGGTCGCCCTGGTGTTGATGATGATCTGCGCGATCCTGACCAGCATCGCCATCACCCGCGAGAAGGAGACCGGGACTCTGGAGCAGGTGCTGACCACCCCCATCCGCCCGGCACAGGTGATCGCGGGGAAGGTCCTGCCCTACATCGCCCTCGGCGCGCTGGACGCCGCGCTGATCCTGGTCATCGGGCGCCTCGTGTTCGACGTGCCCATGAACGGCTCCTGGCTGGCGGTCGCCGCCTACTGCCTGCTGTTCGTGGTGATCGCGCTGGGCGTGGGCCTGCTCATCTCGGCGAAGGCGCGCACGCTGCGCGTGGCGATGATGGCCGCGGTCACGGCCACGATGCTGCCGACGATGATCCTCTCGGGGTTCCTGTTCCCGGTCTCCAGCATGCCGGCGCCGCTCCAGGTGCTGTGCAACCTGCTGCCGGCGACGCACTTCCTCGAGGTGCTGCGCGGGATCATGCTGCGTGGCGAGAACTGGCACCCGCAGCACACGGCGGTCCTGGTCGCCCAGGCCGTGCTGCTGCTGACCGCCGCGACGCGCAGCTTCCGGCTGCGCCTGGAGTGACCCGATGCGCGTGCTGCGGACACTCGTGCGCAAGGAATTCCGCCAGCTGCGGCGGGACCCGGCCCTGCTCAGGCTGGTGCTGGTCCTTCCGGTGATGCAGCTGATGGTCATGTCCTACGCGCTCAACAGCGACCTCAAGGACCTGCGGGTGGCGGTGCTGGACGAGGACCACACGCCGCTCAGCCGGCGGCTGGTCGACGCCTTCCCCCACTCCACCACGTTTGCCGCTGGCCCGCGCGCCGGCGATGCCGCCGCGCTCGGAGAGCTCCTCGGCAGGCACGAGTGCGACCTCGCCGTGCACATCCCGGCCGGCTTCGCGCGCGATGTGGCGGCGGGGCGGTCACCGGCGGTCGGCCTTCTGGTCGACGGTTCCAACAGCAGCATCGCCGGGCGCGGCGCCGGCTACGCCGAGGCGCTGCTGGCGCGGGAGGCGCAGCGCCTGGCCGCCGAGAGCGGCGCCGGCGGCCGCGCGCCGGTCGGCGCCGCCGTCCGCTTCTACTACAACCCGGAGCTGGAGAGCCGCCTGTACATGGTGCCGGGCGTCATCGTGATCCTGGTGACGATCATCTCCGCCCTGGTGACCGGCCTGGCCGTGGTCCGTGAGAAGGAACTCGGCACGCTCGAGCAGATCGCGGTCACGCCGCTGTCGCCGCTGCAGCTGATCGCCGGCAAGACGATCCCGTTCGCGCTGATCGCCCTGCTCGACCTCGTGCTGGCGACCGCCATCGCCATGGCCTGGTTCAAGGTACCGATGGCCGGGGCGCCGTGGGCGCTGGTGCTGGGCGTGCTGTGCTACCTGCTCGTGACCCTTGGGCTGGGCCTGCTGGCCTCGGCGGTCAGCGACACGCAGCAGCAGGCGGTGTTCACGGTCTGGTTCTTCCTGGTCTTCGCGATCATGCTCAGCGGCTTCTTCTTCCCCGTCCAGAACATGCCCGAGTGGGCGCGGGCCTTGACGTGGCTCGATCCCATGCGGTTCTTCATGGCTGTCGTGCGCGGCGTCCTGCTGCGCGGGGCGGGTGTGGCCGACCTGGCGCGCGAGCTGGCGATCCTGCTGGCGATGGGCGTGACGGCCTTCGGCTCGGCGGTGCTGCTGTTCCGGCGGCAGTCCGCCTGACGGGACTGCACGTGCTGTCACGGAAGGATGGACGATGAGCAGGCTCTGGCTGGCGGCGGCGGCCGCGAACGGATTCCTGGCGGTGGCCCTCGGCGCCTTCGGCGCGCACGGCCTCAAGCGGATGCTGGAAGCGCTGCCCGACGGAGCGCAGCGCCTGGAATGGTGGCACACGGCGTCGCAGTACCAGCTCGCGCATGCGCTGGCCCTCGGGCTGGTCGCGGTCGGGGCGACCCAGGTGACAGGGCGCCTGCCCGGCGCCGCAGGCTGGTTGCTGCTGGCCGGCATCGTCCTGTTCAGCGGCAGCCTCTACGTGATGACGCTGACCGGCGTCCGGGCGCTGGGCGCGGTCACGCCCGTCGGCGGCGTCTGCCTGCTGGCCGGGTGGCTGGCCCTGCTCGGGGCGGCCTGGCGCCTGCGCTGAGCCGCCTCAGTGCCCGCTGACGACCGCGGCGCGCACCTCCACGCCTCCCGCCTCGATCGCCATGACGTACACGCCCGAGGGCAGCCGGCGGCCGCCGCCGTCGCGCCCGTCCCAGGTCAGCGCGTTCTCGCCGGACTCGGCCGCCAGCGACTGCTCGCCGCGCACGAGACGGCCCCGCAGGTCGTAGACCCGCCACGCCAGGCGACCGGCAACGGGCAACGACACGCGCACCGTCACGGACCCGCTGAACGGGTTCGGCCCGAGGCCGACGACCGTCGGCGTCGGCGCCACGACCTCGAGCTCCAGCGCGCGCGTCTGCGCGGAGCCGCGGGCGGGATTGCCGAAGCTGACCAGCGCGGCGTGACGCCCGGCGGGCAGCGCGTTTGCCGATGCGCCCACCTCGACCGTGACGGTGACCTGGCCGCCGGCCGGCACGATCCCCGCGGCCGGGGCGATGGCGAGCCAGTCCCGATCGACCTCCGCGGTGAACGAGGCCGCGGTGTCCCCTGCGTTGGCCAGCGTGAACGTCCAGCTGGCCGGCTCGAAGGGGCCGCCGACCGGACCGCGCGCGGAACCCGCGCCTGCCGGGGTCACGGCATAGTCGCCGGCCGCCGGATCCAGCAGCGGCACCGTGACCGCGCCGGTGGCTCCCGGGTCGAGCCAGTCGGACAGGCGCGTGTCCGGCGTGCCGCCGCCCTCCCACGACAGGTGCAGGCGCCCGTACCAGTCGGACTCGCTGTTGCCGCAGGCCGCATAGCCGCCGTGGAGCTGGCCGACGACCAGGTGGTCCTGGTCGAAGAGCGGCGAGCCCGACGACCCGGGCTCCGTCGTCCCGAGGTCCCAATCGATGACCCGCAGGTGCGTGCCGTTGCCGGGCGTCGCCGTGGCCAGGTACGAGGTCGGCACGACGGCGTCGTTCTCGAAGGAGATGCTCTTCTCGTCCGAGTCCGGGTGGTGGATGCAGGTGGCCGCAGTCGGCGGCGCCTCGGCGCGGTTCCAGCCGGCGTACTTGACGCCGAAGGCGGTGTCGGGCGCCTCGTCCAGCTCCAGCAGCGTGAAGTCGGTGTTGGCCCAGGTCGCCCTGAGCGCCGAGCCGCTGGTGAACTCGTCGAGCGAACCGCCGCCATGCTGGCCGCAGGCCGGGCTCTCGAAGTTCCAGTAGACGACGACCGACGGCGCCCTCGAGGCGCTGATCCCGCAGTGGTTCGCGGTGAGGAAATAGGGCGTGCCGTCGAGCGCCGTGTTGTTCACCAGCGCGCCGGTGCAGGTCAGCGAGCCCTCGACCGAGACCAGGCCGACCGTGGCGATCTCGTCGCGCCAGTCGTCGCCCTCGGGGCAGTTGACGTCGACGTTGCAGGCGCCCGACTTGGCTGCCGGCGACTGGCCGAAGAGCCGGTAGCCGCTGTTGACGAAGCCCAGCTCGAGCAGGGGCTCGGGGTCCGCCGTCGGAGGAACGAGCAGTTCGACGATGAGGGCATCGCCGGGCACGACCGGCGTCCACAGCTCGCCGTGATCGGCGTTGTCGCCGGCGTCGAAGACCAGCGGCGGCACATCGCCCGCGGCGGCACCGATGGCCAGCGTCGCACCGGCCGGCAGCCAGTACACGGAAAAGCCGAGGTTCAGCGAGACCGCGCCGGGCGACGCAACTTCCAGGCGCCAGCGCCGCGTGCCGTCGGCGAGCCGCGTCCAGGCGCCGTGGTCGTCCGGCGTCGCGCGCACTGCCTCCGGCACCGCGTAGCGCCAGGGCAGGCCGTCGGCATCGCGGGCCGCGTCCTCCGCTGCCAGGTCAGCCGCCGGCGGCAGCGACACCGTCAGCCGGTCGGCGGCAGCCGCGACGGCCGCATCCGCGAGCAGGGTGACCACGGACACGGCCAGGACCGGCCGCAGAACGGAACGCAGCTTCATCACGACTCCTCGTCCGGGACCCCGCCTGCCGGCGGTGTCCCCCGGTAATCCACGGCCACTACGGCCTGCCAGGCCAGGAACCAGCCGAGCCAGACCTGCGAGAGATAGTGCTTGCGGTCATGCAGGCGCGACCATCCCGACAGCCATGAACCCGCCCACAGCGCCGGGCGCCAGCGATGCAGGCCGGCTGCGCGGGCGGCCGTCAGCCAGGGCACGGCGCCGATGAAGGCGTGACCCGATGCCGCATGATCGGTGCGGAACGGCTTCCAGTCGGGAGTTGGCAGGTCGGCGCTGGGCCGGTCGGCGCCGAGCACACGCTGCACGGTCCACAGCAGCTGCAGGCCGACGCACATCGCCTCGAAGTTCGCCCGCCCCCAGCGGCTGAACGCGCCGGACCGCCACCAGGCGTCGATCGCGGCCAACGCTGCCCAGGCCAGGAACCACGGTCGCTGGCCGCCCTCGTAGCCGACGCGGGCGACGCGCGCGGTGCCGTCGGTGCGCAGGTGCCGATCGTGGGCCGCGGTCACGGCCTCGTCGAGGCCCGAGTAGATGATCGCGCCGGCGCCGGCCACGGCCACTCCCAGCTTCAGGAAGGCGCGCCGACCGAAGCGGCGGCGCCAGTGCCCGCCCGTACCGGCGAAGAGCGGCGCCATGTCGCCACGGCGCCTGCGGCAGCCCGGCGCCACGAGCAGCGCGCACACCGCCAGCAGGCCGGCCGCTACCCACATCGCAGTACCGCCCGCCGGCAGGCCGGCGACGCGGTTGCCACGGCCGCCCGCCTCACGTCGCGTCCGTCCCGGCCACCAGGCGTCCCACCTCGCGCGCGAGGGCCGCCGCGCTGGTCAGGCCCGGCGACTCGATGCCGACCAGGTTGACCAGGCCTTCCAGGTCGCCCTCCTCGCGGCTGACGACGAAATCGGCGAACCCGGTGGGGACCAGCTTCGGCCGCAGGCCGCTCATCGCCGGCTCGAGGTCTTCCGGGGCCAGCCACGGCAGGAAGCGGTGAGCGCCCTCCCAGAAGGCATCGCGGCGCGCCGGGTCGACGCGCCAGTCGAAGCCGGACTCGCGCGGGTCGCGGTCGAGGTGCTCGACGTCGGGGCCCAGCTTCATCTGGCCGCCCAGGTCCAGGCAGACATGGACGCCCAGGCTGGCGCCGTGCGCGGGCGGCACCGGATAGACCAGGCGGCCGACCCGACCGTGGTGCGCGCCGGCCACGGCGAAGTAGTTGCCCTTGACCAGGTGCAGCGTCCAGCCGCGGGCCGCCGCGTCGATGCCGGCCATCGCCGCCACCCGGTCGGCCCAGAGCCCGGCCGCGTTGATCACGTGGCGGCTCGTATGGCTCCAGCCCTCGCGCCGCCCGGCTCCGGCGGCCTCGATCTCGACGGTCCAGGCCCCGGCGCGCCGCGAGAGGCCCGTGGCGCGCGCCGAGGTCAGCACCTGGCCGCCGCGCTCGCCCGCCAGGCGCGCCCAGGCGCGGGCGGCTCCCTCCGCGTCGAAGATCCCGGTGCGCGGCGACCACAGCGCCGCGCAAGCGCGTACCTGCGGCTCGAGGTCGCGCAGCTCGTCGGCATCGATCAGGCGCAGCTCCTCGACGCCGTTCTCGAGGCCGCGCGCCAGCAGCTTCTCCAGGTAGGGAATCTCGGCGGGCTCGGTGGCGACGATGAGCTTCCCGCACTCGCGGTAGCCGACGCCCGCCTGCTCGCAGAACGCCTTGAGGAGGCGCCGTCCCTCGACGCAGTACCGCGCCTTCAGGGAGCCGGTCGGGTAGTACATCCCGCCGTGCGCAACCTCGCTGTTGCGCGAGGTGGTGCCGCGGCCGAGACCTTCCTCCATCTCGACGAGCACTGTCGCGAGCCCGCGCCCGGCCAGTTCCGCGGCGACGGCGCAGCCCACGATCCCCCCGCCGATCACCGTGCAGTCGACATCGGTCATGATCCCTCAGCGGACGCCCCGGCGCGACAGCCAGGTGGCGTAGTCGGTGTGTTCCCAGGCCCGCGAGCCGGCATACGTCGCCACGCGGAGGTAGGAGTCCGTGCCCTGGCTGCCGCGCAGGACCACCAGGGGCTCTCCCTGCGGCGACAGGACCATCAGCGCCGGCGGCTCGGCCACGCCGTAGTGGCGCGCCACGGCCTCGGCTTCCTGGAATTCCACGCGCGCGGCGACCAGATGATCCGCCACATAGCGCCGCAGCTCGAGGTCGGTCCAGACCTCGCGATCGATGCGCACTCCCGAAGTGCTCCAGGTGGCGGTGAAGAAGACCAGCAACGGCCGGTCTTGATGGCGCGCCTCGATCTTGCCCTCGCGCAGGGTGAGCCACGCCACCGGCGGTGTCGACATGGCGTCGCCGGCGGCATCGGCTTCGGCGCCGGACGCCGGCTCCGCCTGCGCGCATACCTGTGCCGGGGCGCCCGCCAGCGCCAGCAGCACACCGGCCACCAGCGTCATCGCCCGGCAGGTCTGCACCCCGCGCCGGGCCCGGTGCCGCTGCATCATCCCGCACCTCCCGTGCTCAGTCCGGCGGCGGCCAGGGCCAGTCCGCCGGCGGTGGACACTCGAATCGCAGCGCGCGCCCGCCCACCGGGTGCGCGATGCCGATCGCCGCGGCGTGCAGGGCCACCCGCCGGTCGGGCAGCCGCCGCCGCGCCCCGTACTTCACGTCCCCCAGCAGCGGGTTGCCGCCGAGCGCCAACTGGGCGCGGATCTGGTGACGACGCCCCGTTTGCGGGCGCACCTCCAGCAGGCTGCAGCCGCCGGCCTCCGCCAGCAGGCGATAGGCGAGGCGCGATTCGCGGGCCCCCTCGAACGGTTCGCGCGCGGCGTGCGTCACGCCGTGCGCGTCGCCGGCCGCGGCCAGCCAGTGGACGAGCGTCGCCGACGCCGGTTCGGGCCGGCCTTCGCAGATCGCAAGGTAGACCTTCTCCACGCGATCGTCACGGAAGCACGCCGAAAGACGGCCGGCCGCCTTGCTGGTGCGCGCCAGGACCACGACGCCGCTCGCATTGCGATCCAGCCGGTGCACCAGCCCGACGTAGACGTTTCCCGGCTTCGCGTAGCGCTCGCGCAGCCAGTCGCGGGCCAGGTCCACGAGCGACGGCGCCCCGCTGGCATCGCCCTGGGACAGCAGGCCGGCCGGCTTGGCCACGACCAGCAGGTGGTTGTCCTCATGGATGACTTCCAGTGGCATCGTCGACTCCGGTGGCGCCATTGTACGGGCAGCCATGGGGCCCTGACAACCGGACCCTGCGATCGCGCCCGCGCGATCAGGCCGGCGGCCGCGCGGTCCCGGCCACGGGATCGGGGCTGCCAGCGGGCGCGCCGGCCGCCCACAGCGCGGCCAGCAGCAGGGCCGCTCCGGCCAGCGCGGCCGCGCCCGGCGCGCGCTCCCCGAACACGAGCCAGGACACGACCACGGCAAGCGGGACCTTCAGGTTGTTGGCCGCGGCCAGGAACGCCGGCTGCGTGCGCGCCGCGCCGTGATTCCAGAGGTGGAAACCGGCGGCCGTCGGCAGCGCGCCGAGGTACAGCACGACGAGCAGCGCGCGCGGCGTCCACCCCGCCAGGGGTCCGCCGCCAGTTGCCAGGGCGACCGCCGGCAGGGCCAGCAGGGCGGCGGCCGCCGCGCCGGCGTACATCCAGGCCAGCAGGGCGGCATCGGCAACGCCGCTGCGCCGGCGAAGGGACCCGTACCGCAGTTGCCCCGCCGCGAAGCAGAGGTTCGACGCCTGCAGGAGCAGCACGCCGGGCCAGGCAGCCCCACCGTCGCCGCCGCGCGCGTTGACGAGCACGGCGCCGCCGACGGCCAACAGCGCCGCCGCCGCTGCGCGCCAGCGCGCGCGCCCGGCCGGCAGGCGCGCCAGGACCAGCACGTACAGCGGCGTGAACACGGTCAGCAGCGCGACCACCCAGGCCGCGAGCCAGCGGAAGGACGCCACGTACAGGACATACATCAGGCCGAACTGCACGGCGCCCAGCGCCGCGGCTTCCAGCCGGGTCCGCGATGTCACCCGGGTCCGCACGGCGAAAGGCAGGAACAGGATCGCGGCCACCAGCAGGCGCGCCGCGGCCACCGCCGCCGGCGACAGGCCCGCCAGCTCGCCCTTGATCAGGCCGAACGAGAAGGCCCAGAGCAGCGACGCGGCCAGCAGCGCCGGCACTACCGCACCAGCGTCAGCGCGAGCGTGCGCACATCGTCGCCGGAGCGCAGGCGCGCGAAATACGTGCCGGAGGCGACGGCGCGGCCCTCGCGATCACGGCCGTCCCACCTGGCCTCGTGGCTCCCGGCTTCCTGGTGGCCGCTCGCCAGCACCGCCACCAGCCTCCCGGCGGCGTCATGCACGGCCAGCGTGGCTTCGCCGGCCCCGGCCAGGCTGAAGCGCACGGTGGTGCGCGGGTTGAAGGGATTCGGGGCTGCCGCCAGGTCCGTCACCAGGCTTGCCTCGGGCACGTCGGAGGTGCCCATGAAGCGCTTCTCCGAAAGCACCCAGTTCTGGGGATCGAGGGTCACGGCCACCGGCGTCCAGGGCACTTCCAGCGCGTACCACTGCTCGGCGGCGCCGTTCTCCACCACGAACGAGTACGGGCCGTTCTCGGTGTCGACGCGCACGTCCAGTGGCATCACGAACACGCCCGCGTTCACCTGCGACTGCTTGATGCGCAGGCGGACGCGCCAGCCCGAGCCCGTCGGCTCCGTGCGCCACGAGTAGTCGTAGCGCGGGTAGTACTCGCCGTAGATCCACTGCTGGAAGAACGCGTCCAGGTCACGGCCGCTCGCCGCTTCCATGACGTCGCGGAATTCCTCGGTCGTCGCGGAGCCGTAGCCGTGCGTGTCGCGGTACTGCTTGAGCCCGGCGAAGAACGCCTCGTCGCCCACGGCGTGCCTCAGCATGTGCGGCACCCAGCTGGCCTTCAGGTAGGTGAGGTTGTAGTTGAAGATCGCCGAGAAATCATTCGGGTTCTCGACGATGATCGTCCCGGAGCCGAGGAAGCGCGCCGCGGCCATCTCGGCATGGTAGGCCGCGGTCCCGTAGCGGACTTCCTTCCAGTACGCCTCCAGCCAGGTCGCGAAGCCCTCGTTCAGCCAGATGTGGGAGAAGTCGGCGCAGGTGACCAGGTCGCCGAACCACTGGTGTCCCAGTTCGTGCGCGATCAGGTACTCGTCGTAGTTGTTGTAGTACATGCTGCTGCAGGTCTGGTGCTCCATGCCGCCGCCCCAGGGGAACTGGGCATGGCCGTACTTCTCCGCCACGAAGGGATACTCGCCGAAGGCGTCGGCGAAGGCATCGAGCATGTCGACCGTGACGGCGTAGCCGCTGGTCGCGGCGCCGAGCTGCGAGGGCAGGACGTAGTGCGTCACCGGCATCGTGCCGCCGGCCAGCGGGTAGTAGACGTCGTTGATGATCGCGTAGGGGTGGATCGCCAGCGAGACCAGGTAGGTCGCGATCGGGTAGCGCTCGCGCCAATGGTAGGTCTTCCGGCCGGCGGCCGGCGTGCTCGTCCCGGTCAGGACGCCGTTGCTGGCCACGATCAGGTTCGACGGCACCGTGACGTCGAGGGCGACCGAGTCGGCCTTGTCCGTCGCGGTGTCCTTGCACGGCCACCAGATGCGCGCACCGTACGGTTCGCTGAGCGTCCAGACGAGCGGCTGTCCCAGGTAGGTGTCCCAGCCGAAGGCCGAGCTGGACGGGTTGCCCGCGTAGTCGATGGCCACCTCGACGGTCTCGCCGGTCGCATAGGCGCGGTCGAGGTCGACGCCCAGGATACCGGCGTTCCAGGTGAACGTCGTCGGCGCGCCGGCGCTGCGGGCTGCCGAAGCCGTCATCTGGCTGCCGAAGTCGAGGTCCAGCCGCGTCAGGGGGCCGCTGACCACCTGCGCGCGGATCGTCGCGGTACCCGTCAGGATCCGCGTGGTGGTATTGAGGTCCAGGGCAAGGCCGTACCAGCGGACGTCATAGTCCCCCATCGCCTTGGCCGCGCCCGCGGGACGGGAGGCCTCGGCCTCGTGCAGCCGCCAGCCCGCGCGGGCCTTGCTCTCGGCCTCACGCAGGCGATGCTGCTGGGTGCGGTAGGTGCCTTCCCACGGACTGCCGGCGGGCAGCGGCGCAAGCGGGCTGAGCGGTTCGGCGGGACCGGCCAGGGCCAACCCGCATGCCAGAGCCAGCAGGGTCGTCGCCAGCAGGGTCGATGTCAGCAGGCGGACCGGCCCGACGGCAAGCTGCACTGGATCACGGTGTCCTGCATCGGGGTGTCCTGGATCGGGGTGTCCTGGATTCGGGCGACAGGTCATGCGGGCACGCTCCGGTCAGGGGGTCGCGGATCGGCGCAGCGGCGTCGGCGGCCGCCTCGGGCCGCGCCGGACCCATGATGATACGACGGATCGCGCCGCGCCCACAAGACCCCGCATCGTCAGGTCTTCGGGGCCAGGTCCGCGATGAGATCGCAGGCCCGGGCGGCCTCCACGGTCCCGGCGTCGCACCAGGCAAGCACCCCGACGGCCCGGTCACCGGCCAGGCGCGTGCAGCCGGGGTCGAACAGGCACGACCACGTCGAGCCCGCGATGTCGACCGACACGAGGGGATCTTCGGCGATGCCGAGCACGTCGGGCATGCCCGCCGCCGCCGCCCGCAACGCATCGTTCACGGCGCGGGCGTCCGCAGGCACTCCCAGCACGGCCGCCAGGTCGATGGCCGAGCCGGCGACGACCGGCGCCCGCAACGAGATCGACGCCAGTCGGCCCGCCAGTTGCGGCAACGCCAGCATCGCCTCGCGCGCGGCGCCGCTGGACGTGGGGACCAGGCTCAGCCCGGCCGCGCGCCCGCGCCGCGGGTCCCCGTGGGCCGAATCGACAAGGCACTGGTCCGCGCCGGCCGGACCCGTGACCGTGGCCAGCCCTTGCTCCAGGCCGAAGGCCCCTTCGAGCACCCGGACGAGGACCGCCAGCGCATTGGCCGGACCGGAGCCGGCCGACAGCACCGCCGACGGCGGCAGCGGTCCGCCGCCATCAACGCCACGGATCCGGACGACCGTCGCTTCCCGCCTGGCAGGCCCCACCACCACCACCTGCCGGGCCCCGGCAGCGAGATGGGCAGCGGCGGTCGTCCGGCACGGACCGGCAGCGGCGGCCTGTACGACCACCTCGACACCCAGTGCCCGCCAGTCCGGGCACCGCGCCTCGCGCGCCGGCAGCAGCCGCGCCGCACCGGCTGCCGTGACCAGGCGGCCGTCATCCAGCTCGCAGCGCCCCGGGAGCAGACCGCGCACCGAATCGCGCCTGGCCAGCAGGGCCAGCGACTCCGGGTCGGCCTCGTCGCGGATCGCGACCAGCTCCAGCCCAGGCCGCTCCTGGAGCGCCCGGAACACCGCCCGGCCGGCTGGGCCGAAACCGTCGATGGCGACCTTCATGGCTCCCTTTCCGGCGCGCCTGCGGCGGCGCGCGGCTGGCGCTCCGGCGGCGGCGGTGCCATCATGGCTGACCGTCCCGCGGCCCCGCGGCATCCGCAAGGGGCGCCCGCGGCATCCATCCTGGCACCTTGTCCGGCACGAGGAGGAACCGACATGCCCACCTACGAATACCAATGCACGCGCTGCGGCCAGCTCACCAGCGAGTTCAAGCCGATGAGCGCACCTCGTCGGCAGCGCTGCCCGGCCTGCCGCGGCAAGGTCGAGCTGCTGATCAGCGGCGGCCTGGGCGTCGTCTTCAAGGGCGACGGCTTCTACATCAACGACTCGCGCAAGGCGTCGCGCGCCCGGCAGGACAAGCCGGCCGGCGAGGCGAAGTCCGACACGACATCCGGCGCGAAAGACGGTGCGCCCGCGGCCGCCAGGCCCCATGATAGCGGCGGCGGCGGCGCGGACAAGGCCTAGGTGGAGCCAGGCGCGCCGGTCAACGGTCGCGCGGCGCGAAAGGACGAGCATGGCCACGGAGATGATCGCGGTCGATATCGACGGCAGGCGCATCGACGTCGCCCAGGGAATCACGGTCCTGCAGTACCTCGAGCAGGCGCATCCCACCTGGCTGCAGGGCGACAATCCCGTGGCGCTGGCGTCGATCAACGGCCGGCGCACGCCGCTGGCCGAGCCGCTGTCCGGCGACGAACGCGTGCGCCTGATCCGCCTGCGCGACCCCCAGGCCCAGAGCACGATCCAGCGGACGGTGCAGTTCCTGGCCGCCGTGGCCGCGGAGCAGCTGTTCCCGGAGCATCCCCTGTACGTGCACTTCAGCTACGGCAGCGGCATGTACTGCGAGCTCGAGCGCCCCGAGCCGCTGACAGCCGAGGAGATCGCGCGTCTCGAGAACAGGATGCGCGACCTGGTAGCCCAGGACCTGCCGCTGACGCCACAACGCTTCGGCCTGCGCGCCCTGCTGAAGATCTTCCGCCGGCGCGGCGACGAGCGCGGCTGCCGCGCCGCCAAGTACCTGCGTCGCGAGACGATGCTCATGTACTCGATGCAGGGCGCCCAGCTGATGTACTACGGCCGGCAGCTGCCCTCGACGGGCTACGTGAAGGCCTTCCGCCTGCTGCCCGAGGAGCCGGGATTCGTGCTGCTGACCAACGAGAAGGGCCGGCCCGACGTCGTGCCCGCCTTCCGTGCGCAGCCGAAGCTCCTGGACACCCTGCGCGAGCACGCCCGCTGGGTCGAGATGATCGGCGTCCCCGACACCGGGCGCCTGAACGAGCATATCGTCGAGGGTCGCACCGGCGAGCTGATCCAGGTCGCCGAGGCCCGCCACAACCAGTTCTTCGTCGAGGCGGCGCAGCGCGTGGCCGACCTGCCGGCAAAGGGACGCCTCGTGCTGCTGGCCGGACCCTCCAGCTCCGGCAAGACGAGCAGCGCCAAGCGCCTGATGGTGCAGTTGCGCGTCCTCGGACTGCGGCCCTACGCGCTGTCGCTGGACAACTACTTCGTCGACCGCGAGGACACGCCGCGCGGGCCGGATGGAGACTATGACTTCGAGGCGCTCGGGGCCCTGAAGATCGACCTCTTCAACCGCCACCTGTCCGAGCTGCTGGCGGGTCGCGAGGTCCACCTGCCCGAGTTCGACTTCCGCAGCGGCACCGGTCACGATTCGAACGTCGCCACGCGCCTGGCGCCGGGGCAGCCGCTGATCGTCGAGGGCATCCACGCCCTGAATCCCGCGCTGACCGCCAGCATCCCGACCGAGGACAAGCTGCTGATCTACGTCTCGGCGCTCTGCCACCTGAACATCGACAGCCACAGCTACATCAAGACCACGCACAGCCGCCTGTTCCGGCGGATCGTGCGCGACGCGAAGTACCGCGGCTACACGGCGAGCCAGACGCTGGCGCGCTGGCCCAAGGTCCGGCATGGCGAGGAGGAGCACATCTTCCCGTTCCAGAACAACGCCGACCTGTTCTTCAACTCGGGCCTGACGTACGAGCTGGCGGTGCTGAAGCTGTGGGCGGAGCCGCGGCTGGCGGCCGTTGAGCCGGACGACCCGTTCTACTACCTGGCGCGCACGCTGATCGAGCAGCTCTCGCTGCTGCTGCCGATCGACGCCAGCCAGGTGCCGCCGACCTCGATCCTGCGGGAGTTCATCGGCGGGTCGAGCTTCGACTACTAGACAGGCGCCGCCTCCCGGAAGACGACGAACAGGCCCGCCAGCAGGAGCACGAAGCCCAGGACCTTCAGCGCCAGGTCGATCTGCCCTGCCGTCAGGCGATGGCGCGCCGCCGAGAGCGCCAGCAGCAGCACGGAGAACCAGGTGAACACGCCCAGCGCCACCCCCGCCGCGAACGGCAACGGCGGCAGGTCCGGGTCCAGGCCCAGGGCGGTGGCCGCGGTGATCAGCGCCAGCCAGTTGAAGGGCACCAGCGGGTTGAACGCCACCAGCATGACGCCGTTGCCCAGGTCCGCGCCCAGCCTGCGGCGCGAGGGCTCCGGGGAGCGGCCGGCCGCGGGCAGGGAAGTGTGCCGGCGCAGGAAATAGGCGCCGAGTCCCAGGAGGACGGCGCTGCCGACCCAGCGCGCCACCTCTCCGATGACGGGCCAACGCTCGAGCACATGGGCCGCGCCGGCCAGGATCACCCGGCACCAGGCGCCCTCCGCCAGCGCCGAGCCGGCGGCCAGCGCCAGGCCGTTGCGCCACCTGCCGGCCAGCCCGCGCTGCGTGATGAAGACCGAGACGGCGCCGGCCACCGGGACCGAGGCGATGAAGCCGAGCGCGAAGCCCCAGGCCACCGGCGGCATCAGTGGCCGCCGAACTCTGCGCGGGCCTCCTCGAGGTCCGCGGGCGTGTCGATCTCGCGGCACGGCAGGGCGCCGATGTCGACGGCGACCACGTCGTGGCCAGACCGGACGAGTTCCAGGAACGACGACTCGTAGTACTCGCCGAGGCGCCGCTCGTCGAGCAGGCGCCGGCGCAGGACGGGCCACAGGGCGCCGGCGAAATCGGTCCCGAAGACCTCGATGCCCACCGACTCCCCCGCCGCCGCGGACGGCTCCAGCTCCTTGCCCAGGGCCCGCACGCGACCTTGCGCGTCCAGCGCGACCTTCATCTCCTCGTCACCGACACCACCCTGCGAGCGCAGGGCGAGCCGGTTCGCGGCGGGGTGCGCGAGCAGCAGGTCGAGCACGTCGCCGGCGAACACGATGTCGGCGTCCAGGAGCATGAACGGTCCCGGCGGCAGGCTCGCGGCCAGGTGCAGGGACCAGGCGTTGTTCGTCGTCGCGTAGTCGGCGTTGCGGATGTAACGGAAGTCGACGCCCGGGAATTCAGCGTCCAGGGCTGCGCGGATCATGTCACCCCGGTAGCCGTCGACGATCGTGATGCGGTCCAGGCCGCGCTCGGCCAGCAGGGCGACTGCGCGCGAGATGATCGGGCGGCCGCCCACCTCCAGCAGGCACTTGGGCCGGTCATCGGTCAGCGGCCGCAGACGCGTCGCCTGGCCCGCCGCGAGGATCACCACTTCCATGCGCGCGTCTCCTTCAAGCGGCGCCGGCCCGCAGCGCGCGCCCGCGCCACACGTCGACGGACGTGACGAACAGGCCCCACACGGTGCCGGCGACGAGCCCGGTCCACAGGTAGTACTCGGGGCGCCCGAGGAGCCCCGCCACGGCGATCAACGTCACGTGCGTCGAGGGACCCATCAGGACGGCCAGGCGCAGGACCGGCCGCTTGGCCCCCTGCCAGTTCGCCGGTACCACGCCGCCGTCCGCCCGTGGCGCCGGCGCGCCGGGCTGCCAGAGGCGGAGGTACAGCCCGTAGGCGGCCACCAGGACGCGGTCGAACCGCCGGCGCCCCTCGCGCCGCCACTGCTGCGCCTCGCGCCGGAGCGCGGCGAGCTCGCCGTGGGGGTCGCGCCGGCGGCCGTGCACGCGCGCCAGCCATTCGCTGCGCAGCAGGTCGACGCGGGCACACCACCACGCGTAGACCAGCCCGGCCGGGACGCCGTAGGACAGGGTCCGCCAGACCTGGCCGTCCCTGGCCGCGACGCCGTGCAGCAGCGCGACGAAAACCGCCGACTGGATGATGTAGTCGGTCAGGCCGTCCAGGATGTGACCGGTGGCCGAGCCGGCGCCGCGCACGCGGGCCAGCATGCCGTCGACGCAGTCCAGCACGTTCGTCGCGAGCAGCAGTCCGGCACCGGCCTGGCACGCCGCCGGCGTGCCCTGCCAGAAGAAGGCGGCCGAGGCCAGGCCCGGCAGAACGTTGAAGAGCGTGACTTGGTTGGGCGTGATGCGCGTCGGCGCAAGCAGCTTGACGATACCGAACGCGGCCGGCCGGTAGAGCCAGACATCGCAGGGCTCCTCCAGCTCCGGCCCCTTGAGCATCCGGCGATACTCGGCGAGCCAGCCGGCGGCCGTCGGGGTCACATCGTCTCCCCGAGCGCGCGCGTCTGCCGGGAGGTCGCGGAGGTCGCGGCAGGCGGGACGATCGCGGCGTCCGCTGCGGCCAGGGCCTCGACGGCACGGACCAGCTGGTCGATCTCCTGGGCGGTGCCCAGGCTGATCCGCGCGTGATGCTCGAATCCCGGTTCCTTGAGGAACTTGACCACCAGGCCGCGGGCGGGCAGTTCACGCGCCAGGAGCGTCGCCATCGCGGGCGCCAGCCGCACGAGCACGAAATTCGCGTCCGACTCGAAGGCCGCGCAGCCGGGCAGGGAGCGGAACAGGCGGTAGAGGCGCTGCCGCGATTCCTCCATGCCCACAGCCACCTCCCGGTAGTAGGCCGGGCTGGCCAGGGCCGCCAGCGCCAGTTCCTCGGACAGGCGGTTGAAGCCGAGATATCGAGCCGAGTAGGCGCGGAAGGCCTCGAGGTCGTCGCCGCACACGGCGTAGCCGATGCGGACGCCGGCCAGGGCGAAGAGCTTGCTGAAGGTGCGCAGCACGAGCAGGCGCGGGTACTGCCGCGTCAGCTCGCCGATCCCGTCGCTGCCCGACGGCGTGAAGCCGTGGTACGCCTGGTCCAGGATGACCGGTACGTCGCGGTAGGCGTCGAGCACCCGCAGCAACGGTTCATGACCGAGGGAATTGCCGGTCGGGTTGTTCGGCGAGGCGACCAGCACGAGCGCGGGCGATGCCGTTTCCCGCAGCCGGATCAGCGCGTCGACATCGTATTCGTAGCATGTCGCGCCGGCGCGGATCGGGTACTCGACGGTCACGCCGCCGACCTCGCCGGCCACGGCATGGTAGTACCACCACGACGCCGAGGGGATCGCCACGGCGCGGCCCGCCGGCAGGAAGTGGTGGACCGCCTCCTTGAGGATGTCCTCGCAGCCGTAGCCCAGGATCAGCCGATCCTCGGCCACGCCGTGCATGCGCGCCAGGTGGGCCGCGAGGTCGCTGCTCGATCCGCGCTCGAAGCTGCGGCTGTAGTTGAACAGAAGGTCCGGGGTGGCCTCGGCCAGCACGCGCAGGCAGGCGGGCGCCGGACCGTACCGGTTCTCGTTCCGATCGAGGTGGATGAGCCGCAGCCCGTGCATGCCTTTCCTCACGTGTTCGGGTGCACAGCGGCCGCCGGCGAGGCACGGCCCCGGGAGACAAGAAACCAGGGAACCAGACAACCAACGATCCGGACTACAGGGAACCCGGGCGGCACAGGACCCGGGCCACTAAAGAAACCGGGGCCGTGCCGACGGGCCCCTGAGCGCCCCGGAGCTTACCACGAAACGCCCACCTGACACCAAGGAACTCGTGCCGGGGCGCCCGGTCACGGCACCAGGAAGTGCTCCTGCAGCCGCCTGACCGCCAGCGCGGCCTGTTCCTCGTTGGTCAGGAACGAGACCGTGGACAGCGAGGTCGCGATCATGTGGATCTCCACCCCCGCCTCGCCGGCAGCCTGGAAGACGGCGCCGGCGATCGCCGGCCGCTCGCTGAAATGCGGCCCGTAGATGGAGATGGCCGAGCAGCGCCGCTGCACCTCGAGCGAGTTCGCCTGCACCTGCTCCTGGAGCGACTGCAGCAGGCCGAGGGTCTGGTCCAGGTCGCCGGCGCCGACCGCGAACGCGAGGTTGCCGAGCCCGTCCCGGTCGTGGAACGATGAGACGCAGTTGAGGTTGATGCCCTTCTGCCCCAGCGCCGACAGGGCCTTGCCCGCCAGTCCCTGGCGGTCCGGGACACCGAGGATCCGGATGAGCACCAGCCCGTCGGTCCTCGTGATCCCGCCGACTGCAATCTTCCCGGTCATCGACTTGCCGTCCCTCCGCCTTGGCCGCGCCGGCCCGGATGGTCACCGACGCCTGCGGCATCGCCCCCCGGCGGGCCCCAGGCCCGGGCAAAGCTAGTCTGCGGAGCGGGCGAAGCCAAGCCCGGCCGGGACGACGGCGTGCCGATGTCGCGGGAGGCCGTTGACAGGCGCGGTCGCCGGCGCCGATCATGCCGGGACGCGGGAGCGCCGTGCGGCAAGGGGCCGGCCGGCGCCCGCGGAAAGGCACGGGGATCCATGGCGAAGATCGCGGTCATCCTGAGCGGTTGCGGCGTCTACGATGGAACCGAGATCCACGAGGCCTGCGCCGCGTTGCTGGCGCTGCGCCGGGCCGGCGCCGAGGTCGTGGCCTGCGCGCCTTCGGGCCCGCAGTTGCACGTGGTGGATCACCTGCGCGGCGAGCCGGCGCCCGGCCAGGCTCGCGAGATCATGGTCGAGTCGGCCCGGCTCGTGCGCGGCGCGGTGCGACCGCTGGCCGGCCTCAAGGCCGACGAGGTGGACGGCGTGCTGCTGCCGGGCGGCTTCGGCGCCGCCAAGAACCTCTGCACGTTCGCGACCGACGGCGCCGCCTGCCGCGTGCACCCCGAGGTCGAGGCCTTCCTGCTCGCCGCCCGCGCGATGGGCCGCCCAATCGCGGCGATGTGCATCGCGCCGGTCCTGCTGGCGCGCGTGTTCGGGGGCGGCGGCTCGCCGCGCGTGACCATCGGCACGGATCCGGCAACCGCGGCCCTCGTCGAGGCGATGGGCGCACGCCATGTGCCGTGCGCGCCGACCGACGTCGTCGTCGATGAGGACGCGCGCCTGTTGTCGACGCCCGCGTACATGCTGGCCGACGACCTTCCCGAGGTGTTCGACGGCGCCGCCACCCTCGTAAAGAAACTCCTGATGATGTGCGCTTGAGCGCGCGCCCAAATCGCGTCGAGGCAGGTCGTTACGGCTTGATTTGCGGTTGATCCGTGCTGCGGGTGCTGCTAGTTTCCAGCGTCCCTTGAACGGATCCGCATCGGCAAGGAGAGGCATCATGGACGATCCGCGATTCACAGCCGACGACGAAGCTCCCCGGTCACCGCTGCCCGAACTGCTGCCGCGCCGGCGCACCCCGTGGAACACGGTGGGCGGGCGCGTCATCAGCCTGGTCAGCCGCAAGGGCGGCGTCGGCAAGACGACCTCCACCGTCAACCTCGGCGCCGCGCTCGCCCTGTCGGGCCATTCGGTGCTGATCGTCGGGCTCGACCCGCAGTGCGGCGTGTGCCGCACGCTGGGCCTGCGCCCGCATGAGCTGCCGCGCTGCCTCGACGAGCTGTGGACGGCGCGCGCGCGCCTGGCCGACCTCGCGCAGTCGTCTCCCGTCGACAACCTGTTCTTCGTCGCCCCGCGCATCCTGACCCTGGAAGAGGAGGAACGCTTCCTCGGTCACCTGCAGGATCGCGGCGGCGACCTGGTCCGCGAGATCGACCGCGCGCGCAGCCTCTACGACACGATCCTGCTGGACTGCCCCCCGGGCCTCGGCGCGTCGACGCGCGCGGCCCTGCTGGCCTCGGACGGCTACCTGGTCCCCGTGCAGAACGAGGAACTGTGCCGCGACTCCCTCGACGCGCTGCTCGAGTTCATCGACACGTTCCGCGACCGCAACTTCGCCGCCGACCCCGACGACGGCGAGCACGCGGCCCCGCTCCAGCTGGAGGGCCTGTTCCTGACCATGGCGGCCCAGGGCCCGCGCGTGGGCCGCGAGGTCGCGGCGAGGATCCAGGACGACTTCGGTGACCTTCTCTTCGACACCGCCATCCCGCGGACCGTGCGGCTTGCCGAGATGGCCCTCAAGGGGCAGCCGGCCGTGATCTACGATCGTCGCTCGGCGGGCAGCCGCGCCTACTTTGATTTGGCCGACGAGCTGGTCGCGCGTTACTGTGTAGATCGCTCGGCCGGCCCCGGCGCCGAGGTCGTCGACGCCACCGACGGCGGCGCGGACGACGCGGGCGAGCGCCCGGCGGCGCGCTTTGCGGCGGGAGGGCTCGAGCGCTTCCTGGCGGCGCTGGCCGGCGGCTCCGCGGACCAGGCCGGCGATGGCGGCTTCGGCGAGCCGGGCCTCGGCGACCGTGACGCGGGCGACTTCCCGCTCGAGGCGTTCGGCGGACCGGAGATGGTCTCGCTGGACGACCTGCTGGACGAGGAGGAGCGCCGCAACGGGCTGGATGACCGGTCGTCCGGCGACGACTGGGGCGGCGACGACTGGAGCTTCGACTCGGACCGACTCAACTGACGTTCCCGGGGCGGCCGGACCCGGGGCGCGGAGGTAGCCCTTGGTCGCCGACACGACGAAGTCCACCGACACGATGAAGTGCCTGGTGTACGACAAGTCCAGCATGCCCTGGGACACGACCCGCGGGTTCCAGGCCGCCCGCCACCCCATCCCCCGCCTTGACGAGCAGGCCCGGCCGGCGGACGCCGAATGCGCGCTGGTGAAGGTGATCTACGCCGGGTTCTGCGGCTCGGACCGCGGCATCTGGAACCGGGTCGCCTTCAAGGGCATGATCTTCGACTCGCTCAAGCGCGAGCAGAACACCGTCCGCGTCATCGGGCACGAGATGGTCGGTGAGATCGTGGCGGTCGGTTCCGGCGTGGCCGCGCGCTATGGCCTGTCGGTCAAGGACATCGTCTCCACCGAGAGCCACATCATCTGCGGCACCTGCTACCAGTGCCGGCTCGGCCAGACGCACATCTGCAGCCAGGACGTGATCATCGGCATCGGCCGCGACGGTTGCTTCGCCGAGTACATCAAGCTGCCGGCCAACGTGCTCTGGCCGACCGACACGCGGAAGATCCGCCTGAAGGTCGCCGCCATCCAGGAGCCGTTCGGCAACGCTGTGCATGCCTGCACGGTCGCCGACCTGCGGGGACGCACGGTGGCCGTCTTCGGCTGCGGCACGATCGGGCTCTTCGTGGTCATGGTCGCGCGAGCCCTCGGCGCCACGCGGGTGATCGGCATCGAGCCGAACGAGCGCAACGCGGAACTGGCGCGGAAGCTGGGCGCGGACGAGGTCATCACGATGCGGCCGCCCAAGAACGGGGCGCATCCCTGGAGCGCGGACAAGGACCTGGTGCAGGCGGTGCGCGCGGCCTGCGGCGGCATCGGCGCCGACGTCTCCATGGAGATGGCCGGCTTCAACTCCAGCGTCAACAACGCCATCCAGTCGACACGCCGCGGCGGCGACGTAGTGCTGTTCGGGTTGAAGCAGGGCAACTTCCACATCCAGGCCTTCGATCGCATGATCGTCAACGGCCTGCGCCTGCACAGCGTCATCGGTCGCCGCATCTTCGAATCGTGGTATATTACCCGCAACCTGCTCGAGGACCGCAGCAACCGCATCCAGGACCGCATCTACGAGGAGATCCTGGGCGGCGGCGAGGAGTCGGTGGTCCACATCGACAACTTCGCGTTCGAGTCGTTCGAGAAGACACTTGCGGCCTGGCCGAAGCCGCTGATCCAGTTCTGAGGGCGGCGCGCCTGATGCGCGCCGCAGGAGGTCCCCCGCCATGAAGGTCTCGATCGAGTACTGCCGCGTCTGAAACTACGAGCCACGCGCCGCCGGTCTGGCGGACGCACTGGCCGCGCGCTACGGCCTGGTCGCCGAACTGGTGCCCTCCAGCGGCGGCGTCTTCGAGGTGACGGTCGACGGCGACCTGGTCTTCTCCAAGAAGGCCCTCGACCGCTTTCCCGAGCACGCGGAGATCCTCGCTGAAATCGAAAGCCGCCGCTGAGCCCGAGCCCGGCGGCGGCGAGACGGTCACGGCGCCTGCGTCAGCGGGCGCCGTCGGCTTTCGGCGCCGGCGGGGGCGCCTGCGGGGGCGCGTTGTCGCGCAGTCGTCGCAGCTCCTGCCGCAGGGCGCGCATCTCCGCCTGGAGGTCCTCCAGCTCGCGCTGCAGTTCCTCCTCGTCGCGCGCGCCGGCCGCCGCCCAGGTATCGGTGTCGATGCCCTCCAGACCCGTCTGCACGGCGGTGGCGACCTGGTTCATGATCTGGTCGAGGTCCACCTGCACGAAGCCGTCGGCGGTCGTGATGTCCAGGCGATTGTCCTGGCCCAGGCGCACCTGGAGCTGCAGGTTGTCCATGGCCGCCAGGGCCTGGTCCAGGGCGTCCCCGACCAGCTGCCCCATCGAGTCCATGTCGATCAGCGTCGTCGTCACATGTTCGCCCTCGCGCCGGGTCACCTCGAGCTGGCTGCCGTCGACCTGGAGCGTGACCTCGCCCTTCCCACCGCCGCAGGTCCGGACGCGGTGCGGGTCCTTGACCGAATCGGGGGCCGGGTCCGCCGCGGGAGCGGCGACGGCGGTGGCGGCCCACAGGCCGGCCAGGATGATCATCAAGCCGTGGGCGGACGGGAACGAGCGGGGCATCGGCGCGCATGGCCGGCTTCGCGATGGCTGCGGGTGCTTCATGTCTACCTCCGGCGCCGGGACGGGACAGGACCGAGCGGGGCCGCACCGAAGGCCCCGGCACCTTCCTACGCGCCCACGGCCGCCGGGTTGCGGCAGGCGGTCAGAAATTCACCGCCGGCGCCGGGAGGACCAGGGCCGACCACCAGGCGGGGTCGACCTGCAGGTGCAGTCCCCCGCCGTCGCCCTGCCGCAGCTTGGCGAAGGCGCCGGGACCGCCGCCATTCGCCAGGGAAGCTGCCGTCGACTGCAGGAGCACGCGCCCGTCGGCGGCCAGGACGCGGCACGTCAGCTCGTCGCGGGGGCCGAACGGCAGCACCTGGCCCAGCTGCACGTTCCCCACCCAGCCGGTGCCTGCCGGGGCCGACGGCCCGATCGGGAAGGCCCGCGAGCGCACGGCGCCGTCGCCGGCGGTGACGGAGATCTCCAGGACGGCGACATCAGGGGCGCCCAGGGCCGCCTGCGGGAGCCGGACGGTGGCCTGGCTCAGGCGCAGCGGAAGCTGCCGGTCCAGCGCCGCGGCCAGTTCCGCCATCTCCGCGGTGCCGTCGCTGCCGTCGCCGCCGGCAGCGGCCTCGCCCAGGAAGCGCGTGGTCAGCGCCGCCAGCTGGCGCCACTCTCCCGACCAGTCGCGTCCATCGGCCGCGGCCCGCCGCAGGTCGGCCGCGGACTGCCGGGCGGCGATCAGCTGGCCCTCGCGGACCTGCCGTCGCTGGTCGGCAACGACCTCCGCGACACCAGCCTGGCGACGGGCCCAGTCGGCAAGGAACGGCGTGCGCAACGAGTCGGCCAGGGCCTGCCAGCGCCCAGCCGACCTGCCGGCGGCGAGGGCCTGCCGGAAGCGCCGCGCCTCGTCGCCCGCGCGCCCGCCACCGCCCGCCCCGGCCACGGCCGCCTCGAAGCGCAGGCGATCGACGAACGGTCGGTAGGCGGCGGCATCGAAGCGGAAAGCCTCGTTCGCCTCGAGCCGGGACAGGTAGCGGGCATCGGCGGCGGCCTGCGTGACGGCGCGCGCGGGATCGCCCAGGTCGGCGTAGAGCTTGAGCGTGCCGGCCACCAGCGGCGGCGCGTCCCCGTGCGGGAAGGCGCCGGCGGCGCGCCGCAGGTCCGGCAGCAGGCCCCGGATGGCCGGCGCGGGCCAAGGCTGGCCGTCGAGAGAAGGCACATAGGCCAGCGCGCGCGCGGCCGGCGCGCGCTCGGCCTCCTTCAGCCGCAGGACCTGGAACGCGCAGTTGCGGTACGCGCGCGTCAGCGGTGACGCCGTCGGGGACACGGAATCGGCCGCGCGCTTCAGGTCGGCGGCCCAGCGCGGGCTCCAGGCCGTGGCCTGGAACAGCTCCACCAGCGAGGCCATGCCGTCCACGTTGCGGCGCGCCTCGGCCAGGTCGCGGATCTTCCAGGTCAAGCCCAGGCCCGTGCGGGCCTCGTCGAGCGCGGCCCGGTCGCGCCGTGTCAGCGAATCGCCGCGCGCGGCGACGGCGGCATCGGACAGCTGGGCCAGGTCACGCCACATCGCGCCGGCCGCCAGCGAGTACCACGCCAGTTCCAGCCGCTTGAGCTCGCTGGCCAGCACCTGGCCCTGGCCGGCCAGGGCGCGCAGGCGCTCGGTCTCGCGGTCGGGGCGGCTGCCCTGCTGGATGCCGTCGGCGGACAGCTTCGCGAAGAGATCGATCTGGGCAACCAGCGGCGTGGCGCCCCGCCCGGCCAGGTTCGCCAGCGCCTTGCGGCGCGCCTGGTCCGGCGAGGGTCCGAGCGCCCCGCCGGCTCCCGCCAGCTGTGAGCGCTGCTCCTCGTACACGGCGCCGACGTCGACGACCTCCAGCAGCGTCGCGGCGCGCTCGCCACCCGCGCCCGGGTCCATGCCCGGGATGCCGGCCCACTCCAGGCTGCGCGCGAGCAGCCGCCCGTTCATGCGCAGCACCACGACGCCGCCGGCCAGGAAGACGACCGCGACTACGGCCAGCAGCCTCGCCAGGCCTGAACGTCGGCTCAGCGGGCGCCGGGCACCTGCCAGCGCGCGGGGAGCCCGCGGCGGGGGCGCAAGGGTCCGCGCTCCCCGGCCCACGGTGGCCGTCGTCAGCGGCGGACCGCCGACGACCGCGGCCAGGGGCGTCTCGAGCGGGCGCGCGGCTACCGGCCGCGGTTCGGGCGCGTGCGGCTCGGGCACGGCGGCGCGGATGGCGTCCTGCTCCCGGCTGCCGCCGAACTCGTGGCGCAGGCTCAGGCGGGCAATCGCGTTGAGGTCGCCGGCCGCCAGGTGCTGGCCGAGCGCCGCCTGGTAGCTGGCCACGTCGGGCGTCATGCCGCTGTTCGGAGTGGCCAGCAGGAAGCGCTGCCAGCCGACGAAGGCCGCGCCAGGAGTCGCCAGGGCGCCCAGGTTGCAGCCGTTGGCCTCGCTGGCGACGAGCGAGGCGAACCGCAGCTCGCGTCGCATCTTGACCGGCAGGCAGGAGATCATCAGCGCCAGGGCGCGATCGCTGTCACGCGTCGACTGCTCGAGGGGCAGCACCAGGCGCTGGTTGAGGATGAAATGGACGACCGCCTCGTCGATGAACCCTCGATCGGCCGGGCCCGGCACCAGCGCCGCCGGGAACTCGTGCGTGTCCGCCTCCAGCTCGATGCGCGGCGGCGACACGCCCGGTCGCCACTCGTCCTGGAACGTCACCTGGCGGGCCAGCAGGTAGGGATTGCGGTCGAACACCGTGTAGAGCGCATCGCCGAGGACGAGCGCGTGGAACAGCGGTGCCGGACCGGTGCCGACGCGGATGACGGCGTACAGGCGACCGCGGATCGACGGCATCGTCGCCAGCAGCGGGAACGTCATGAGCGCGGGCCGGTCCAGGCCCAGCGGGGGCACGTCACCCCAGCCGCGGCAGAGGCGCTCGACCTCGGTGGCCGCGTCGGCGCCGAGTCCCGCGGAGGCGCCGAGCACGCCGCGTTGCGCCGGGTCACGGCGAGGGTCACCACCGAACAGCAGTTGTTCCACGAACGGCATCCGGGTCCTCCGGGCCAGAGGTTGGGCAGTCTGCCGTAGCGGTATCGGCAGGCGGGCCAGCGGCTTGAGCGCCGCGGCGACCCGCCGGAAAAGGCGGCCGGCCGCACCTTCGGGGCGCGGCCGGCCGTTTCCTGTCGCTCCGCGGGAGGGAGCGTCGCGGCGCGTCGGCTAGAGCTTCTTCTCGATCCCCAGCCGCCGGGCCTTGTCCACGTTCCCGCCCGTCGATTCCGCGGCGGAATGCTCGTGCTTGAACATCTCCTCCGGCATCGTGCCGGTCAGCCAGGACGGGTTCATCGGGTACACGTGCGGGTTGAAGATCACGCCGTACATGTGCCAGACCAGGATGGCCAGGAACGCCAGCCAGGCCTCGTAGTAGTGGATGATGAGGAACACCTCGAGGAAGCCCTTGCCGACCTGCGCGACGATGACCTTCTCGAACCACAGGCCCAGACCGGTCAGGACCATCACGATGGTGCCCCAGATCAGGGCCCAGTACTCGGCCTTCTCGACGAAGGAGAAGCGGCGCATGGCCGGCGGCGTCTCCCGCTTGCCCAGGTTGTACATGACCATGCCCAGGGCCTGCTTGGCGTCGTTCAGCGTCGGCGCCATGTCGCGCAGGAAGACGCGGCCCTTGTAGGTCAGCAGGTAGCCCAGATGCCAGAAGGCGCCGACGATCATCACGACCGCCGCGCTGCGGTGGATCAGGCCGCGAACCTGTGCGCCGCCCTCGCGGCCGAAGATCAGCTTGGCCCACCAGGCATCGTAGTAGCGCAGCGAGAAGCCGGTGATGACCAGCACGGTGAAGCTGATGGCCAGGAGCGTGTGCTGCACGACCTCGTCGGCCTCCATGCGCCGGACCTGCTTCTTGGCCAGCACGCGGCTGACCTGCTTGATGTAGTCGAGCAGGCAGTACGCAGCCATGCCGCCGATCACGAGGAAGATCAGCAGCTGGTAAACGACCTTGACCACGTAGGCCACGCCGGTGCGATGCCCGCCCTCGGCCGAGTGGATCCTGGTCTTGGCCGCCTTCTCGGGCGACATGCCGGTGTGGCAGTGCCCGCAGGTCTGGATCAGGTTGGCGGTGGCCACCGACGAGCGCGGGTCGTTCGACGGCAGGATCGCATGAGCGCCGTGGCAGGAGGCGCAGTTGGCCACCGTCCTGTCGCCGGCGCGGCTCTTCAGCCCGTGGTACGAATCCACGTACGACTGCAGGCGGCCCGACGGCAGGTCGTACTTGTCGTTCAGGTTCGCCGACTCGTGGCATGGCGTGCAGGTCGCCTCGGCCACGCGGAAGGGACTGACCGGGGAACGCGGGTCGGAGGTGGCCAGGATGCCGTGTTCGCCGTGGCAGTGCGTGCAGGTGGGCGCGTCCACCTCGCCACGCGCCACGAGCTGGCCGTGGATGCCGTACTCGAACTCCTCCTGGATCGCGCTGTGGCAGCGGCCGCAGGTCTTGGAGATGTTGAAGAAGTTGATCGGGCTGTCCTTGTCGCCGGGCGGCAGCATGCGGTGCGAGGAGCCGCCCGCCGAGTGGCAGTCGTTGCAGCTCGCCGCCGTGTCCTTGCCGCCGGCGGTGGCCTTGCCGTGGACGCCCTTCTGGTAGACCTCGATCGGGTGCTTGAACCTGATGTTCAGACGGCTGAGGAACTCCTGGTTCTCGTGGCAGGATCCGCAGGTCTCGGGCAGGTTCGACGGATGGACCATCGACTTCGGGTCGCCGTGCGGCAGGATGTGGTGGCTGCCGTGGCAGTCCTGGCAAAGCGGGACGCTATCGGACTTGCCGACGAAGCCGCGACCGTGCTGCGTGTACTCCGCGGCGATGTCATCGTGGCAGACCGTGCAATCGGGACGCGCCAGCTCGAGCCCGTGCGGCACCGCGTCGATCCCCGTGTGGCAGTCCGTGCAGGCGAAGCCCTCGTGGACGCTGCCGTCGAGGGCGGTGAGGTTCACCTCTACCGGGTCGCCACCGGTGTTCTCGTGGCAGTCGGCGCAGACGGCGTCGGGGATATGGCCGGCCAGCGCCACGGCGGGCGTCACGAGCAGCGCCAGCCCCCAGAGCAGCCGCCAGGCAGCGTGCTTCGACATGAGCATCCGTTCCTTTCGCCGGCCCCGCGGGGCACCTGCGCAAATTTTGACAGATTCACTCCGGACCGCGCGCCACGCGCCCCCGCCTGCACGCCCTGCCCCGTTGCGGCTGGCGGCACGGTCGAAAAAATGGTAACCCCCGGCTTGCGGGGAGGCAAAACAAAAAGCTGCAATACATTTTATACTAACGACTTATAGTCTATCATTCGAGTCCTGATTCGCGATCATGGGGCCGGTTCACGGTCGGTGTGGCGTGACACCATCATGACGAGCAATGGGTCATTGCGCGGAACGACAATGAATGTCAAGAGATTGTCATTCGTAAGTCGTTGCAAGATAACACATAACGAACAGATAGCCGGCCTGTCTGGGGGCGATCAACCGAAACGGCCGGTGATATAGTCTTCCGTCTCGCGCAGCCGCGGGTTGGTGAACAGCTTCGCCGTGGGTCCGTACTCGACCACCTGGCCCAGGTACATGAAGGCCGTGTAGTCGCTGACGCGCGAGGCCTGCTGCATGTTGTGGGTGACGATCAGGACGGTGTACTCGCCCCGCAGGGCCAGGATGAGCTCCTCCACGCGGCTGGTGGCGATGGGGTCGAGCGCGCTGCAGGGCTCGTCCATCAGCAGCACCTCGGGCTCGGCAGCGATCGCCCGGGCGATGCACAGGCGCTGCTGCTGGCCGCCGGACAGGCCCAGGGCGCTGTCGCCCAACCGGTCGTGCACCTCGTCCCACAAGGCCGCCCCCTCCAGCGCCCGGCGGCAGACCGTCTCCAGCACGGACCGGTTCCGCTCGCCGTTGATCTGCAGGGCGTAGGTGACGTTGTCGCGGATGCTCATCGGGAACGGGTTCGACTTCTGGAAGACCATGCCCATGCGACGGCGCAGTTCGATGACGTCGACGTTGCGCCCGTAGATGCTGTCGCCGGCCAGGCGCATGTCGCCGGTCGTCTTCACGCCATCGATGAGGTCGTTCATGCGGTTGACCCCGCGCAGCAGCGTGCTCTTGCCGCAGCCCGAGGGACCGATGAGCGCCGTGACCTTGCCCCTGGGCACGGCCAGGCTGACGTCATAGAGCACGCGCTTGGGCCCGTACCAGAGGTTGAAGGTGTCGATCTCGAGCACCGGCGTCTCGCCGGCCACCTCCGGATGGACGACCGCGGGCACGACCTCACCGGCGGCGATGGCCGCCAGGCGGTCGGGGCGCGGGTTCTCGGCTGGCTTCGTCATCGTCGCGACTCCCATGGTCCCTGTCCCCGTCCCGGCGCTCGCCGGCTCAGAACTTCGAACCGCTTCCGCCGCGGCCCAGGCGCGTGCGGAACCAGATCGCCGCCGCGTTCAGCAGCAGGACGATCGCCATCAGCAGCATCGTGGTGGTGAAGACCATGGGCTTGGCCGCCTCGCTGTTCTGGCTCTGGAAGCCCAGGTCGTAGATGTGGAATCCCAGGTGCATGAAGCTGCGCTCCGGGTGCACGAAGGGGAAGTGCAGGTCCACCGGCAGCTCGGGGGCCAGCTTGACCGCGCCCACCAGCATCAGCGGCGCCACCTCGCCGGCGCCGCGCGCCATCGCCAGGATGGCGCCGGTCATGACTCCCGGCAGCGCCCGCGGCAGGACCACGCGCCGGATCGTCTGCCACTGCGTGGCGCCGCAGGCGAACGAGCCCTCGCGCATGGATGTCGGCACCGCGGCCAGCGCCTCCTCCGTCGCGACGATGACCACCGGCAGCGTCAGCAGCGCCAGGGTCAGCGACGCCCACATGATGCCGCCGGTGCCGAAGGTCGGGTTGGGCAGCTTGTCGGCGTAGAACAGCGAGTCGATGCCGCCGCCAACGATGTAGCTGAAGAAGCCCAGCCCGAAGACGCCGAAGACGATGCTCGGGACGCCGGCCAGGTTGTTGATCGAGATGCGCACGACGCTCGTCAGCCAGCCCTGCTTGGCGTACTCGCGCAGGTACAGCGCCGCCATCACGCCGAACGGCACCACCAGCAGCGTCATGCCGAGCGTCATCACCACGGTGCCGAAGATGGCGGGGAAGACGCCACCCTCGCTGTTGGCCTCGCGCGGCTCGGCGGTCAGGAACTCGTGCCAGCGGGAGAAATAGACGCCCAGGCGGCCGCCGGTGCCGAGCCGGTTGGCCGGATAGGCGCGCACGATGGTCGCCAGGGGCAGGTCCGCGGTCGCGCCGTCGCTGGTGCGCACCCGCAGGGCGGCCGCCTCCGTCGCGGGCTGCCGCTCGCGCAGCAGGCGCCACACGGCCTCGGGACCGGTCGCCAGCGCGCTGTCGCCGAGCACGCACGCCTCCGGCACGCCGTAGAACCGGCCCCAGGAGGTCCGCTCGAACACGAAGGCCCAGGGCTCGCGCGCTTCGCCGCCGGGGGCCAGCCGGAAGTCCTCCACCCAGCGGAAGTGCTCGCCGGTCAGCTCGAAGTTCCCGATGCGGACCAGCCGCCGGCGCACGCGCCCGTCTCCGGCCGCCATCTCGGCCGCGGCGGCCGCCGCCGCTTCCGGCCCCAGCGCCGCCACCGCGGACGGATCCGGCAGGTAGAGTTCCGTGCGCGTGACCTCGCCCATCGCCACGCCGCCATCCCTGGTCCCCAGGGAGACCACCGGGCCCGGCCAGAAGGTCACGAAGCCCTGCCAGAAAACGAAGCCGACCAGCGCCACCACCATCAGCAGGCCGACGATGAGCCCGCCTCCGGTGAGCCAGACCATCGGCTCGTTCCGCGACAGCAGCGCGTTCGCCGGGCGGGAAAGCGAGCGATCGACGGGCCGGTCCTGCGGGCGGTTCACAGCTGCCTCGTCTTCCGCCGGAAATGGAGCCGCACGGCCTCGGCGACGGTGTTCAGCACGAACGTCATCGCGAACAGCGTGAGCGCGGCCAGGAACAGCGTCCGGTAGTGCGTGCTGTTCTGCACGGCCTCCGGCAGCTCCACCGCCAGGTTGGCCGACAGCGTGCGGAAGCCGTTGAATACGTTGAGCTCCATGATGGGCGTGTTGCCGGCCGCCATCAGCACGATCATGGTCTCGCCCACGGCGCGACCCAGCCCGATCATGGCTGCCGAGAACAGCCCGCTCATGGCCGGCGGGATCACGACGCGGACGGCGGTCTGCCACTTCGAGGCGCCGGCGCCCAGCGAGGCGGCGCGCAGGTGGTCCGGCACCGACACCAGGGCGTCCTCGCTGATCGTGTAGATCAGCGGGATCACGGCGAAACCCATGGCCACGCCCACGACCAGGGCGTTCCTCTGCACGTAGGTCCCGAACACCGCGCCGCGCGGGTCCCAGCCGGCGGCATCGGCCAGCCAGCCGAGGCAGTACGCCAGGCCCACGGCCGCCACCGCGGAGACCAGGAACCGCGCCAGGTCGAGCAGCGCCAGCTCGCGATGGCGCCAGCGCGCCCCCCGGTTGCGCAGCAGCGCATCGCCGTGCCTCACGTTGAGCCAGGCGACCAGCAGGCCCGCCGGCGCCAGGAGCAGCAGCGCCCAGCCGGCCACGCCCGAGCCGACGCGCCCCTCCAGCCAGGCCTTGATGTCGCCCTCGAACAGCAGGGCCTCGAGGGCCGGCGCCGCCTGCCAGGCGACCACGGCGCCGGCGGCGATGGCCGCGAACGCGGCCAGGGGCCGCCAGGCGGCCAGCCGCGGGGCCACGTCCCGCGGCAGCAGCTGCCACAGATGCGCACCCAGCAGCAGGAAGAACGGCCCCAGCAGGAGGACCGACAGCACGCCCACCACGCGCCCCTCCACCAGGGGGGCGAAGACGAGGGCGGCCAGGAACCCGAGCACGACGCTCGGCAGGCTGGCCATGATCTCGATGACCGGCTTGACCCGCGTGCGGGTCCGGCGCGGCAGGAACTCGCTGGTGTAGATCGCGGCCAGCACGGCGACCGGCAGCCCGAAGAGCATCGAATAGAACGTGGCCTTCAGCGTGCCGTAGACCAGGGGCACCAGGCTGAGCTTCGGCTCGGCGCTGTCGGTGGCCGACGAAGACTGCCAGACGTAGGCGGGCGCCGCGTAGCCCTCGTACCACATCGGGCGGAGCAGCATGCCGAGGCTGATGTCGGCATGCGGCGCCTCCAGCCGCCACAGCCCGCGCCCGGCATCGCCCACCGCGAGCAGCCGGTCCTGGCGGGGCGACAGCGCGACCTCGCGCACGGCGCCCGCGCGGCTTTCCACCCTGCCGACCCGCCGGCCATTGGCCGCGTTGAAGACCTGCAGCGAGCCGTCGGCATGGCCCACCGCCAGCATCCGCGACCGCTCTGAGGCGCCGAGCGCCGTGACGGCAGCCGTCCCTGCGTGCAGCTCCCGCGCGCGCACGAATGCCAGGTCCTTGCCGTCGGCAGCCGGCAGCGCGAACCAGATCGCGATCCCGCCTCGGCTGTCGCCCAGAGCCAGCGAGACCTTGCCGGCCAGGAAGGAGAGGGCCGTGACCGTCGTGCCCGGTTCGGGCACCAGGTCCTGGCGGCCGGCGATGCGGAACTCCGAGCCGTCCGTGGACACCGCCAGCAGCTGGCCGTCGGGGGCCGCCAGCAGGGCCAGCGCTCCGGTGTCGTTGAGCTTGAGCGTGGTGAACGCGGCGGCCTCCGGCGCCGGCAGCTGCAGGTCGCCGCCGCGGACGCGCGCGGTCGTCTCGCCGGTCAGCATGTTGCGCTTCCAGGTGACCAGGCGGTGGTGGAGCACCGCCGCCGAGTCCAGCGCGGCAACCACCAGGCCGCTGCCGGTGACCGTGGCGTCGACCAGGCGTATCGGCGACATGGAGAGGGCCACGGGCGGGTCGACCGCCAGCGAGACCTCCTGGTGGCGCCACTGCCCCTCGGGCGTGCGCGTCACCAGGCCCCTGCCCGCGGGACGGCTGTCGCCGGGGCGCATGGTCCGCAGGTCGGCGGTCACCTCGGCCTCGCCGAGGAACGAGGAATCGAACTCCACGGCGGCGGTCACGACGGCGCCGTCGGCGAAGCCCAGGACCAGGCGCTCGCCGCCCGAGGCCGCCACCGTCGGGATCCTCCCGCCCGCGACCGGCAGCCGGTCCAGGACCGCGCCGGTCGCAAGGTCCTGCACGACCAGGGTGCCGTCGGGCAGCAACGCCCACGACATGGTGCCGTAGTTGTCGATCCGGGTGGCGACGGGAGTCGCGGACGCCGCATCGCCGCCCACGGCGCCGCCCGCGGCACCGGCCAGGACGCCCGGTACGACGGAAGCCTCGGGTTCCAGCCGCGCCGGCTTCAGGAGCGGCAACACGACCCAGACCAGGAAGAGGCCGACCAGCGACACGGCGACGATGCCGCCGATGCCGCTGGTCGTGATCAGTCGCCTCGCGAACCGGTCGGCCAGCAGGACCGCCGGCCGGGGCTTGCGGCTGTAGCGCCTGCCCGTGAACGAACCGGGGCTGTCGCCGGGGTTAACGGACATGCGCGGACCCGTCTCCTAGAACGACGGCTTGATGCCGACGGACTTCAGTTCCTCGCGCGCCACGGAGGCCGGCACCGGCAGGTAGCCGTCCTTGACGACCACTTCCTGCCCCTCGCGGCTGAACACGAAGCGCACGAACTCGCGCCGCAGGTCATCCAGCTGGCTGCCGGGCTTGTAGTTGACCGCCAGGTAGAGGAAGCGCGACATCGGGTAGTCGCCGCTGTAGGCGTTCTCCGGCTCGGCGGTCACGAAGTCGGTGCTGCCGGCATCCGAGGCCAGGGGCACCGCACGGACGTCGGAGGTCTTGTAGCCGATGCCGCTGTAGCCAATGCCGTACTTGTCCGAGGCGACGCCCTGAACGACCGAGCTGCTGCCCGGCTGCTCCTTGACCTCGTCACGGTAATCGCCCTTGAACAGCGCGTGCTCCTTGAAGTAGCCGTAGGTTCCCGAGGCGCTGTTGCGGCCGTAGAGGCTGATGGGCTTGTCCTTCCACTCGCCGGTCAGGCCCAGGTCGCCCCAGGTCACGATCTGCTTGCCGTAGCCGCCCTTGAGGGTTTTCGAGAAGATCGCATCGACCTGCTGGAGGGTCAATCCCTTGATCGGGTTGTCCTTGTGCACGTAGACGGCGAGCATGTCGATGCTCGTGCGCAGCATGGTCGGCTTGTAGCCGAACTGCTTCTCGAACTGGTCGACTTCCTCACCCTTCATGCCGCGGCTCATGGGGCCGAAGTTGCTCGTGCCGGCGATCAGGGCCGGCGGCGCCGTCGAGCTGCCCTTGCCTTCGACCTCGACCTTCACCTCGGGGTGGAAGCCGCGGAAGCCCTCGGCCCACAGCGCCATCTCGTTGTTCATCGTGTCCGAGCCGATGCTCTTCAGGTTGCCCGACACGGCGCCCGACTTGGTATAGCCCGGCAGGGCGGCGTCGACGACGACAGCCGCGGTCGCGGCGAACGCGCCCAGCATCGCCGCCACGAGGAAGAGGTTCCGGACCAGAGTGATCTTGCGCGACATCCCGCGCTCCTTTCTTCAAGGGTGGACCCGGCCACTTGGCCGTCCGGTGAAGCTCCGGTGCCGGGCACACGTTAGCCGCCGAGTGTCAACGTCCCGTGAGCGCATTGTAAGGATTGGGTAAACGTCCGCCAGGGCCGCCCCCGCGCCCGGCCAGCGCACAAACCGCTTTACAATTTCCTAACTTGCGGAATGATGACATGGATCCGACCGTCACTGCCGACGGGTGCGCGCGGGCAGCGGCGAAGGAGGCGGACCGATGGCCGGTGAACATGTCCTGATCGTCGAGGACGACGAGGATATCGCGGAACTGCTGGAGTACAACCTGCAGCGCCAGGGGTACCGGCCCAGCTGCGCAGGCACCGGCGAGGAAGGGTTGCGCGAGGCGCGGGAGAACAGACCCGATCTCATCCTCCTGGACCTGATGCTGCCCGGCCTGACCGGTCTCGAGGTGTGCCGGGCGCTGAAGGACGCGGAGGCGACCGCGTCGATCCCCGTGATCATGCTGACGGCCAAGGGCGAGGAGGAGGACATCGTGGCCGGGTTCAATGCCGGGGCCGACGACTACGTCACCAAGCCGTTCCGGCCCAAGATCCTGCTCGCCCGCGTGCAGGCCGTGCTGCGTCGCGGCGCCACCGGCCGGCAGGACGAGTCGCAACCCGTGCAGGTGGGCGCGCTGGTGATCCACCCGGGCCGCCACGAGGTGGCCGGCGATACAGGGCCGATCGACCTGACGCGGACCGAGTTCCGCATCCTGCAGTACCTGGCCTCGCGACCGGGCTGGGTCTTCACGCGCAGCCAGATCGTCCGCGCCGTGCACGGCGACGACTACCCGGTGACCGGCCGCTCGGTCGACGTGCAGGTGGCGGCGTTGCGGCGCAAGCTCGGTGATGCCGGCGCCATGATCCAGACCGTGCGCGGCGTGGGCTACAAGATGGGCGACTGACCGATGAGGCGCCCCACGCTCCTGTCCGCGACGCTCCTGCCGCTGCTTGCGATCCTTGTCGTGACCCTCATGCTGGTGACCGCCCTCACCGGCCGCTCCGTGCGCCACTTCGTCCTGACCGCAACCAACGAGAGGCTCGTCGACCTGCTCGCCGTCGCCGCGCCCCAGCTGGCGGCAACGTCCGCCGACGACGACACGCGCCTGCAGGCGCTCTGCCGCGAGCTGCGCGACGAGGCCCCCGACGTCCGGTTCACGGTCGTCGCCGCCGACGGCCGCGTGCTGGGCGACTCGCATGATCGCCCGGTCCGGATGGACAACCATCGCGACCGCCCGGAGGTCGCCGCGGCCCTGGCGGGGCAGGCAGGCCGGAGCATCCGCCACAGCGCCACGCGGGGCGAGCGACTGCTCTATGTCGCCAGGCCGGTGACCGGGGCCCACGGCGAGCGCCTGGCGTTCCGGGCGGCGGTTTCCCTCGCGGGGCTGGACGCGAGGCTCCGCGTGGTCTACGGCGAGATCGCGCTGTCCGGGCTCGCCGTCGCCGTGCTGGCGGCGGTGGTGGGCTACTTCCGCTCGCGATCGCTGGCCCGCGCCATGGGCCGCCTTCAGGCCGGCGCCGAAGCTTTCGCTTCCGGCGACCTCGGCGGCAGGCTGGCGGTGGCCGAGACCGTCGAGATCGCGGCGGTGGCCGAGTCGATGAACCGGATGGCCAACCAGTTGAGCGAACGCCTGACCACGGTCGAGCGCCAGCGCGGCGAGCTGGAAGCCGTCCTGACGAGCATGGTCGAGGGCGTGGTCGCGATCGACAGCCAGGAAACGGTGATCGGCCTGAACGCGGCCGGCGCGCAGCTGCTGGGGACCACGGCGGCGCGCGCGACCGGCCACAGCATCCAGGAGATCGGCCGCCATCCCGAGCTGACGCGCCTGGCGCAGCAGGTCCTGGCCGGCGAGTCGCGCCTGGAACGGGACATCCAGCTGGGACCCGGCCAGGACACCTGGCTGCAGGTGCGCGGGTCGGGGCTTGTCGACGCCGACGGCACGCGGCTCGGCGCGCTGCTGGTGCTCAACAACGTCACGCGGCTGCGGCGGCTGGAGACGATGCGGCGCGACTTCGTCGCCAACGTGTCGCACGAACTGAAGACGCCCATCACCTCGATCAAGGGATTCGTCGAGACGATCATCGACGAACCGCCCGCCGACGAGGCCGACCTGCGCCGCTTCCTGGAGATCATCCGCCGGCAGGCGGACCGGCTGGACTCCATCATCACCGACCTGCTCGCGCTCTCGCGCCTGGAGCAGGACGCCGAGGGCGGCGGCATCGAGCTCGTGCCGAGCCCGCTCGGCCCGGTGCTCGAGCGCGTGACGCGGGACCTGGCCGCGCGCCGCCCGGAGCAGGCGGCGCGCGTGCGGCTGGAATGCGGCGGCGAGGTGCTGGCGGCCATCAACGCGCCGCTGCTCGAGCAGGCGGTCACCAACCTGCTGGAGAACGCCCTCAAGTACAGCCCGCCGGGCACGCCGGTCGTCGTCGGCTGCCGCGCCGGTTCCGGCCAGGTGCTGATCGACGTCGTCGACGCCGGGCCCGGCATCGCCGCGGAGCACTTGCCCCGCCTGTTCGAGCGCTTCTATCGTGTCGACAAGGCCCGCAGCCGGCAGATGGGCGGCACCGGGCTGGGCCTGGCCATCGTCAAGCACATCGCCCAGGCGCACGGCGGCCGGGCCGAGGTCGCCAGCGAGCCGGGCCGCGGCAGCACGTTCACGATCATCCTGCCGGGATTGGAGCCCAGATGAAGATCCACCTGCAACGCGAACTGGATGCCCTGCGCAAGCAGGTCTTCCACCTCTGCTCCCTGGTCGAGGACAACCTGTCGCTTGCCATCCGCACCGTGCAGCACCCGGACGAGGGCATGCTGGAGACGATCCAGCGGCGCGACCGCGAGATCGACGAGCTCGAGGTCCACGTCGAGGAGGAGTGCCTCAAGATCCTGGCGCTCTACCATCCCGTCGCCGCCGACCTGCGGTACCTGGTGTCGGTGCTCAAGCTGAATGCGGACATCGAGCGCATCGGCGACCTGGCCGTCAACATCGCCGGCGCCACGCGCCGCCTGGGCGACACGGACATGCCGGTTGCCGTCGGCGACAAGCTCAATGTCCTGGCCGCGAAATCGCGGGCGATGCTGCGCCTGAGCCTGGAGGCGCTGATGGACCTGGATACCGTGCGCGCGCGCGCCGTGCTGGCCGCCGACGACGAGGTCGACCGCCTCTACCACGAGTTGTCGGCGATGCTGCAGGACCAGATGGCCGGCTCGCCCCGGGAAGCCAACGCGGTGTTCTGCTGGCTGCTCGCGGCCAAGAGCCTCGAGCGGGTCGGCGACCACGCGACGAACATCGCCGAGGACACGATCTACACGGTGGAGGGGGAGATCGTCCGCCACGGGCTCGGTTGAGCCGGGCGGGCACGGGCGCGGCTCAGCGCCCCCGCGTCGGCGCGGCGTTGCGATCGAGGGCCGTCACCACGGCCGGCGCCGGCGCGCACAGCGACGGCAGCACCTCCAGCGCCGCCTCGTACTGGCTGGCCGGGTTCCACAGGCACCAGCCGTCGGCGCCGGCGGCGCGCGCTGCCTGCACCTGCGCCGCCACGTAGCCGCCATCGAAGTTCGTCACGCGCCACGGGAAGGCCTGCAGCCAGGGCCGCACGGCGGCGCCTGAACCCGCCAGTTGCCGGAACCGCCGCGTCGCCTCCCCGACGAGCCACGCCGGCTCGTCGGCCGGCTGCCGCCGCCCCTCGAAGCCGGGCGCGAAGTGCGACGGGTAGATCATGGGACAGACCACGTCCACGAGCTGCGCCAGTGTCGGCACGTGCTGGCCGGTGAGCGCCAGGTCCTCCGTCCGCTCCCAGGCCATGATCCCGAAGAGGTCGGCGGACAGGCGGACCCCGGTCCCGGCCAGCGAATCGCGCACGGCCCCGAGGAAGCCGGCGATGACCTCCTGCCGCCGGGCGGCGGTCCGCCCCAGGTCGCCCTGCCAGTCGCCGCGCCAGCCGTTGGTCGGGTAGCGGACGTAGTCCAGCTGGATCTCGTCGACGCCCGCGGCGGCCAGCTCGCGCGCCAGCGCCAGGTGGTAGGCACGGACATCAGGGTGCGAGGGGTCCAGCCACGTGCAGCCACGTTCCTCCCACGGCGTCCCGTCGGGCGCGCGGAGCGCCAGTTCCGGTCGCCGCGCGCCCAGGTCCCCGTCCAGGAAGACGGCGAGCCTGGCCACCACATGCAGGCCCCGCCGGTGGAAGCGGTCGAGCATCTCCGCCAGCGAGGGGATCACCGGCTCGGCGCGCTCGCGCCCCCACGATGCCAGCGGCGCCGCGCTGCGATAGGTGACGGCGCCGTCGATGTCCTTGGCGTCGAAGACGACGGTGTTCCCGCCGCCGGCGATGAAGCGGTCGACGCGCTGCAGCACGCTGCTGACGCCGCAGGCCGGGCCCGTCAGGTAGATGCCGCGCACCTCGGCGCCGTCGGCCACCGTCCGGCGCACCATCGTCGCGATGACGTCGCGCGCGGCCGGGATGCGCAGGACCGTGCCCGGGCGCAGGAGGTTCGTCTCCAGGCCGTTGGCGCGACGGACGTCGGCAATCATGTCGTCCAGCGAATAGTGGCCGGTGCGCTCACGCAGGCGCGAGCAGATGCGGTTCAGGTTGTCGCCGGGCTGGACGGTGTAGTCGAAGGCGGTCGGGCGGGGCGGGCTGACGCGGGAGGCGAGGCGGGCGGTGCCGGGAGCGGGCCTCTCGCCTGTCGGCGGCGGCGCCGCGCAGACGCCGGCGGCGCCCACCGTCGCCAGCGCTGCCGCCAGCAACCACCCCGACCACTGCCTGTGCGCCAACTGCATGGAAGCGACCGCCGTCTTCGTGCCGAATGCCCTCCCGAACGGCCCCCAGGGGCCGTCGGGCGGGTCGAGGCAAGAAGCGCGCCCGCGGATCAGCCCAGCTCGAGGGTCACCGGACAGTGATCCGAGCCCATCACCCCGGGCAGGATGCCGGCCGCGCGCAGGCGCGGCCGCAGGGCCGCCGAGGCCAGGAAGTAGTCCAGACGCCAGCCGATGTTCCGCTCGCGGACGCCCTTGCGGTTGCTCCACCAGGTGTAGTGGCCTCCCCCGGACTCGAAGGCCCGGAAGGTGTCGATGAAGCCGGCCTGCAGGTAGGCCTCGAACCCCGCCCGCTCCTGGTCGGTGAAGCCGGCGTTGCCGCGGTTCGCGGCAGGATTTGCCAGGTCGATCTCCCGGTGGGAGACGTTCAGGTCGCCGCAGAACACCACCGGCTTGGACCGCTCCAGGCGCTTGACGAAGCGCAGGAACTCCGGGTCCCACTGCCGGCTGCGGTAGTCCAGGCGGGTCAGCTCGCGCTGCGCGTTGGGCGCGTACACGGTGACGACGAACAGGTCCTCGTACTCGGCAGTCAATACGCGGCCCTCGGTATCGTGGTCGGGCAGGCCCAGACCCGGGAACACGGCCAGGGGCGGCCGCCGGGCCAGGATCGCCGTGCCGGAGTAGCCGGGCTTGAGGGCGGGATTCCAGTGCATCGTCCAGCCCGGCCAGCGCGCCGCGACCTGGGTGGCGTTGGCGCGCACCTCCTGCAGGCAGACGATATCCGCACCGCAGCCGGCCAGGAACTCGCCGAAGCCCTTGTCCAGGCACGAGCGCAGGCCGTTGACGTTCCAGGACACGAGCTTCAGGGTCGGCGAAGGCTTCATCGGAGACTTCCTCGGCTGGTTGGCGGCGGGTCCGCGGGCGGCCATTCCCCGGGAGGCGAAGGCGGCAAGATGGCCGCGGCCGCCAGCGGCCGCAAGCCGCAGGCAACGCCCCTGCCGACGAATCGCTGGCGGGCCGCGCCGCGATGCCCGACAATGCGTGCAGGCGGCGCGCCGGTGCGTCCGCCGGCATCCGGAAGCGAGCCGATGAGCCCCGCCACGCCCGCCGGACTCTGGCCCCGTCTCGAGAAACCGGGAACGGTCATCGCGATGATCGTGGCGGTGTCGCTGATGCACTACAGCACGGCGATGCACATCCACGAGGCGCACGGCATCTACCGGCGCCTGTACTACTTCCCCATCCTCCTGGCAGCCTTCCGCTACGGCGCCCGGGGCGGGCTCGTGGCCGCGCTGGCCACGTGCGCATTCTACGCGCCCCATGCCTTCGGCCTCATCGGCTTCGATCCCGGGGCCACGCTGGAGAAGTCGCTGGAGATGGCGCTCTACCTGGCCGTCGGGCTGGTCGCAGGCGTCCTCGTCGATCGCGAGCATGCCACGCAGCGGCGCCTGCGTCGAACGCTCGCGGACCGCGACCTCATGGCCGCGCAGCTCGTACGCTCGGAGCGGCTGGCCGCGGTCGGCCGGCTCTCGGCGGGCCTGGCCCACGAGATCCGCAACCCGCTGGCCAGCATCCACGGCGCCGCCGAGGTGCTCGGTGACGACTTCCCGGCCGGTCACCCGAAGGGGCGCCTCGTGGACATCCTCCGCCAGGAGAGCCGACGCCTCAACGACGTGCTGTCGCGCTTCCTCACGTTCGCGCGCGGCGAGCCGGCGGTCCCGGCCCCGCTGGACCTCCTGGCCGAGGCGCGCACGGTGGCCGAACTTGCGGCCCGTCGGCCCGGCCCGGCTGCCGCGGTGTCCGCGCGCGGCCCGGCCGGGCTGCCGGCAGCAGCGGGCAGCGGTGACCAGGTGCGCCAGGTCCTGCTCAACCTCGTGCTCAACGGCATGACGGCCGCCGGCCCGGGCGGCCGCGTGGACCTGCTGGTCGACCGGGACGGGAAGTGGCTGCGCTGCCGCGTGCTCGACACCGGGCCGGGCTTCGGTGACGAGGCCGCCGCGAACTTCGGCACGCCGTTCTACAGCACGACTCCCGGCGGCACCGGGCTGGGCCTGGCCACCAGCCTGCGCCTGATCGAGGACCTCGGCGGAACGCTCGCCCTGGACCGCGCCGTCGCCGGCGGCTGCGTCGAGCTGCGGTTGCCGGAGGCCGACGCCGTGCGCGACAGGAGGGACTGACGATGGCGCGCATCGTCCTGGTCGACGACGACAGCAACCTGCGGGAAGTCGTCGGCTTCATGCTGGCAGAGGCCGGGCACGACGTACTGCCGGCCGCCGACGGCGCCGCCGGGCTGGCGCTGCTGGGGCGGGAACCGGACCTGGTGGTGTGCGACATCCGCATGCCCGGGCTCGACGGCATGGAGGTGCTGCGGCGCGTGCGCGAGGAGGCCGCGCCGCCACCGGTGATCATGCTCACGGCGCACGGCACCGTCGAGCAGGCCGTCCAGGCGATGCGCCAGGGCGCCTTCACCTACCTGCTGAAGCCCTTCGCCCGCGACGAGCTGCTGCTCTCGGTGGAGCAGGCGCTGCACGCCGGCCGGCTCGAGCGCGACAACGACGCCCTGCGGCGCCTCCTGCGCCGGCGCCAGCCGGAATGCGGCATGCTGCACCGCTCGGAGGCGATGGCCCGCTTCATGCGCGACCTGCGCCAGGCCGCCCCCAGCGACGCGACCGTGCTGCTGCAGGGCGAGAGCGGCACCGGCAAGGAGCTGGCTGCCCGCGCCGTGCACGACCTGTCGTTGCGCTGGGACCGGCCCTTCGTCGCGGTCAACTGCGGCGCCATCCCGGGAGAGCTCGTCGAGGCGGAGCTGTTCGGGCATGAGCGCGGCGCCTTCACGGGCGCCGGGCAGGCGCGCCCCGGCCGGATCCGCGCCGCCGACGGCGGCACGCTCCTGCTCGACGAGATCTCGGAACTGCCCCTGGCGCTGCAGCCGAAGCTGCTGCGCGTGCTCGAGACCCGGCAGGTCGACCCCGTGGGCGGCCCCGCGCCCGTGGCGGTCGACTTCCGCCTGGTCTGCGCCACTAATCGCGACCTGGGCCGTGAGGTGGCGGCCGGCCGCTTCCGGGAGGACCTCTGGTACCGCCTCAACGTGGTGCCGCTGACGCTCCCGCCGCTGCGCGATCGCCCAGAGGACATCCCGCTGCTCTGGGACCATTTCACGCTGCTGCACGGGGGGCCCGGCATCACCACGGAGCCGGAACTCGCGACAGCCCTGGCCGGCCTGCCCTGGCGGGGCAACGTGCGCGAGCTCCGCAACCTCAACCAGCGCCTGGTGCTGATGCGAGGCGGGGAGACGCTGACCCTGGCCGCGCTGCGCGAGCTCGCACCCCACGCCGGCGCCGTCGTGCCGGCGGCCGTGGACAAGGCCGAGGACGACGGGGGCACCCTGCCGCTGGGACCCCTGCCACCCGCCGGCCTGTCGCTGGTCGCGCTGGAGAAGGAGGTCATCCGCCGGGCCCTGGCGCTCTGCGGCGGCAACCGCAGCCGTACGGCGGCCTACCTGGGGATCCCGCGGCACGTGCTTCTGTACCGCCTCGCCAAGTACGAGCTCGACCTCCCGGCGCGGTAGTCCGCCGCGCCTGGCATCCGCCCGACCTCAGCGCCGCGCGTCGCGTGGCGGTCGGGCCACCCACTTCTCGAGCGCTTCCGCCAGGCCCGCCGTCGTGGACTCCCAGGTGAAGGAGTCGCGGACCAGGTCGCGCCCCCGCATGGCCGCTGCCAGGTACGGCCCGGGATCGGCGAGGATCGCGGCCAGCAGCCTGGCCATCGCCACCGCCGAGGCCGCCCGGTAGAGCCCGTGCTCCTCGCCGATGACCGCCAGGCCGTCGGCGCCTGCCGGCGTGGAGACGACCGGCCGCCCGCAGGCCAGCGAATCGAGGATCTTGATCCGCGTCCCGGCCCCGCGCCGCAGCGGCACGACCGATGCCACCGAGCCCGAGAAGCAGGCCCACGGGGTCTCCACCGGTCCGAGCAGGCGAAGTCCGGGACGCCCGTCCAGCGCGGCGCCCGCCGCGCGCGACTCGTGCCCCGCGACATCCAGCCGTGCGCCGGGGCTGGCGCGCAGCAGGTGCGGCAACACCTCGTCGCAGAACCAGGCCAGGCCCTCGCGGTTTGGCTCGTAGTTGAAGTTGCCGACGAACGACAGCACGCCCGGCTCGGGTGCGCGCAGAGCTCCCGGCTCCGGCCAGTTCGTACCGTTGCGCACGACGGTGGTCCTGCCACCGCCGAGTCGGCGCCCATCGGCCTCCGAGCACACCAGCACGCGCCGCGCTCGCCGCAGCCGGCGGCGCTCGTCGAGCAGGCAGCGGACGGACTCCAGCGCGATCGGCCAGGTCCATGGTTGTCGCGGCGCGGCCAGGAAGCGCTGGAAGCCGACGCGATGGACCAGGTCGTCGGCGTCGACGACGAGCCGGTCCGCAAAGGCGGGGGGCACCAGGAACGCCTGGCGCGGGTAGCGGCAGACGATGGCGTCGAAGCGGTCCCAACCATGGGCGGCGAGCGCCTGCTCCCACGCCGGCGAGGCGAACCTGAGCATGGGCACCGGCTGCGGCGAGGCCAGGTCGCCGGCCAGCGTGAGCAGCCGGCGCGCGCGGCCGGTCCCGGGCGGGGTCGCCGGTTCGAGGTCGGCCCCCGGTGCCACCGGCAGCCAGTGCGCGACCAGGCCGTCC
>JAYRFB010000181.1:0-10183 GCA_041908585.1 Candidatus Krumholzibacteriia bacterium
ATCTCGTCCATGTAGTTGAGCTGCAGGTTGAGCACGGCCTGGTCCAGCATCCGCACGAGGTCCTCCGGCGTGCCGGTTCGGCACTTGACCTTCAGCATCTCGAGGATGTCGATCGTGGCGCGAGCCTGGTCCAGGTCGCGTCGCACCTCGCCGCTGGCGGGATCCTGCAGCTTGCCCAGCTGGGTCATCGCCGCGTGCTGCAGCGAGAAGACAAGCCCCATCAGGACGTGGTCGTGCTTGGTCAGTCCGGTGTCGTCGCTCATGCTTCCTCCTCAGGCTACGGCCGCCGGCGCCAGGGCGGCCTGCGGGTCGAACTCGTCGTGGATGGATCCCATCACCGTCTCGATGAGGTCCTCCAACGTGACCAGGCCGAGCGGGTTCCCCTCGGCATCGCACACCGCGGCCATCTGGTTGCCCTGGCTGCGCAACTCCTCGAACACCTCGTAGGGCGTCATGCGCGCGTCGATCAGGACGAACGGCCGCCACAGGCGCCGCGGCACGGGCTCGCCGGCCTGTCCCGGCGGCAGGAACAGCAGGTCGCGGGCCGTCACGTAGGCCTGGAGCGAGCAGCCCTCGCCGCCGGAGACCGGCAGGCGGCTCAGGCCCGAGCGCGCCGCGACAGCCAGGCACTCGGCGATCGTGGCGCCGGGCGGCACCGTGACCACCGTCTCGAGTGGACGCATCAGCGTCGTCAGCGGGCGGTGGGCCAGCTGCAGGAACCGGTCGAGGACCTCGCTGAATCCGCGCTCCTGGTCCGAGGGCTGGGCGTGCGTCTGCATGAGCGCCGCCAGGCTGCCGCGGTCGAGGCGGCGCGAGCTCCCGCCGACCGGCGGCAGCAGGCGCGCCCAGAGCCTCCGGTAGGCAGCCAGCAACAGGCGGACGGGCCAGAGAACGCGCATGACGACGGTGAACGCCGGCAGCACCGCCAGCGACAGGCGCTCGGGATACTCGCGAAAGACCACCTTGGGCAGGATCTCGCCGAAGACCATGGTCACGACCGAGACCACGGCCACGGCGGCGCCCTGGCCGGAGTCGCCCAGGCGCTCGGTCAGCACCACGGTGACCAGCGCGCTGAACGCGACGTTCACGAGGTTGTTGCCCACCAGGCAGGTCATCAGCGCGTCCTCGAGGTCGCGAAGCACGCGGCGAAGGCGCCGCCCGCGCGGCGTGTCGCCGGCGGGCGAGCGGCGAAGGCGCACGCGGCTGACGCTCATCAGGCCCGTCTCGGTACCCGAGAAGAACGCCGAGCCGAGCAGGCACGCGGCCAGCGCGGTCCACAGCAGCCAGGGAGGCAGCGCGGTCATCGCGCGCCTCCGGGCTGCTCCGCGCGGTGCCGGGTCACCTGGATGCGCTCGACGCGCAGGCCGTCCATCTCCAGCACGGTGAGCCGGGCGCCCGGCAGCGCGACGCGGTCGCCCGGCACGAGCACGCGCCCGAGCGTGGTCATCAGGAAGCCGGCCACCGTCACGTAGTCGCGGCTCGGCGGCAGGCGAACGCCGCAGGCCTCCTCCAGCCCGCGCAGGTCGGTGCGACCGCTGACGACCCAGCGTCCCTCGCCCAGCGGGATCACCTCGGGATCGCGCGTCGAGGCGTCGGCCACCGGGCCCAGCAGCGCCTGCAGGCAGTCGGCCATGGTCACGATGCCGGTGAAGTCGCCGTGCTCGTCGACGACGGCCGCCAGGTGGGCGCCGCCGCGGCGCATCTCCGTCAGCAGCGCATCGACATCCTTGCTCTCGGGCACGAACAGCAGCGGTCGGGCGCCGGCCTGCAACGGCAGGCCGCCGTCATCGCCAGCCGCCAGCAGGTCCTTGAGGTGGAACATGCCCACCGGGCGCGCGCCGTCCGGTGTCAGCACCGGGTAACGGTTGAAGCCGGCGCGCCGGGCCACGTCCAGGATCTCGGCGCGCGTCATGTCGGCGCGCAGCGAAACCACGGCGGGCCGCGGCACCATGATGTGCTGCACCTCCAGCCCGGCCAGCTGCAGCAGCCGCGCCAGCGAACGGCCCTCGGTCTCGGTCAGCGTCCCGTCCTCGATCGCCAGGTCGCAGGCGGTCTGCAGCTCGGCCGTGTTCAGGGGGCGCGAGCCGGGGCGGTCGGACGGCAGCACGGCCAGCAGCGCGTCGACGAGGCGACCGGTCAACCAGACCACGGGGCGGGCCGCGGTGACCCAGGCGCGCACAGGCAGCTGGACGACCGGTGCCACCTGGCCCCGCCGGCCGAGGGCCAGCAGCTTGGGCGTGATCTCGCCGAAGAGCAGCAGCAGGACGGTCACGACGGGGATGGCCACGGCCACGCCCTGCGGCCCGAACCAGGCCAGGCACAGGCCGGTGGCCACGACGCTGGCGGCAGTGTTGACCAGCAGGTTGCCCACCAGCAGCGCCGACAGCACCTCGTGGCTGCGGCGCATGAGCCGCGCCACGTTGCGGCCCGCGCGCCCGCCGCCCGCCTCCAGGCGGGCCAGTTCGCCCGCGCTCAGCGAAAAGAGCGCGGTTTCCGAGCCGGAGAAGAACCCCGACAGGACCAGCAGGACGATGAGCAGGACCAGTTCCAAGCGCGGGCTCCCGGGGCTGGCGGCCGGCGGCCAGGCGGACCCCGGCGGCCGGGCGATGGTAACGCGGGGGGACGGACGCGGCAAGAACGCGGCGCCGCTGGCGCCGTCGTCGGCGATGTGTTTCACTTGGCCGTCCAACCGGCACTCCACCCGCCCCGGGCCGGCGCCGGCGCGCCGACGGCGGTCAAGCGGGCGCTGCTCCCGACGCCGCGGACCGGCGTCGACGATGGTCCCTGTCCGCGAAAGGTCCCGTGAACGACTGGCTGGTCATCCGCTTCGGCTCGCTGGGCGACCTGTGCCTGCTGGGCTGGTCGCTGTCGGCGCTGGCCGACGTGCCCGGCCGTGGACGGCCGCGCGTGACCGTCGCGACCAAGGCGGCCTTCGCGCCGCTGGTGACCCGCTTCCACGGCGTCGACGCGGTCGAGATCCTGGCGGGCCCGGGTCTCGTCTCGCTGCGCGAGCTTGCGGGTCGCCTGCGCGCGGGGCGCTGGCAGCACGTCATCGACGCGCACGGCGTGCTGCGCAGCCACGCGCTGGTGGCGCTGCTCGGGCGCCGGGCCGATGCGCGCCTGGCCAAGGACACCGCGGCGCGACTGCGCCTGCTCGCGGGCGCCACCGGCACGGCGACCCTGTCCACCACGATGGTGGAGCGCTTCGACCGCTGCCTGCTGCCGGGCGCGGCGCCCCTGGCCGGGCGTCGGCCGCCGCTCGCGTCGCTCGCACCGCCCGACGGTGCGCGACCTCCCGCGGGGCGCGCGCCGCTGGGGCTGGCGCCGGGAGCGCGCTGGGCCACGAAGCGATGGCCGGAACACCACTGGGTCGCGTTGCTCGAGGGCCTGGCCGCGGACGGAGAGCGCGACCTGCGCCTGTTCCTGGGGCCGGACGAGCGGGCGTGGTTCGCCGGCAGCCGGCTCGCGGCGGCAGCTGATGCCGCCGGGGCCGGGATCATCCAGGGCCGCGACCTGGTCGAGGTGGCCACGGCGGTGGGCGCCTGCCGCCGCCTGGTGACCAACGACAGCGGCCTGCTCCACGTGGCGGAGGCCACCGGCACGCCGGTCCTCGCCTTCTTCGGGCCCACGGTGCGGCAGTTCGGCTACTTCCCGCGGCTGCCCGGCAGCCGGGTGCTGGAGCGCGACCTCGCCTGCCGTCCCTGCTCCCGCAACGGCCGGCGCCCCTGCCACCGCGGGGACCTGGCCTGCCTGGAGGAGATCACCCCGGCCGCGGCGCTGGCCGCGCTGCGCGAGCTCGGGGAGACGGCGTGAGCGCGCGCGCACCCGGCCTGTCGCTGCGCGTGTACCGCGCGCTCTCGCCGGCCCTGGCTGCCGCGGCCCGCCTGGCCGCCCCCCTGCTGCCCAAGCTGCGCGAGGGGCTGGCCGGCCGGCAGGGCCTGGAGGCGCGCGTCGCCGACGCCGCCGCGCGCGCGGAGGGCGGCGTGTGGTTCCACGTCACCTCCGTCGGCGAGTACGAGCAGGCGCGTCCCCTGCTGGCCGCCCTGCGCGAGCGGCGTCCGGATCTGAGATTGGTGGTCACGCACTTCTCGCCCTCGGGCCGCCACTTCGCCGAACGCCGCCCGTGCGCCGACGTGCACGAGTACCTGCCGCTCGACCGACCGGCGGCCATGGCGGCGCTGGTGGCGCGCTGGCGGCCGCGGCTGCTCGTGTTCGTCAAGTTCGACTGCTGGCCGAACCAGGTGCTGGAAGCCGACCGTGCGGGCGTGCCCATCGTGCTGATGGCCGGCTCGCTTCGGCCCGGCAGCGCCCGACTGAACCCGCTTGCCAGGCCGCTGTACCGGGACCTGTTCGACCGGTTCGCGCACGTGGGCGTCTGCACCGAGGACGACCGGCGCCGCTTCGTCGACGGGCTGGGCGTGCGGTGCCCCGTGACCGTCACCGGGGACACGCGCGCCGAGCAGGTCATCCTGCGCTGGGAAGCGGCCCGGGGCGGGCCGGTCGCCCTGGCCCTCCAGGGGCTCGGCGGCAGGCTGCTGGTCCTGGGCAGCACCTGGCCCCCGGACGAGCAGCTCTGGTTACCCGTCCTGCCGGCCCTGCGCACGGCGCTGCCCGACGTGCGCGTGGTCCTGACGCCGCACGAGCCCACGGCCGCCAGGCTCGAGCAACTGGAGCGCAGGCTGGCCGCGGCCGGGCTCGGCACCACGCGCCTGTCGGCGCTGGTCGACGGCGCGGATGCCGGTCGGACCGGCGCCGTCCCGGCGGCCGACGTCGTGCTGGTCGACTCGGTGGGGCAACTGGCGGAAATCTACCGGGCGGGGCATCTTGCCTACGTCGGCGGCAGCTTCACGACCGGCGTCCACAACACGATGGAGCCGGCCGTGGCGGGCCTGCCCGTGCTGTTCGGTCCGGTCATCGACAACGCCGAGGAGGCCGGCGAGCTGGTGCGGCGCGGGGCCGCCCAGGTCGTGCGCCGGCCGCCCGAGGCGCTGGAGGCCGCGCGCCGGCTGCTGGGCGACGAGGCGGCCCGCACCGCCGCAGCCGGCGCCGCGCGTGCCGTCGTGCTTGCGCAGCGCGGCGCCACCGCGCGCAGCCTGGCTGTCATCGAGCCGCTGCTCGACCGCACTTGACGCGGCGCGACCGCGCCGCCAGCGAGGAGACCCGATGCGTCCTGCCCAGGCCGACCAGTTCCACGCCGCCGCCGCCGTAGCGGCCGCCGGCGCCGGCCCCCGCTGGCAACTCCCCTATGCCGAGCGGCCGCGGTTCATCCAGCTCGAGACGGTCACCAAGTGCAATGCCAAGTGCCCGTTCTGCCCGCAGAACGAGATCGTGCGAGACCCGGCCCGCATGCCCGACGACATGTGGAAGAAGATCGTCGACGACACACGCGGCTGGGGCGTCACCTACCGCCCCTTCCTGACCAACGAGCCGTTCGTCGACAAGCGCCAGCCCGAGATCGTCCGCTACATCAAGCGGAACGACCCGACGGCCCGCGTCGAGTTCAACACCAACGCGGAGCTGCTGACCGAGGAGCTTGGCCGCGCCCTGCTTGAGGCGGGCGTCGACATCATGCGCTTCTCGATCGACGGCTTCAGCGCCGCCACCTACGAGCCGTCGCGCGTGGGCATCCCCTACGACAAGGTGCTCGAGCGCACGACGCGCTTCCTTGAGATCTGGGACCGCGAGGGCTGGCGCGAGAAGGTCTTCACGGAGGTGCGGATGATCGAGGTGCCGGAGAACCGGCACGAGATCGCCGACTACCGCGCCTACTGGGGTCCGCGCTGCAGCGAGGTGCTGGTGACACAGCTCTACCAGTGGCCGTGGACCGGGCAGAAGCCTGCGGACGTGGTGCTCAAGCCGTGCCTGAAGGTGCTCGACGAGATGTTCTTCTACACGGACGGCGACGCCACGCTCTGCTGCTGGGACGTGCACGGGAAGGCCGTCATCGGCAACGTGCGCGAGCAGTCGGTGCTGGAGATCTGGCAGGGGCACGCCGCGCGGTGCCTGCGCGGGATCCTGGACGACGGCCGTCGCGACCTCATCCATCTCTGCAGCCGCTGCAACGCCTACCGCGACTACGATTTCGGGCGATTCGCGACCGGCGCCGGCGGGGCCTGAGCCGGACGGCGGCCGCGCCTCAGGCGCGATAGGGAACCGGGTCGACCAGGCCCGCGCGCTCGAATCCGCGCAGGCGCAGGCGGCAGCTCTCGCAGCTCCCGCAGGCCGCTTCCTCGTCGGTGTAGCAGGACCAGGTCAGGTGCAGCGGCGCGCCCAGGTCGACGCCGCGCCGCACGATCGCCGCCTTGTCCAGGTCGATCAGCGGAGTGACGATGCACAGGTTCGTCGTCGGCCGCGTGCCCTCGTTGGCCGCCGCCTCGAAGCGGTCGTAGAAGGCGCGGCGGCAGTCCGGGTAGCCGCTGCCGTCCTCTTCCACGGCCCCGATCCACAGCGACGCGGCGCCGATGACCTCGGCCCAGGAGACGCCAACCGCCAGGATGTGCGCGTTGCGGAACGGCACGTACGTGGACGGGACACCCTGACCGGGTTGCGGCAGGCCGGTCTCGACCGCCTGGGAGGCATCGACCAGCGACGAGCCGCCGATGACCTTCAGGTAGGAGATGTCGGCCACCAGGCGTCGCTCGACGCGGTAGTGGTCGCACAGCTCGGTGAAGGCGCGCAGCTCGCGCGCCTCGGTGCGCTGCCCGTAGTTGATGTGAAGCGCCGCCACCTCGTGCGCGCGCGCCGCCTCGGCCAGGCACACGCAGGAGTCCATGCCGCCGCTGACCAGCACGATGGCCGTCGCCCCGGGCCGTCGCATGCTCAGACCCCCCGTTCCACGCCCGGCCACACGACCTTGTGCAACTGCAGCTGGAACCTGACCTCGATCCCGTCCTCCAGGATCCATGCCGCCAGGTCGGCCGGAGCCAGCCCGTCCTGCACCGGCGAGAAGGAGACCGGCACCCCGGCAGGCAGGCGGGTGCCGGCGCGGACCAGGTCGCGCGCCCATTCGTAGTCCCGGCGATCGGCCAGGACGGCCTTCAGCTCGTCGCCGGGGCCCAGCGCGGCGATGCCCTCCCAATCGATGACTTCCGGCCCGAGCCCGCTGCCCGGCGCCTTGAGGTCGACGATGCGGTGCACGCCGGCAGGCACCTCGCGCAGCGGCACCAGCGAGCGCGGTCCCCGCGTGCCGCTGGTCTCCAGCAGCACGGTGCGCCCGTCGTCGAGCAGCGCCTGCAGGAGCCCCTTCACCCCCGGCTGCAGCAGCGGCTCGCCGCCGGTCACCAGCACCGTGCGCGGACCCAGACCCCGCACGCGGTCCAGCACGGCCTCCACCGCCATGGCGTCGCCGCCGTTGAAGGCGTGGGCCGAGTCGCACCAGCCGCAGCGCACGTGGCAGCCGGTCAGTCGCACGAGCGTGCACGGCCGCCCGCTGTGGAGCGACTCGCCGCAGATGGACCGGTAGATCTCGCTGACCTGGAGCATGTCCTGCCTGATTGGGTGGGCCTGCGCGCGCCGGGCAGCCCCACGGCCGCCCGGCTGCGCGCGGTCGCCCCCGGCTACCGGTCCCAGCGCGGGAACACGGGCTCGATGTCCACGGGGATATGGTCGAGCTTCGCCAGCGCCGCCGCCAGCACCTCGGGCATCCCGCCGTAGCGCTGGATGAAGGCCTGGCTGGCCGCGTAGTCGCCCTCGGCCTGTATCGTGCAGATCTCGCCCACCAGCTTCGCGATGGCGGACTCGAAGGCCGGCACGTCGATGCGGAAGCGGCCGCCCTCCGCCTCGGGCACGATGGCGCCCTTCTCCAGCAGGTAGTTGAACTGGATCGCGTTGGCCTTGCCGTGCGCCTCGCCGATGCCGAAGCGCACCGAACGGAAGATGCCCGCCAGGTAGGTCGCGGCCTGCTCGCGATAGATCGTCTCGGGGAAGTAGCCGCGGCCGGCGCGCGTCAGCACGAAGATGGTCCACTCGCCCATGGCGTCGGCCTTGGCCTCCTCCAGCGTCGAGTAGGTATCCTTCAGCTCCAGGCGCACCTCTGTCTCGCGGCCGCCGACGGTGATCTTGCCGGGGCCGAGGCCGTGGCTCATCTCGTGCCAGAGCGTGTGCAGGAAGAACGACTCGGCGGTCAGGTCGGCCAGCTGACCTTCGCTCACCACGACCTGCGCGATGGGCACCAGGATCTGGTCGAACTTCGCCTTCATGACGTTGCGCAGGAGGACCTTCTTGGAGCCCTTGGCCTCGCGGACGCGCTCGTCGTTGGGCAGGTTGAAGGCGATGGTCTGCACGCCGGCGCGGGTGTCGCCGGCCGAATAGACCTCGTCGACGACGCGGATGGGCGACTCGCTGCCGCGGTTCGGGTTCTTGTGGCGGTCGTCGATCGGCAGCTGCGACTCGAGCCAGGGCAGCTCGTCCTTGAACTTCGCCAGCCGCGCGCTCTCCTGCGGGTCGGTCACGGTGACGAAGGCCTCGAAGGCCGCCTTGTAGCCGAACAGGCCGTCCTCGTAGGTCTCGTAGGGCCCGACGGTGATCTCGACCGCGCTGTCCACGTCCATCCACAGCACGTCCGAGGCGTAGTAGTCGTCGCTCAGGAAAGCGTCGGCGCGCGATTCGAGGAACGCGCGCAGGCTCGCGTTGCCGGTCAGGGCGGCGGCCTCGCGCATCAGCGCGGCAGCCTGCTGCAGCTCCGCGCCGAAGTAGCGCGAGTACGGCACGGCGACGAGGCGGCCGCCCGCGTCACGGCGGACCATGGTGAACAGGCCGTCGAGCCCGTTCGCCGGGTCGGCGATCGCGGCCTTCTCGGCGTCGGTCAGGTCCACCGGGTAGTAGTTGGCGCCGGTCGGGTGCGCCCAGGCACCGAAGAACGGCTCGAAATGGAAGCGGCGGTCCCAGGGACCCTTGTTAATCGCGAAGTAGCGCCGCGCGACTTCCTGCCGGTCGGCGGGCAGGCGCGACAGGTGGGCCGCCAGCTCGTCGGCGCACGGCGTGGCCTGGATCGCGAAGAGCCCGTCCATGATCCTGGCCACCTCGACCAGCTTGGCCAGCACGGCCTGGTCGTTCGCCTCGAGATGGTCGAGGGACGGGTCGAGCGTCGTCGGCACGTAGGCCGCGGCGCGGGCGTCGAGGTCCGCGACCAGCGGCAGTGCGTCGGCGCGCGCCCACGTGCAGTCGACGGGCACCGGCTCGGCGGATTCCTTCATCGCGGCCTCCGGGGCTGGCTGCTGCTTGCGGCAACCGGTGACGGCTGCCAGCAGCAGGAGCAGGGAGCAGGCCGCCAGCCCGGCGACGGCCCGGCGGCGATTCCTGGACACGGCATGGCTCATGGGTACCGGCTCCTCGGCTCGGGGAGATCCGGGCGCCGCGCACGGCGCCGGACAGCAAAAAACCGCGACCGAAGCCGCGGTTGGCAGATGGCGGGAGCGACGAGACTCGAACTCGCGACCTCCGGCTTGACAGGCCGGCGTTCTAACCAACTGAACTACGCCCCCGCCTTGGGATTCAGCGAGGCGGGAATATAATCGCACCCGCCCCCGCAGTCAAAAGATAATTGCGCGCCGGGCGGCTCAGGCCGATGGGACGCCGCCCGCGTGCGGATCGCCGTCCGGGCCATTGAACGGGCCGTCGGACGGCCCGGGAATCGGGTCCCCGAACGGGTCGCCAAGGTCCAGCGCGTCGCAGTCGTAGACCTGCCCGACCCGCCAGGCGGGCCCCAGTTGCGCGCGCAGGTCGGCTGCCAGGCTCGGGTGCCCCATGGCCAGCGCCACGCCTCCTGCCGCCAGGGCCACGCCGGCGAGGGACGAGGCCACGCCGTCCACGGGCCGTGGCGCCCCCTCGACTGGACGGGTCGTTTCAATCGGCACCTGCAGAGCCCCGCCGCGCACCGCGACGGGTCCCGTCAGCCGGCCCGGCTCCAGCGGGCGGTGCGAAGTCACCAGCAGGCGATCACACGGCGGGCCGTCATCCTGGGGACCGGCCTCCAGGCGCCGGACATGACCGAAGAGCCGCGCCAGCCGGGCGGTGAAGGCCTCGCCACTGCGCTGGTCCGCCGCGCCCCAGCGGTCGCCACCGGTCGCGTCCAGCCAGAGCAGGTCCCGGCCGGGCGCCGCCCAGCCGACGGCTTCCCGCCGCCACAGGCGCTCGCGAGCCGTCCGCCAGGCGGGCACCTCGCCGTCCGCCGCGGGCGGTTCCG
>JAYRFB010000182.1:0-13572 GCA_041908585.1 Candidatus Krumholzibacteriia bacterium
GCGGTTGACGTGGTGGCGGGGGGGGGGGTGGCCGCGGCGGTGCAGGGTGCCGGCACCGAACGGCAGCTTCACGTCGTAGGCCAGCTTGTCGACGACGATGCGGTCGCCCACCAGCAGCGTGGGCTGCATCGAGCCGGACGGCACGTCGTGCCAGTCGGCGACGGCGGAGCGGAAGGCGAACAGGCCGAGGATCATCAGCGCCAGCGAGAGCAGGCCGCTGCGGCGGGCGCGTTCGAGCAGTTTGCCGAGGCGGTTCATGGCCGGGTTCCTTTCGGGGCAGCGGGCGCGACGACCGGCGGCGGCCGGTCGCGATCATCCCGGTTCAACCCCGCGACGGCCCCGCCGGTTCCCGCCCGGCGCCTCCCGCCTGTTGCCAACGCAAACCGCCGATGATCAGGAGCAGGCCCGCCACCGTCGCCGGACGCACCGGCTCGTGGAGCACGAAGTGGATGAGCACCAGCGAGGCCAGCGGCGACAGGAAGATGAGGTTGGCCACGCGGGCAGCACTCGGCGCCAGGCGCAGCGCGGCCAGCCAGAGCACGAACGTGAATCCCATCTCGAAGGCGCCGACATAGGCCCCTGCCAGCAGGCCGCGCGCAGGCAGGTCCAGGTCCGACCGCAGCAGCGTGGCCAGGGCGCACAGCGGCGCCGCCCCGGCGAAGTTCCACCACAACCCGACGACGGGGTCCAGTCGTGAACGCGCGTTGGCCAGCCAGTACAGCGACCACAGCACGGTGCTGCCGAGCGCCAGGGCCACGCCGGCCGGATCGGCCGCCGCGAATCCCGCGACGGTGCCGCCGGTCGCGATCAGGAACACGCCCGCGTAGCAGACCGCGCCGGCCAGGAGTACCCGGCGACCGGGGCGCTGGCCCAGCAGGGGTATCGCCAGCCACGACAGGGTCAGCGCCCACGTGTAGTTGAGCGGCTGGGCCACCTGGGCGGGCAGGCGGTCGTACGCCGCGAACAGCACCAGGTAGTAGGCGAACGGGTTGAGGGCGCCCAGCAGGAGGGCGCCGGCGCGGTCCCGGGGCGCCGTCCGTGCCAGCAGGCCCAGCTTCCGCTGCACGGCCAGCACGCCGGCCAGGCAGGCGACCGACACGGCCACGGCCACGAGCAGGAGCTGGTAGATGTCGAGGTCCCGCAGCGCCAGCTTGAACGCCGTGGCCACGGTGGACCAGACGGCGACGGCGCCGAGGGCGCACCAGGTGGCGCGCCGCTGGTCGGGAACGGTCATGGCGGGAAGGCTCCCGGGGCCGGGGTGGCTGGGCGGCGGCAGGGTCGCCGCCCGGACGGCGGCCGGTTGCGGTCCGACCGGCATGGGTCCCATCTTGGGACCTGGACCCCGATCCGTCCAGAACGCGGGCGGCGGGGGCCGGGCGTTGGTAGCTTGTGCTATCGACGGTTCCGGGACGATGACACTTCGAACCGCTTCCCTCCCCACCCGCGAGGTTTCCGGGGCATGCTCAGATCGATCCTTGGGCGGGCGCACGGCGCCCCCGGCGCCGCCTTGGCCGCGCCTTTCCCGATCGCGTTCGCGGTGGCCGCCGCGCTGGCTGCGCCGGCAGCGCCGGGCGCCGCCGTTGCGGCCGCCGCGACGCCGGAGGCCGCGGTCGCGTCGCCGAACGCCGTGGCCGGGCCGGACAGCGCGCTGGCCGCGGTCCTGGCCGGCCTGCCGGGCGAGCGTGTCGGCCTGGCCGAACTGCTGGCTGCAGCGCAGGCGCAGGCGGTGGCCGCGCAGGTGGCGGACGCCGACCTGGCCGCCGCCGCCGCGGCGCTGCGCAGCGAGCGCGGCGCCTTCGACCCGGAGCTGTTCGGCAGCGCCGCCTGGACCGGCAGCGACCAGCCGGCCGCCTCTCTGTTCTCGGGTGCACCGGTCGTCAGCACGGAGACGGCCGAGATCGAGGCGGGCGCGCGACTGAGGCTGCCGGTGGGCACCGAGCTGTCGGCCTCGCTGTCGACGGTGCGCACGCTCACGAACTCGACGTACGCGGCCCTGTCGCCGCAGTACCAGACGTTCGGATCGCTCACCGTCCGCCAGCCGCTGCTCAAGGGCTTCGGCCCTGCCGCCGGCGCCGGGCTGCGGGCCGCCGAGCGCACGGCGGCCGCCGCCGCGGACCGTCGGCAGGCCGCCCGGCAGGCGGTGGCCGCGGAGGTCGAGGCCGGCTACTGGGAGCTCTACGCCGGCGAACGCGACCTGGCCGTGGCCGTGCTGATCCGCGACCGCACGCGCCTGTTCCTGGATGAGACGCGGCTGCGCGCGCGCGCCGGCCTGGTCGGTCCCAGCGAGGTCGCCAATGCCGAGGTCTTCCTCGCCGAGCAGGAGCAGCGCGTGCTGGACGCCGAGGAGCAGCTCGACCGCCGTTCCGACGGCCTGGCCTCGCTGATCGGCCGGAGGCCGGTCGCGGACCAGGCCCGTTTCCGCCCCGCCGACGAGCCGCCGGCCACGCCCCGGGTGCTCGACCTGGCGGCCGTGCTCGCCGCGGCGAACGAGGGCAATCCCGACCTGCAGGCGCTGGCCGAGCAGCGCGAGGCTGCCGTCGCGCGCGCCGAGGGCGCGCGCTGGGACGCGCGGCCGCGCCTGGACGTGTTCGGCGGCATCGGCGGCTACGGCCTGTCCGGCGCGGCACGGGACATCGTCTTCCCGGGCTCGACCGACACGATCCGCTACGACATCGCCGACGGCTTCGGGCCCGGCTGGGCCCAGGTGCGCGACCGGGACTATCCCTGGTGGAACGCCGGCGCCGTACTGAGCGTGCCGCTTGGGGGCCGCGCCGGCGGCGGCGAGGCCCAGCAGCGTCGCGCCGAGGTCGCCCGCGCCGGGTACGTGCTCGAGGGCGCCCGGCGGTCCCTCGAGGAACAGGTCCGCGCGCAGCACCGGGAACTGGAGCGCGGCGCGCGGCGCCTGGAACTGGCCGGCCGGGGCGTCGAGGCCTCGCTGCGCCAGGTGGAGATCGGCATGATCGAGTACCGCAACGGCCGCAGCACCGCCTTCGAGGTCGTGCGCCTGTCGGCCGACCTGGCGGCGGCGCAGCAACGCTATTCGCAGGCCCTGGTGCGCACGGCGCGAGCCGCGGCGGCCCTCACCCAGCTGACCGGCGGTTGGTACCGCGCGGCCGCGGAACGGGAGTGACGATGACGACGATCAGGATGCGGCGCCTGGCGACGGCGCTGGGCGTCGCGGCGGCCCTGGCGGGCGTCGCCGGCTGTGGCGGCGGGAAGCAGGCCGGCGGGTTCGCCCCGCCCCCCACCCCGGTCGAGACGGCGGTGGTGGCGCCCGGGGCGGTGGCCGACCGTTTCGCGACCGTCGGCACGCTCGAGGCCGACCTGCAGGTCGAGGTGGCCGCCGAGATCGATGGCGTCGTTCGCGCGCTGCCGTTCCCCGAGGGCGGCGCGGTCCGCGCCGGTGAGCTGCTGGCCACGCTCGACGACGTGCAGCTGGCCGCAGAGGCGCAGCGGGCCGAGGCCCTGCGCGACCAGGGTCGCGCCACCTGGGAACGCGTGCGCACCGTCGTGGAGCAGGGCGCCGGCGCCCCGCAGGACCTGGACGACGCGACCGCGGCCCTCAAGGTGGCCGAGGCCAACCTGGACCTGGCCCGCGCCCGGCTGGGCAAGACGCGCATCACGGCGCCGTTCGCCGGCAGCGTCGGCCTGCGGCGCGTCAGCCCGGGCGCCTTCGTGCGCGCCGGCATGGCCCTGACCGACCTGTCCCGGCTGGACCGCCTGCGCCTGACCTTCTCCGTACCCGAGCGCCTGCTCGGCCGCCTGAGGCCGGGCGACGCCGTGCGCATCGAGACCACGGCCCACCCCGGCGAGGTGCTCGAGGGCGCCGTCGCCGTGATCGAGCCGCAGCTTGACGGCCAGACACGCGCCACGCGCGTGGTGGCCACCGTGGCCAACCCGGACCTGCGCCTGCGGCCCGGGATGTCGGCGACCGTCACGCTCGTCCTCGACGAGCGCGCCGACGCGCTGACGGTGCCCGACGAGGCCGTCTTCGTCACCGGCGGGCAGGCCTTCGTGTTCGTGGTCAAGCCCGACAGCACCGTCGCCCGCGCGGCCGTGCAGCTGGGCACCAGGCTGCCCGGCGTGGTCGAGGTCACCGGCGGCCTCGAGGCCGGCCAGGTCGTGGTCCAGGCCGGCCACCAGAAGCTGTACGACGGGGCCAGGGTCATGCCGACCGGCGGCGCCGAGGCCGGCGGCGGCGGCCCGGCCGCCGCGGGCGGGGGCGCGCGATGAAGCTGAGCGAGGTCTCCATCCGCCGGCCCGTCTTCACGGTCGTGCTCAGCCTGGCGATCATCCTGCTGGGCTTCATCTCCTATTCGCGACTGCCCGTGCGCGAGTATCCGGAGACCGACCCGCCCATCGTCTCGGTGACCACCCTGTACCGCGGCGCCAGCCCGAACGTGGTCGAGACGGAGATCACCGACGTCCTCGAGGAGCAGTTCTCGACGATCGAGTCGGTCAAGACGATCACCTCCAGCAGCCGCGAGCAGGGCTCGGTCATCACCATCGAGTTCGAGCTCCACCGCGACGTGGACGAGGCAGCCAACGACGTGCGCGACCGCGTCTCGCGCGTCGGCGGCGCGCTGCCACGCGAGGCGGAGGACCCGATCGTGGCCAAGGTCGACGTCAACGCGCAGCCGGTGATGTGGATCGCACTGGGCAGCGACCGCCACTCGACCCTGGAGCTGTCCGACGTGGCCGACCGGCTGCTGAAGGAGCGCCTGCAGCGGCTGCCGGGCGTGGGCTCGGTGATCATCGGCGGCGAGAGGCGCTACGCCATGCGGGTCTGGCTGGACCCGATGCGCATGGCCTCGCGCGGGCTGTCGGTGCAGGACATCGAGCGCGCCATCCGCGTCGAGAACGCGGAGATCCCCAGCGGGCGAGTCGAGGGAACCGGCCGCGAGTTCGCGGTCAGGACCCGGGGCGAGCTGGACACGGCCGAGGAGTTCGGCGCCATCATCGTCGATCGCCGCGGCGACGACATCGTGCGCCTGGACGAGGTGGCGTCGATCGAGATCGGCGCCGAGGATGAGCGCACGCTGACGCGCTACAACGGCCAGCCGGCGGTTGGCCTGGGCGTGGTCAAGCAGAAGCAGGCCAGCACGCTGGCGGCCGCCGAGGCCGTGCGCGAGGCCCTGCCCGAGCTGGCGGCGATGCTGCCGGAGGGCATGCGGATGGACATCGCCTACGACTCGTCGCGATTCATCGACGAGTCCGTGCACGAGGTCCGCGAGACGATCCTCATCGCCATCGCCCTGGTGGTGCTGGTCGTGCTGGTCTTCCTCAAGAGCGTGCGGGCGACGATCGTGCCGGTGGTCGCCATCCCGGTCTCGATCATCGGCGCGTTCATCCTGGCCTTCGCGCTGGGCTTCACGATCAACATCCTGACGCTGCTGGCGCTGGTGCTGGCGATCGGCCTGGTCGTCGACGATGCGATCGTCGTGCTCGAAAACATCTACCGGCACCTGGAGATGGGCAAGTCGCGCCGCCAGGCGGCGGTGGACGGCGTGCGCGAGATCGGTTTCGCGGTCATCGCCACCACCATCGCCCTGGTGGCCGTGTTCATCCCGGTGGCCTTCCTCACCGGGAGCGTGGGCCGGCTGTTCCGCGAGTTCGGCCTGACGTTGGCCTTCTCGGTGGCGCTGTCGGCCTTCGTGGCCCTGACCCTGACGCCGATGATGTGCGCGCGCATGCTGCGCCCGCTGCACACCCATTCCGGCAGCTGGGCAAGCCGCTCGTTCGACGCCTTCTTCGCGGGCCTGGACCGGGCCTACGGGCGGACGCTGCGGCTGGCCCTGCGCTGGCGCGTGGCGGTCATCCTGGCCGCGGTCGCCATGCTGGGAGCCAGCGCCTGGCTGCTGCGCGCGCTGCCCGAGGAGCTGGTGCCGGTCGAGGACCGCGGCACCGCGTTCGGCATCGTCATGGCGCCCGAGGGCGCGACGCTGGAGTACACCGACCGCTACATGCGCATGGTCGAGGCGCAGCTGCTGCCGCTGCCCGAGCGCAACGGCCTGTTCACGGCCACCGGCCTGGGCTTCGGCGGGCCGGGTCGCGTGACCAACGGCTTCGCGTTCCTGAACCTCAAGCCGCGCGACGAGCGGGAGCGGGCGCAGCAGGAGATCGTCGGGAGCATGTTCCCGCGCCTGCTCGGCATCCCGGGCGTGCTGGCCTTCCTGGTCAACCCCCCCAGCCTGGGCGGTAACTTCTCTTCGTCGGACATCCAGTACGTGCTGCAGGCGGACACCTACGAGGAACTGGGGGCCGCCGTCGGCACGATGATGGCCGAGGCCGGTAAGCTGGGCTACCTGGTCAACCTGGACACCGACCTGAAGCTGAACAAGCCGGAGCTTCAGATCGACATCGACCGCGAGCGCGCGGCCGGGCTGGGCGTGTCGGTGACCGACATCGGCTCCACGCTGGAGGCCTACCTGGGCGGCCGCGTGGCCGGCGACTTCAAGCGCGGCGCCAAGCAGTACGACGTGATCCTCCAGTTGCAGGCCGCCGGGCGGGCCACTCCCGACGTCATCGAGCAGATCTACCTGCGGGGCGCCGGGGGCCAGCTCGTGCAGCTGGCGAACGTTGTCAACGTGCGGGAGACCGTGGCGCCCAAGGAGCTCAACCACTTCAACCGCGTCCGCTCGGCGACGATCACCGCCAACCTGGCGCCGGGCACGGGCCTGGGCCAGGCGCTGACCGACCTGGACGCCATCTGGCAGCAGAAGCTGCCGGACACGGTGAAGCGCGACCTGGCCGGCAGCTCGCGCGAGTTCCGCGAGTCGAAGGACACGCTCTACTTCATGTTCGGCCTGGCACTGGTGTTCATCTTCCTCGTGCTGGCCGCGCAGTTCGAGAGCTTCGTCGACCCGCTGACGATCCTGCTGTCGGTGCCATTGGCGGTGTTCGGCGCGCTGTTGTCGCTGTGGCTGTTCGGGCAGTCGCTGAACATCTTCTCGCGCATCGGCCTGATCATGCTGATCGGACTGGTGACCAAGAATGCGATCCTGATCGTCGAGTTCGCCAACCAGCTGCGCGCGCAGGGCCGGCCGGTGCTCGAGGCCGTGACCGAGGCTGCCGTGATCCGGCTGCGCCCGATCCTCATGACCTCGTTCTCGACCGTCTTCGGCATCCTGCCGATCGCGATCGGCCTGGGCGCCGGCGCCGAGTCGCGCCGCCCGCTCGGTATCGCCGTGGTCGGCGGCGTGCTCCTGTCGACGTTCCTGACCCTGGTCGTGGTGCCTGTGGTGTACTCGCTCCTGGCCCGGTACACACGGGCGGTCCGCGGTACCGAGGCGACCGAGGAGGCCGCGCCGGATGCGGCCGGGGCCCAGGCTGCAAGCTGAGCCCAGCACTATGCGGGCCTTGGGGTTGGCCGACGGAACGAACCCGCCCGGCTGTTGAACGGGGGCTGTCTAAAGCAGCCCCCGTGTGCTAGCTTCACGGGGACCGGAACCATCCCGATGGAGGTGCGCCGTGAGCCCCGAGACGAGCGAAGCCCGCGTGGCCGACTTCCAGGCCCAGGTGCGGGCCGGCATTCCCGACCAGCTGCCGTCGCCGCCGGCGGAGGACCCGCTCGTCAGCCGCGCGCCGCGCCGGCCGCTGACGCTGGACGACCGGCAGCGGCGGCTGGCCGTCCATAATGCCCTGCGCTATTTCCCGGCGCGGTGGCATGCCGAGCTGGCCCCGGAGTTCGCCGCCGAGCTGGCCCGCTGGGGCCACATCTACATGCACCGCTTCCGGCCGTCGTATGCGATGCGCGCACGCCCCCTGGATCACTACCCGGCGCAGAGCCGGCAGGCCGCCGCCATCATGCTGATGATCCAGAACAACCTGGACCCGGCCGTGGCGCAGCATCCCTACGAGCTGGTCACCTACGGCGGCAACGGCGCCGTCTTCCAGAACTGGGCGCAGTACCTGCTGGCCATGAGGTACCTGTCGCGGATGACCGACGAGCAGACGATGCCGGTCTACTCCGGGCACCCCCTGGGCCTGTTCCCCAGCCACCCGGACGCCCCGCGCGTGGTAGTCACCAACGGCATGGTCATCCCGAACCACTCCCGGCTGGAGGACTACCTGACGCTGTACGCGCTGGGCGTGTCGAACTACGGGCAGATGACGGCCGGCAGCTACATGTACATCGGGCCGCAGGGCATCGTGCACGGCACGACGATCGCGATCCTCGGGGCGGGCCGCCGCTACCTGGACCTGGCGCCGGACGCGTCGTCGCTGGCCGGCCGGATCTACGTCAGCAGCGGGCTGGGCGGGATGAGCGGCGCCCAGGGCAAGGCCGCGGTGATCGCCGGCTGCGTCGGCGTGATCGCCGAGATCAACCCGGCCGCCGTCGCCAAGCGCAGGGAGCAGGGCTGGGTCGACGAGGTCTTCACCGATCTGCCGGCGCTGCTGTCCCGCGTGCGGGCCGCGCGCGCGGCCGGCGAGGCGGTGGCGCTGGCCTACCAGGGCAACGTCGTCGACCTCTGGGAGGCGCTGGCGGACAGCGACCTCGCGGTCGACCTAGCCAGCGACCAGACGAGCCTGCACATCCCCTTCACCGGGGGCTACTACCCGGCCGGGATGACGCTCGAGGAGTCCAACGCGATGATGGCCGCCGACCCGGAGGCCTTCCGCGCGCGCGTGCAGGCCTCGCTGCGCCGGCAGCTGGCGGCGATCGACCGCTGCGCGGCCCGCGGCACGCGCTTCTGGGACTACGGCAACGCGTTCCTGCTGGAGTGCGACCGGGCCGGCTGCGCGGTCGCGCGCGGGGACGGCGGGTTCCGCTATCCCAGCTACGTCGAGGACGTGATGGGGCCGCTGTGCTTCGACTACGGCTTCGGGCCGTTCCGCTGGGTGTGCACCAGCGGTGACCCCGCCGACCTGGCCATGAGCGACCGCATCGCCGAGGAAGTCATCGAGATCATGACCGCCAAGGCGCCGGCGCAGACCAGCCAGCAGTACCTGGACAACCTGCGCTGGATCCGGCAGGCGGGCCCGAACAACCTGGTGGTAGGCTCGCAGGCGCGCATCCTCTACTCCGATGCCGAGGGCCGCCGGGCCATCGCCGCCGCCTTCAACCGCGCCATCATGCGCGGGCAGATCTCCGCCCCGATCGTGATCGGGCGCGACCATCACGACGTCTCGGGCACCGACAGCCCCTACCGCGAGACGGCCAACATCCGCGACGGCTCGATGTTCTGCGCCGACATGGCGGTCCAGAACTTCCTGGGTGACGGCTGCCGCGGCGCCACCTGGGTCTCGCTGCACAACGGCGGCGGCGTCGGCTGGGGCGAGGTCATCAACGGCGGCTTCGGGCTGGTGCTGGACGGGACCGAGGCGGCCGAGCGACGCCTGCACCAGATGCTGCACTGGGACGTCAACAACGGCGTGGCCCGGCGCGCCTGGGCGCGCAACGAGGGCGCCGAGTTCGCCATCCGCCGCGCCATGGACCAGGAGCCGGGCCTGACCGTAACGATGCCCGAGCACGCGGACGAGGGGCTGGTCGACCAGGCGGTCACGGCCGCCTTCGGGAACGGATGACGATGGAAGCGCAGCCGGAGAAGCTGGGTCGCCCGCGCGTCGAGGCGCTGGACGCGGTCCTGGGCGTCCCGTTCAGGGTGCTCGACGACGGGCTGGTCCGCGTGGTGGACTACATGGGCGACGACGCGGCCATCGTGCAGGCCGCGCGCGTGAGCTACGGCGCGGGCACGAAGGCGGTCTCCGACGACCGCGGCCTGATCCGCTACCTGGTCCAGCATCGCCACACGACACCCTTGGAGATGTGCGAGCTGAAGCTGCATGTGCGCGTGCCCATGGACGCGTGGCGGCAGTGGATCCGGCACAGGACGGCCTCGACGAATGAGGTCAGTTCGCGGTATTCGGTCGTGACCGACGCCGCGCAGCGGACCGCGCCGGACGCCTGGCGGCTGCAGAGCGCCGACAACAAGCAGGGCAGCTGCGGCCTTGCCGACGCGGGGTTGGGCGCCTCGCTTTCGTCCGGGGAGCGCGAACTGCAGCAGCACGCGCGACGCGTCTACGAGGAGCGACTGGCCGCCGGCATCGCCCGCGAACAGGCCCGCAAGGACCTGCCGTTGTCGACCTATACCGAGGCCTACTGGAAGATCGACCTGCACAACCTGCTGCACTTCCTGGCCCTGCGCATGGACCCGCACGCGCAGCAGGAGATCCGCGCCTACGCCGACGTGATCGGTCGCGAGATCGTGGCGCGCTGGGTGCCGCTGGCCTGGGAGGCCTTCGAGGACTTCCGGCTGGGCGCCGTCACGCACTCCAGACTGGAACAGGCCGTGCTGGCGGCCGTGGGCGGCGGCGACCGCGACGGGGCGCTTGACATCGCCCGCGGAGCCGGCTGGCTGAAGCCGGCGAAGGACGGCGGGCTGGCTCGCAGCCGCGAGCGCGCCGAATGCGAGCAGAAGCTGCGCGCGCTCAACCTGGAGATACCCTGGCAGTGACCTGAACCACCCCCACGCGAGGAGGACCGTCATGGCCAAACGTGTCGACTGGTACTACCACCGGAACGGCTGAACGAGCTGCACGCGATCGCAGGGGTTCCTTGCGGATCATGGCTTGAAGATCGCCGAACAGGCCAGCGCCGGACGCAAGCTGGGCGCGGACGAGGCGCGGGCGCTGGTCAAGGACAAGAAGAGGCTGCTGGTCATGAAGGGCCCCAAGGTGGCCGTGTTCGACCTGGCGAAGAGCCCGCCGAAGGACGCGGAGCTGCTGGAACACATGCTGGGCACGACCGGGAACCTGCGGGCTCCCGTCGTGGTCAGCGGCGGCACGGTGCTGGTGGGGTTCAACGCCGACGTCTACGCCGACGAGCTGGGCTGATCGGCGGACAGCGTGACCACGGGACGGCCGCCGGGCGTGCAACCCGGCGGCCGTCGCCGTCGTAGGACCGGGATTGACCGTCCCCGCCCGGGAACGGCGCGCCCGACGGCCGTCGCCCGGCGTTACCCCGTCCGGAAAGGGCTCCCATGCCGACCGGGACCACACGCCGCGATTTCCTCCGCACCACCGCGCTGACGGGTGCCGCCCTCGGGCTGGCCGGAATGGTCCCCTGGGGCCGCAGCGACTGGGCCGGCCGAAGCGCCTGGGCCGACGAGCCCGGCGCCGCCGCGACGCCCCTGAAGGTCCTGATCCTGGGCGGCACCGGCCAGACCGGCCCGCACCTGATCGAGGAGCTGCGCCGCCGCGGGCACGCGGTGACGATGTTCAACCGCGGCACCCGCTCGGAGGAACTGTTCCCGGACGTCGAGTGCCTGATCGGCGACCGCCAGCCCGAACCGGGCGACGGGCTCAAGGCGCTCGAGGCCGAGATCGCCGCCGGAAGGCGCTGGGACATCTGCATCGACATCTGGCCGCAGATCCCGCGCATCGTCGAGAACACGGCCGTGCTGCTGAAGGGGCATGTCGGCCACTACATGTTCGTGTCGTCGATCTCGGTGTACGTGGACTTCGCCACCGCGGGCGCCGACGAGACGGCCCCCGTGGGCCAGGCGCCCGACGCGGACACGACCGAGTACACCGACGAGCTGTTCGGCCCGTTCAAGGCCGAGTGCGAGAACCGCGTGCGCAAGCACTACCCGGACAACCACACCATCTTCAGGCCCGGCCTGATCGTGGGCCCGCGCGACGCCAGCTTCCGCGGCGGCTACTGGCCCGTGCGCGTCAGGCGCGGCGGCGAGGTGCTGGCGCCCGGCGACGGCAACACGGCGATCCAGGTCATCGACGGGCGCGACCTGACGGCGTTCGAGGTCCTCTGCATGGAGCGGCGCACGGGCGGCACCTTCGACGTGACCGGCCCGCACCCGTCCACGCCGCTGAACATGCGCGGCTACCTCGAGACCTGCCGCGAGGCCAGCGGCAGCGACGCGGTGTTCACCTGGGCCGACAACGCCTTCCTTGGCGAGAACGGCGTCGGCCCCTGGCGCGACATGCCGTGCTGGCTGCCGGACGAGGCGGACTACGCCGGCTTCGGCAAGCGAAGCCTGGCCCGTGCGACCGGAGCCGGCCTTGTGTTCCGCCCGCTGGTGGAGACGGTACGCGACACGCTGGCCTGGTACGACGGGCTGCCGGACGACCGGCGCGAGGCGGTCGCCAAGCGCGCGGGGCTGGCGCCGGAGAAGGAAGCCGAAGTGCTCAAGGCCTGGCACGCGAAGCACGGTTGACCGTGGCCGTGCGGCTTCAATCCGCCCGGCAGACCAGACCCTTGAGGTAGGCCCCCTCGGGGAAGCTCATGAGGACGGGATGGTCGTCGGCCTGGCCCAGGCGCCCGACCAGCTGCAGGCTGCGGCCGGCATCGAGCGCCGCGTCGGCGACGATCTTCTGGAACAGGTCGGCCTCGAGCAGGCCCGAGCAGGAGAACGTCACGAGCAGCCCGCCGGGCGCCAGCAGCTTCAGCGCCTGCAGGTTGATGTCCTTGTAGCCGCGGCAGCCGCGCGGCAGGTGCTGCCGGCTCTCCACGAACTTGGGCGGGTCCAGCACCACAAGGTCGAAGCGGCGCCCCTCCTGTTGCCACTGGCGCAGTCGGGCGAAGGCGTCGGCCTCGACGCACTCCCAGCTCGCGGGCGCGAAACCGTTCAGGCCCCCGTGCCGGTCGGCCAGCGCCAGCGCCGCGCCCGACGACTCCAGGTGCGTGACGTGCTCCGCGCCGCCGCGCAGCGCGGCGAGCCCGAAGCCACCGGTGTAGGCGAAGCAGTTGAGCACACGCCGGCCGGCAGCTAGTGCGGACACCGCCGCGCGGGCCTCGCGCTGGTCCAGGTAGAAGCCGGTCTTGTGGCCCTGCCGGACGTCGACCAGCAGGCGCACGCCGTGCTCGGCGATCTCCACCAGTTCGGGCGCCTCGCGACCGCGCCAGTGCCCGGCGCGCACCGGCAGTCCCTCCTTGATGCGCACGTCCGCGTCCGAGCGCTCGTGCAGTCCGGCGCAGCCGGTGGCCGCCATCAGCCCGTCGGCCAGCTCCTCGCGCCAGCGCTCCGGGCCGGCGGCCAGGACCTGGGCCACCAGATGGTCGCCGTAGCGGTCGACGATCAGGCCGGGCAGGCCGTCGTTCTCGGCGTTGATCAGGCGGCGCGCCCAGGACCCGCCCTCGCCGGGGACCCCGCGGCGGGCCACCGCGCGCGCAACCTGCCCCGCCAGGAATGTGGCATCGATCTCCTGGTGCGGGTCGAAGGTCCACAGGCGAACCCGGATCTGCGAGTGCGGCGAGTAGGCTCCCACGCCCAGCGGCACGCCGTTGGCGCCCACTACGGTGACGGTGTCGCCGGCGTTAGGCGTGCCCGTGACGCGCGCGATGGCCCCCGAGAACACCCAGGGGTGCCAACGGCGCAGCGACTTGTCGCGGCCAGGCTTGAGGTGCACGACGGCGGCGCTCATGGGACCAGCCGCACGACAACGGGCAGGTGGTCGCTGATGCGACCGTCATAGGTCGCCCAGCCGCCGGAGATGTAGGTGTGCAGCGGGACCACCGACGTGCCGGAACCGCCGCGGGCCAGGGCCGGGAACAGTTCGTCCGTCACCAGGATATGGTCCAGGTGGCTGGGCCAGCCGGGATACGACCAGCCC
>JAYRFB010000183.1:0-6858 GCA_041908585.1 Candidatus Krumholzibacteriia bacterium
AACTGGTTTAGCGGTGGCCATCAAGCCTGCGTGGAACAGCAGGCAGTGGCGGCCGAGACGGCTGAGCTGCCGGTCGATGGTTGAGGGTGCGACGCGCAGGTCGCGGGCGATCTGGCGGTTGGCCATGCCGCCGACGGTCTTGGTCAGCAGCTGCGGCAGGATGTCGGGGCGCTTGAGCCAGTAGGTGGTGCTGAAGGTCTGGGTGCTGAAGGATCGTCGGCAGCTGAGGCAGAGGAACCTGGGGATACGCTTCCGCTGGCACTGACTCCAGTGGTAGCCGATGCGCTTGAAGCGCCAATCGGAGCGGAACTCGCTGTGGAAGCGGCACTTGGGGTTGGGGCAGTGGGGCGGGACGAAGCTGTCGGTGGATGTGTTCATGCCCGGCCCGGGCAACTACCGGGCCGGACACAATTTCAACGGCACAACTTAGGCGATGGCCCGCTGGATGCAACCCTCGCCGTCCTCGGGGCGCGGGCGGTAGCGGCGCGCGATGAACCCCTGCACGATACCCTGCTCAAGGTACCGCTGACGCACCGGCGCCGGCAGATGCCGGAAGTCCTGCACCAGCCCGCGGCACTCCGGGTGCCCGCAGCGGCATTCCAGGGTCCAGAGCCCGTCGTCCATGCTCGTGGAGTAGTCGAAGGCGATGTGCTCGCCAGGCACGATGTCCACCAGCGCCACCAGCCGCCGGTTGGCGACCAGCCCCGCGTTCGGGACGCAGGAGTGGTTCACGTAGACCGACGGCGGCTCCGGCAGGATGTAGGTCCGGGAGCCCGTCTGCAGCAGGAGCGAGGCGTCCGGGGTGGCGTGGATGGGATCGTCGCGATCGAAGCGCCGGCCGCGGAACGTCAGGATCGTCTCGCCCCGGCGGATGGCCCGGGCGGCGTAAATCCCCCGCCCGTAATCGCACTCCGCCACATAGATGTTCGCTGCCAACGACCGGACCTCCGCTCGCCTGGTGTGTCCCCCCGGAGCCCCGGGGGCCGCCGGGAGGCCGCCGCACCGGGATTTGGCGCGAGAACATAGGGGATCGCCCCCGGCCATGGCAACAGCCGTCTGCGGGGAACGGGGCAAAGGTGGCCGGAAATTGAGCCGATACCCTCTTGACACCGCCTTTCGGGTGCCTCTACCTTTTGCCCGCCCGCAACCCGGGTGGGCGAAGTCCGTGGCGCCCAGGCTTTCCATTGTCCCGATTGGCCCGGACGGCAGGTCCGGGCGAGCCCGGCCTCAGGAGGTCCGAGCGATGTTGGTGACGCACAGCGTGCGTGGCGACGGCAAGGGCGAATCCAAGCCCCGCAACAAGCGGAAGTACGACGAGGGCGCCCGCGAGAAGTTCAAGCGCGACGGCCTGGACGGTCGTCCCGGCCAGAAGCTGCCCAAGCGCGCGCGCGGCGACGACGACGACTACGACGACGCCGACGCCGAGGAAGAGGACGATTTCGACGAGGACGACGACTTCGACCTGGACGAGGACGATGACTTCGACCTGGAAGAGGACGACGACTTCGAGGTCGATGGCGACGATGACTGGGACAAGGACGACGACTAGTCCCCCCGCGCGGATCGAGCCACCACGCCGAAAGTTGGTTTGCCCATGACCCGGGATCTGCATGCGGATCCCGGGGCTTTCGGCGGTTTGCCGGAAGCCCCGGTGTACGACGGCGCCCGATTCGCCGTCCTGCCCATCCCCTACGACGGGACCTCCACCTGGCAGAAGGGCGCCGACAAGGGCCCGGAGGCCCTGCTGGCGGCGTCCGCCAACATGGAGCTCTACGACATCGAGACGGACTCGGAGCCCTGGCGCGCCGGCATCGTCACGATGGCAGCCCAGGACGGCTTCGCCTCCCCCGAGGCGATGGTCGAGTCGGTCCGGGCCGAGGCGGCCGCGTTGATCGCCGACGGCCGCACGGTCGTCGGGCTGGGCGGCGAGCACTCGGTCTCCATCGGCCTGATCCAGGCGCACGCCGCCCGCTGGCCCGGCCTGACCGTCCTGCAGTTCGACGCCCACGGCGACTCGCGCGACCAGTACGAGGGCTCGAAGTGCAACCACGCCTGCGTCATGGCGCGCGCGGCCGAATGCGCCGAATATGTGGCGGTCGGCATCCGCAGCATGGACGTGGCCGAGCGGGCCAAGCTGGTGCCTGGCCGGACCATCTTCGCGCACGAGATCGATGACCTGGCCGTGACGGCGCGCCGCATCCTCGATCGCATAAAGGGGCCGGTGTACATCACGATCGACCTGGACGTCCTGGACCCGTCCGAGATGCCCTCGACCGGCACGCCCGAGCCGGGCGGGCTGACGTATCGCCAGCTGCGCGACCTGCTGCGCGTGGTCTGCCGCGAGCGGCAGGTGGTCGGCTTCGACGTCGTCGAGCTCATGCCCCGGCCCGAGGACCGGGCCCCCGATTTCCTGGCCGCGCGGCTGGTCTACCAGCTGATGGCCTACGTCCTGAAGTCCGACAGGTAGAGCGCACGCGAAAAGTGGCGAGCGGCGAATAAGCGGCGGTCGTCGCGGTGTATGTCAGGCTGGTGTCCGTTTTCCCGGCGTCCGGCGAAGGAGAGAGCCCATGAAGAAGAAAGAGATCCTTTCGGACGTCCTCAAGCACGTGGACGTCAGGACGTTCGACGCCCGGCCGCTGATCCAGGCGTACGGGGACATGGCCTTCCAGGCCCGCAACCTGTCGCGCGCGACCGACATCCTCAACCGGATGCTCGCGGACCGCGACTGCAGCGTGATCCTGACCATCGCCGGCTCGCTGTGCAGCGCCGGGCTGAAGGACGCGCTGGCCCTGATGGTCGAGAACAACATGGTCGACGCCATCGTCTCGACCGGCGCCAACATCGTCGACCAGGACTTCTTCGAGGGCATGGGCTTCCGCCACTACAAGGGCGCCCCCCACGCCGTCGACGACCAGAAGCTGCGCGAGCTGGGCATCGACCGCATCTACGACACGTACATCGACGAGGACGAGCTTCGCGAGTGCGACATGGCGATCGCCGAGATCGCCGGCACGCTCGAGCCGCGCGCGTACTCGTCGCGCGAGTTCATCCAGGCCATGGGCGCCTGGCTGGACAAGCGCGGGCTGGGTTGCGAGCACTCGCTCGTGCACGCCGCCTGGAAGAAGGACGTGCCCATCTTCTGCCCGGCGTTCAGCGACTGCTCGGCGGGCTTCGGCCTGGTCCACCACCAGTGGAACAACGAGAAGTACCTGACGATCGACTCGGTGGCGGACTTCCGCGAGCTGACGCGCATCAAGCTCGAGGCCGGCGACACCGGCATCTTCATGCTCGGAGGCGGCGTGCCGAAGAACTTCACCCAGGACGTGGTCGTGGCGACCGACATCCTGGGCGAGGAGAAGCCGATGCACAAGTACGCGCTGCAGATCACCGTCGCCGATGAGCGCGACGGCGCGCTGAGCGGCTCGACGCTGCAGGAAGCCTGTTCGTGGGGCAAGGTCGACACCGCCTTCGAGCAGATGGTCTGGGGCGAGGCGACGCTGGTCCTGCCGCTGATGATCAGCGACGCGTGGCACACCGGGCACTGGAAGCAGCGCGCGGCGCGGCAGTACAACAAGCTGCTGGCCACCTCGCCGACGACGGCGTAGGCGGCGCGGCGAATCGAAGACACGCAGGCCCCGGGGCCTGCCGGTCCCGGGAAGGGTCGTGCCATCGGCACGGCCCTTCCGCATTCCGGGTCGGCCCCGGGGCACGCCGGGACCGGCCAGTCCGCGCTTCCCTCGTCCGCGGCGCTGTGGCACATTAGCCGGGACCGTGCCGGGCGGGGACGGACCCCCGCGCCGCTCGCAGGCGATCCTCCCGCGGAAGGACCGGGGCTGATGCAACCGCGCACGCTGGCCGGGATCGGGATGGCGCTGCTGTCCGCCGGCATCCTTTCGATCTGGTACCTCGGGCACGACGACGGCGAACAGTCCCCCGCAGCCGGTCACGGCGCCGCCGGCGCCACGGCCGCCCCGCAGGTCCCGGCCCAGGTCCACGACGGGGACGGCCCGACCGACATCGCCGAGTTCCTGGCCGGCTACAACGCCGAGTACCGGCGCCTGTGGACGGCTGCCGAGGGCGCCAAGTTCGCCGCCGAAGCCGAGATCAACGAGGTGAATTCGCAGGCGCGGGTCGCAGCAGCGCGCGCGCTGGCCGACTACGTCGGCAGCGTGGCGGTGATCGAGAACCTGCGCGCGCTGCGCGGGCGCCCGGACGGAACCACGCTGCAGCAGCGCCAGCTCGAGGCGGCATGGCGCCTGGCCGCTCACTACCCCGCCACCGCCGGCGAGGACGTGCGGCAACTGATCACCCTCGAGGCCCAGGCGAGCGACACGCTCCACGGCTCCACCTGGATCCTGCGGCGCCCCGGCCGCGAGCCGCAACAGGTCTCCCCCAACAGCCTGGACGACCTGGTGGCCGGCAGCCGCGACCTGGCGCTGCGCCAGGCCGCCTGGGAATGCGGCAAGGAGGTCGGCGCACGCCTGCGCGACCCCTTGATCGAGCTGCAGGACCGGCGCAACCAGGTCGCGCGCGCGATGGGCTTCAGCTCCTACTTCGGGTTGCAGACGGACGACTACGGGCTGACGCCCGCAGAGATGCTGGCGCTGATGGACGAGCTCGTGGCCGGCATCATGCCCCTGTACCAGCAGCTGCACTGCTGGGCGCGACACGAGTTGGCCGAACGGTACGGACAGCCGGTTCCGGCGCTGCTGCCGTCGCACTGGCTCGACAACCGGTGGGGGCAGGCGTGGCCCGGCATCGTCGACGGCGTCGACCTCGACCGGATGCTGGCCGGTCGCGAGCCGTCGTGGATCGTCGAGCAGGCGGAGGGCTTCTACGTCTCGCTGGGATTCCCGCGGCTGCCGGCGCGGTTCTGGACGGCGAGCGACCTGTTCGAGCTGCCCGCGGACGCACCGCGGCGCAAGAATACCCACGCCTCGGCGTGGCACATCGACCTGGACCAGGATGTGCGCGCGCTGATGAACGTGCGCGCCGATTTCGAGTGGTTCGCCACGACGCACCACGAGCTCGGGCACGTGTACTACTACCTCGCGTACAGCCGGCCCGAGGTCCCGTACATCCTGCGCGCGGGCGCCAACCGCGCGTTCCACGAGGGCATCGGCACGCTGATCGAACTGGCCGCCGGCCAGGTCCCCTACCTCGAGCAGGTCGGCCTGCTGGCGCCGGGCCAGGCCCCGGACGAGATCCGCTGGCTGCTGAACCAGGCGCTGACCGGGCCGGTGGTGTTCCTGCCCTTTGCCTGCGGCACGATGACGCACTGGGAATACGACCTGTACGAGTCGGACCTGCCGTCCCACCTCTACAACACGCGCTGGTGGGAGTACGCGGCGCGCTACCAGGGCCTCGAGCCGCCGGCCCCGCGCGGCGAGGAGTGGTGCGATGCCGCCACCAAGACCCACATCATCGACGACCCCGCCCAGTACTACGACTACGCGCTGAGCGAGGTCATCCTGCACCAGTTACACCGCTACATCTGCCGCGAGATCCTGCGCCAGGACGTGCGCGCGGCGAACTACCACGGCAGCCGGCAGACGGGCGACTACCTGGACTCGATCCTGCGTCTGGGCGCCACGCGCGACTGGTCCCAGGTGATGCGCGAGGCCACCGGCGAGGAATTGTCGAGCGCGGCGCTGCTGGAGTACTTCGCGCCGTTGCAGGCCTGGCTCGAACGGGAAAATGCAGGCCGCGACGTCGCTTTCTAGGGAGAGCGTTTCGCCGCGGCCTACTTCTTCAGGATTCTAATCCGACCGTTGAGCGTATTCAAGCGCACCTCCGCCCCACCGTCACCGTTGGTGAAGCGGAGCTCCTCGCCCGGCGTGTAGCGGTCGGTACGGGTCGGCTTCTGGCCGAACGCATTCTCGATGCCGCCGTTGAAGGTCGTCACCTCGAAGTCGGCGCCGACATCGCCGGGCACGGCCAGGGTCAGCGAACCGTTGACCGATTCCGCCTCGATCACGGCGCCGCGGGCCGGGCGACCGGACAGCGTGATGGTGCCGTTGACGGTGTTGGCCTCGAGGCTTCGCAGGTTGGCGCAGTCGACCGTCGCCTCGCCGGTGACAGTCTCCAGCTCCAGCGCCGCGTCGTCGCAACGCACCTTGAGGTTACCCGACACCGTGCCCACTTCCGTCTGGCGACCGGCGCCGTCGACCTCGACGTTGCCGCTGACACACTCGATCTCGAGCCGCCGGCAGGCGCCGCGCACGTCGACGCCGCCGCTCACGGAAGTCACCTCGATCTCGCCGTCCAGGCCCGAGACGTCGACGCCGGCAGCCACGACCTCGACCTCGAGGTGGCAGCCGCGCGGGACCTGGACGGTCAGGTCGGCGCCGCCACCCTTGCCGGCGTCGTCGCCATCGCCGAGCAGATTGCGCACCACGCCGTTCTTGCGCGCATGGCGCTCCTTGTAGACCACCTCGACGGACGCGCGCGCGCCGGCGCTGAAGTCCAGGCGCTCGACGTCGTCGCCGAGCGTGCCGGTGACGCTGATCTCGTCGCGGTCCCAGCCGACGACCTTCACGCTGCCGGCGATGTTCTCGATGGACACCTGGCCGTCGGCGGGCATGGCCCCGCGCTCGGACACAGTGCGCTCGGCCGCCGCAGCCGGCGTTGCGGCCAGCAGCAGGGCCAGGGCGCCCCCGGTCAGGGTGGAGATGGCGGTACGGTTCATGGCGACTACTCCTTCGGGTTGCGCGCGGTTCAGGCCGGGTTGCGCCGGGCTTCCCGGGCGCCGCTCTCGGCCTGCAGGCGCAGCAGCCGCCCGCGCGAGTGGTGGATCATCAGGACCAGCCGGGACAGGTCGGGGTCGTCGGGAGACTGGGTCAGCGCGGCCTCCACCTC
>JAYRFB010000184.1:0-4174 GCA_041908585.1 Candidatus Krumholzibacteriia bacterium
AAGGTCTGGGTGCTGAAGGATCGGCGGCAGTTGAGGCAGAGGAACCTGGGGATACGCTTCCGCTGGCAGTGACTCCAGTGGTAGCCGATGCGCTTGAAGTGCCAATCGGAGCGGAAATCGCTGTGGAATCGGCACTTGGGATTGGGGCAGTGGGGCGGGACAAAGCTGTCGGTGGATGTGTTCATGCCCGGCCCGGGCAACTGCCGGGCCGGGCACAATCTCGACGGCACAACCCTTTGGGTCAGCCCTTGGCTGCCGGCGCCGGCACGCGGGTCTTCAGCTCGCGGTCAATGAGAAACAGCCCGGCCCCGTCGGTGCCCACCATCTTGATCTTGTTGACGATGTCGTCGACGTTGGCCTCTTCCTCGACCTGCTCGGTGACGTACCACTGCATGAGATTGTTGGTGGCGTGGTCCTTCTCGGTCTGGGCCAGGTCCGCCAGCTTCGTGATGTTGGCGGTCATGAACTTCTCATGGGCCAGCGCCGCTTCGAAGGCCGCCAGCGGGTTCGGCCAGTCCTTCGGCGGGGCCTTGACCTCGGCCAGCACCACGCGTCCGCCGCGGCTGATCACATAGTCGAAGATCTTCAGGGCGTGGTCGTGCTCCTCCTGCGCCTGCAGGCGCATCCAGTGGGCGCAGCCGTCCAGGTGGATGTCCGCGAAGTAGGCAGCCATCGACTGGTAGATGTAGGAGGAGTAGTACTCCTCGTTGATCTGCTGGTTGAGGGCCGCCAGGAGGTTGGGCTTCAGCATGTACGGGCCTCCGACGCTGGGGGTTGGGTCGTCGCTTCGCTTGGCGCAAAGATAGCAGGCCGGGCGCGGGCGGGCCACCCTCGGGATTGGCGATCGAGGCCCCGCCTGCTATCATGTGGGCGGTTCTTCCCGGGCCGGCCCCGGGCGCCGCAAGGCGCTGTCGGCGGCACACTTGGCCCCCATCACGGATGCCCGCCGCAGCGCCACGTCCCGCCGTGCGCCCGCCCCGCAGGGGGCCGGACGCGGGGCCGCGCCTCGCAAAGGACCGCGAATGCCGAGAAAACCCGTCGCGAAGTTCGTCGTCGACCACCTGCAGATCCTCGATGAAAAGGGCCAGGTCGACGCGAAGCTGGACCCGCAGCTGCCGGGCGAGAAACTGCTCGAGATGTACCGCTGGATGCGCCTGGCCCGCGAGCTCGACGAGCGCATGCTCAAGCTCCAGCGCCAGGGCCGCCTGGGCACCTTCCCGCCGAACACCGGCCACGAGGCGGTCAGCGTGCCCATCGCCATGGCCATGGGCCCGAAGGACTGGTTCGTCGGCGCCTTCCGCGAGACCGGTGGCCGGCTGGTGCGTGGCGAACCGCTCACCTCGCCGCTCCACTACTACAACGGCTGGGAAGAGGGCAACATCCTGCCCGACGCCGCGCTGCGCATCACGCCGATCAGCGTGGTGATCGGCTGCCAGATCCCCCAGGCCGCTGGCCTGGCCTACGCCAGCCGCTACAACGGCGAGGATGCCGTGGCCGTGGCCTTCATCGGCGACGGCGGCACCAGCGAGGGCGACTTCCACGAGGGCCTCAACTTCGCCGCGGTCTGGAAGGCGCCGGTCGTCTACGTGGTGCAGAACAACCAGTGGGCCATCTCGATCCCGCGCTCGGCGCAGACCAGCAGCCGCACGCTGGCCCAGAAGGCCCTCGGCTTCGACATCCCGTGCCTGCAGGTCGACGGCAACGATGCGCTGGCGATGTGGGTCGCGATCAACGAGGCCCTGGACCACGCGCGATCGGGCAAGGGCCCGTTCCTGATCGAGGCCGTCACCTACCGCCTGATGATGCACACGACGGCCGACGACCCCAAGAAGTACCGCGACGAGACCGAGGAGAAGTGCGCCTGGGAGAAGGAGCCGCTCCTCCGCTTCCGGGCCTACCTGGCCGCGCGCGGCCTGTGGGACGACGAGCGAGAGGCCGCCGCGGTCGCCGAGGCCAAGGCGCAGGTTGACGCCGCCGTGCAGGCCTTCGAGGCCCCGCACGACCGTGCCGACGACATCGCCTTCGAGCACGTCTACGGCACCGACCACCCGCACCTGCACGAGCAGCGCGCCGAGTTCCTGGCCAACATGCGCTTCGACGGCGGCAAGGAGGCCGACCATGGCTAAGCTGACGATGGTGCAGGCCATCAACCTGGCGCTCGTGCAGGAGATGGAGCGCGACCGGTCGGTGCTGGTGCTGGGCGAGGACGTGGGCCAGGACGGCGGCGTGTTCCGCGTCACCGACGGCCTGCTGGAGAAATTCGGCAAGGACCGCGTGCTGGACACGCCGTTGGCCGAGAGCGCGATCCTGGGCACCTCGATCGGCATGGCCATGGCCGGGCTGCGGCCGGTCTGCGAGATGCAGTTCTGCGGCTTCAGCTACCTCATGATGGGCCAGTACGAGGCGCACGCCACGCGCATGCGCGCCCGCACGCAGGGGCAGTTCACGCTGCCGCTGGTGGTGCGCATGCCCTACGGCGGCGGCGTGCGCGCCCTTGAGCACCACAGCGAGAGCCGCGAGACCATCTGGGCCCACCTGCCGGGCGCCAAGGTCGTGCTGCCGAGCGGGCCGCGGAACGCGCGCGCGCTGCTGGCCGCGGCGATCCGCGACCCGGACCCGGTCGTGTTCATGGAACCCAAGCACTCGTACCGCGCCTTCCGCGAGGAGGTGCCCGACGAGCCCGAGGTGCTGCCGATCGGCAAGTGCCAGGTCGTGCAACCGGGCACGGACCTGACGCTTGTCTCGTGGGGCGCGATGATGCGCCCGGCGCTGAAGGCGGCGGCCGAGGTGGCCGAGAAGCGCGGCGTCTCGATCGAGATCATCGACGTGCTGTCCATCGCGCCGCTGGACGCCGTGACGATCTGCGACTCGGTGCGCCGCACCGGGCGCTGCGTCGTGGTGCAGGAGGCTCCGCGCAGCTTCGGGCCCAGCAGCGAGATCACGGCGCAGATCAACGACCGCGCCTTCCTGTACCTGGAGGCGCCGGTCGCGCGCGTGACCGGCTACGACGTGGTGACGCCCTACTTCGGGCGCGAGAAGCACTACATCCCGAGCGCCGGCCGCGTCGCCCGCGCGATCGAAGAGACGCTCGACTTCTGACCTGGACGAGCGGGGAGGCTGACTTGTTCGAGTTCAAGCTGCCGGACCTGGGCGAAGGCATCGCCGAGGGCGAGATCCTCAAGTGGCACGTGACCGAGGGCGGCGAGGTCCTGGAGGACGCGCCGCTGGTCGACGTCGAGACCGACAAGGCCGCCGTCACGATCCCCTCGCCGCGCGGCGGGCGCATCGCCTCGCTGCGGGGCAAGGTGGGGGACACGGTCAACGTGGGCGAAGTGGTCGTGGTCATCGACGACGGGGCGGGCGCGAAGGCGGCCGCTGCGGCGGCGACTGCCGCGCCCGCTGCGGCCAGTGCGCCCGCTTCGGCCATTGCGCCGGTTGCGCCGGCGCAGGTCGTCGCCCCCGCTGCGGGCGCAACGCCGGCGCCGTCCGCCGGCCCGCGGCGCCCCGTGCCGGCCGCGCCCGCGACGCGGCGCCTCGCGCGCGAGCTGAAGGTGGACATCAACCGCGTGCCGGCCACCGGCCCGGCCGGCCGCGTCATGCCCGAGGACGTGCACCGATTCGCTGCCGGCGGCGCGGCTGCGGCTGCGCCGGCGGCTGCCGCGCCCGCGCGGCACGCCCCGCCCCCGCCCGAGCATGTGACCGCGAGCACGGTGAGGGACGACACCGCGTTCGCCGAGTTCGCGGCGCACGCGGCGGCCACCATCCCCTTCCTTGAACTGGAGCCGCTGCCCGACTTCCGGCACGAGGGCCCGGTGCAGGTCGAGGCCCTGCGCTCGATCCGCCGCAAGGTGGCGCGCAAGATGGTCACCAGCATGACGCTGGTGCCGCACGTGGCGCACATGGACGACGCCGACGTGACCGAGCTGGAGAACTTCCGCCTGCGCGAGCGCGAGCGCCGGCAGGGCGCCGCCGGCGGCAAGCTGACGCTGATGGCCTTCGTGATCAAGGCCGTGACCGCGGGGCTGCGGGCCACGCCGGCGTTCAACGCCAGCCTGGACCCGTTCCGCGAGGAGATCATCTACAAGAAGTACTACAACATCGGCTTCGCGGCGGACACCGGCCGCGGGCTGGTGGTGCCGGTGATCCACGGGACGGACACGCGCAGCATCGTCGA
>JAYRFB010000185.1:0-5062 GCA_041908585.1 Candidatus Krumholzibacteriia bacterium
CCCGCCGGCCGCCGCACCGCCGGCAGCGAACGCGCCCGAGGCCCGGCCGTCCCCGCCGCCAAGCGCGGCAAACGCCCCGCCGGAACCCGCGAGCGCGCCTTCCGCGGCCACCCGCGTGGCCCTGGTGATCGACGACCTCGGGCAGCGCCTGGGAGGGGCGGACGGCCAGCTTCTGGAGCTGCCCGTGCCGCTGACCGTCGCCGTGCTGCCGGGACGTCCGCACTCGCAGGCCATCGCCGCGCGGGTGGGCGCCGGCGCCGGACAGGGCGAGGCGGCGCGTCGGGAGCTCTACCTGCACCTTCCGATGCAGCCGGAAGGCTACCCGCAGGTCGATCCCGGCCCGGACGCTCTGCTGGTCGGGCTTGAACCAGGTGAGGTCGCGGCGCGGCTCGAGCGCGCGCTGTCGTCGGTTCCCGGGGCGATCGGCGTGAACAACCACATGGGCAGCGCCGCGACGGCCGACACTCTGTTGATGGCCGCGCTCATGACCGCCCTCCGGGCGCGCGGGCTCCATTTCCTTGACAGCCTGACGACGCCGCACTCGGTGGCCTGGCGCGCGGCCCGCCAGGCCGGGGTGCCGTGGGCCCGCAACCGCCTCTTCCTGGACGTCGACCACACCGACGAGGCGGCCGTGAGCGCGCGGCTGTCCGAGCTCGTGGCCGTGGCCCGTCGCTCCGGCCAGGCGATCGGGATCGCGCACCCGCATGCGGCCAGCGCGGCGGTGCTGGCCCGGGAGATCCCGCGCTACCAGGAGGAAGGCGTGAGCTTCGTGACCGTGTCCGAGCTGACGGTGACGCCGGCCGCCACCGTGACCCAGACGACCGGAGCCGGCGATGACCGCTGACGTCCACTTCTGGCCCCTTCCCGGCGGGCCGGGGAGCGAGCTGGCCCCGGCCGATCCCGGGCCGGGACTGCGCCGGCTGGTGGCGGCCGCCGGCTGTGCCGGCGCGGCGACCCCGGGCCACCCCTGGCTCGTGAAGGTGCCGATCTCCCCGCCCGGGCGCCCCGCCGCCGTCCCTGCCGGCTGGGTGTCCGCGGTGGCTGCAGCCCTGGCCGGGGCAACGGACGCACCGCCGCCGGGGATCGCCGCGCTCGACACGCTGTCGATCACCACGCGCGGGCTGGACTCACCCGACGCCCTGCGCGAGGCCGCCCGAGCCCGCGGGTTCGGGGGGCCGCAGGCGCTGCCTTTCGTGATCGGTGACGATCCGCAGGGTCCGCCGCCGTGGCCGCTCGTCGGCGGTCCGGAGGGGCATGCGCTGGCCGGGCGCCTGGCCGGGCGGCCCGGTCTGGCCGTGCTGGCACCGCTGCGCCCGCATCCGCACCTTGGCGTGGCCGGCGCCGTGGCGGCGCTGGGCCTGGACCTGGCGGACCGCGCCTCGCGCCTGGCCCTGCATCGCGGCATCCGGCCCCAGGTGGACACGCCCCTGTGCGCCGGCTGCGGCAGCTGCCTGGACGTCTGCCTGTACGATGCGATCGTGATCCGCGGCGGCAGGGCGGTGATCGACCACCGCCTGTGCACCGGGTGCGGGGAGTGCATGGGGGTCTGCTTCATGGCCGGCATCGCCCCTGAAGCGGCCGAAGGGGTAGCCCGGTTCCAGGCCGCGGTGGCCGGCGCGGCCGCCGCCACCGCCCGGCAGCTCGCCGACCGGGCCCCCGGTCCCGCCCTGCTTTACGTCGTCCTTCTGGTCCAGCCGGATTCCCATGCGACGGCGGCACGGGCCCGCCGCCGGCAGCCGCTGGCCGGGATCGGCATCCTGGCCGGCCGGGATCCCGTGGCGGTGGACAGCGCGGCCTGCGACCTGCTGGCCGGGCGCCTGGGAGGGCCCCTGAACCAATGGAGCGGGTACGCCCAGGCCCCGGCCCCGCTGCTCGAGCAGGCCGCCGCCCTGGGCCTGGGCACGCGCGATTACCGGCTGCGGGAAGTCTGAGCCCAACCGGCTCAAATACTGGATATACGGGCGCCCGTGTGCTATCATGGCAGGCGCTGTTTCGCGGAGGAACAGGCCGCCGCGGCAGACACCGCGCCGGCCTGTGCGCGCTTTTTTTTGTCGTGGTCGAGGATCCTCGCGCCACCCGGGCCCCGGGCCCGGGCGGTGACGTCCCGGGAGTGCCAAGATGAACCGTTCCCTGCAGATCCGGGCAGGGCTGAGCGCCGTGATCGTCCTGCTGTCGATCTACGGCCTGCTGCCGACGTTCCAGGCCCTGTCGATCTCGCACGCCGAGCGGGAGGCCGCCAAGGCCAACCCGACGCGCCAGGCCGAGATCGAGGCGATCGATGCCAAGGCGATCCGCCGCGGCCTCGACCTCAAGGGCGGCATGTACCTGGTCCTGGAGGTCGACCAGACCGGCATGGACGCGGGGCAGGCCCAGGATGCGCTGCAGAGGGTCAAGGAGATCCTCTACAACCGCATCGACAAGTTCGGCGTGTCGGAGCCCGAGATCACGACCTTCGGCTCCAGCCGCATCGTCGTCAAGCTGCCCGGGCTGCAGGATCCCGAGCGCGCGAAGGCGCTGCTGGGCACCACGGCCAAGCTGGAATTCCGCCTGGTGCGCCAGCCCGACGACCTGCAGGACGCCCTGACCCGCCTGGACCAGGCCTTCGCCGGCGACGCGCCCGCGCCGGCCGTGGCGCCGGGCGACACGGCGCTGGTGGACCAGGCGCAGCTGCTGGCGCAGCGCCCGTTCAGCGGGCTGGTCGTCATGCAGGCCGGCATCGCCTCGACGCCGCTGTTCGTGGCCGAGGAGAACGTCGACCGCGTGCAGTCCATGCTGGACGACCCGCGCACGAAGGCGCGGCTGCGCGGCGTCGAGTTCCAGCTGGGCATGGACCCGATGAACCTGGGCGGCGCCACCTCGATGCGCCCCCTGTACCTGGTGGATGCCGAGCCGATCATCAGCGGCGACCAGCTCACCGACGCCATCAGCACGGCCGACAACGAGCGGCCCGGCATGTGGCAGGTCAACTTCACGCTGGGCAACCGCGGCGCCCGCGAATTCGGGCGCGCCACGGGCGAGAACGTCGGGCGGTTCCTGGCCATCTCGCTGGACGGGCGCATCTCGTCGGCTCCCGTCATCCAGTCGCGCATCACGAGCAACGGCGCCATCACCGGCAACTTCAGCAACGCCGAGGCCAGCGACCTGGCCCTGCTGCTGCGCGCCGGCGCCCTGCCGACCGACATCACCATCGCCGAGGAGCGCACCGTCGGCCCGAGCCTCGGCTCGGACTCGATCCGCATGGGCGTGAACGCCTCGCTGTGGGGGGCGCTGCTGGTCGTCGTGTTCATGGTCTTCTACTACCGGATGGTCGGTCTGGTGGCCGTCTTGGCGCTGGCCGCCAACATGGTGATCCTGCTGGCCGTGCTGGCGCAGTTCGACCTGGTGCTGACCCTGCCGGGCCTGGCCGGCATCGCGCTGACCGTGGGCATGGCCGTCGACGCCAATGTGCTGATCAACGAGCGCATCCGCGAGGAACTGCGGAAGGACAAGACGGTACGCGCCGCCGTCGAGACCGGCTACCAGAACGCCACGCGCACGATCGTCGACGCGAACCTGACGACGCTGATCGCCGGCGGCGTGCTGCTGTGGTTCGGCACGGGACCGGTCAAGGGCTTTGCCGTCACGATGTGCATCGGCATCCTGACGAGCATGTTCACGGCGCTGGTCCTGACCCACGCGATCATGGACCTGGCGACCCGCAATCGGAACCGGCAGTCGCTGAGCATCTGAGACGCACCGGCGGCCAGTGCGGACGCCCCGCGGCGCCCGCGCGGCACGACAGGAGCCGGGCGACGTCCCGGGAAAGGCCAAGACCGACATGTTGCAATTCTTCAGGAACGCCAACTTCAACTTCACCGGCGCGATGAAGCTGTGCTTCACGCTGTCGGCGTCGCTGGTGCTGGTCAGCCTGGTGCTGATGCTGATCCACGGCGGCCCGCGCCTGAGCATCGACTTCACGGGCGGTTCGGTCGTCCAGGTCAAGTTCGCGACCAGCCCCGGGATCAGCCAGGTGCGGGCCGGCCTGGAGTCGCACGGCTTCACCGGGGTACAGGTGACCGAGTTCGGCGCTGCCGACGAGTACCTGATCACCGTCCCCTCCCCGAAGGGCGCCAGCGGTGACCAGGCGGCCGACACGGCCAAGAACCTGCTGACGGACCTGCGGACCTCGTTCCCCTCGGCCGGTGTGGAACTGCGTCGCGTGGAATCGGTCGGCCCCAAGATCGGCGGCGAACTGCGCACGGCGGCGATCAACTCGATCATCGCCGGCCTGTTCCTCATCATCATCTACATCTGGTTCCGCTTCGTGCTGCGCTACGGCTTCGCGGCCATCGCGGCCCTGATCCACGACGTGACGCTGACGCTCGGTGTCTTCTCGCTGCTGGACCTGGAGATCAGCCTGCAGATCGTCGCCGCGCTGCTGACAATCGTCGGTTACTCGATCAACGACACCATCGTGGTCTTCGATCGCATCCGCGAGAACATGAAGCTGCGCCGCAAGGAGAGCTACCGCGAGGTGATCAACCGCTCGATCAACGAGACACTCAGCCGCACCATCCTGACCTCGGCCACGACGATGACCGTCTCGGTGATGCTGTGGATCATGGGCGGGCCGGTGATCCGGGACTTCGCGTTTGCGCTCAGCTTTGGCGTGTTCGTTGGGACGTACAGTTCGATCTTTATCGCTAGTCCGTTGCTGGTTTGGTGGTATGAGCGGCGGGCTTCCGATGCCAAGCGGGCAGCACCCACCATGTAGGTTGTGCCGTCGAGATTGTGTCCGGCCCGGCAGTTGCCCGGGCCGGACATGAGCACATCCACCGACAGCTTCGTTCCGCCCCACTGCCCCAACCCCAAGTGCCGATTCCACAGCGAGTTCCGCTCCGATAGGCGATTCAAGCGCATCGGCTACCACTGGAGTCACTGCCAGCGGAAGCGTATCCCCAGGTTCCTCTGCCTACACTGCCGCCGATCCTTCAGCACCCAGACCTTCAGCACCACCTACTGGCTCAAGCGCCCCGACATCCTGCCGCAGCTGCTGACCAAGACCGTCGGCGGCATGGCCAAC
>JAYRFB010000186.1:0-6350 GCA_041908585.1 Candidatus Krumholzibacteriia bacterium
CACGTTCAAGGGCTTCCTCGCCTACAAGGACCGCCTCATGCTGACGCCGCCGGAGATGTCCGCGCTGATGGCGGCCGTGGCCGCCGCCGGCGGGCTGCTCCTGGTGCACGCCGAGGAGGGCGAGCTGAATGCGCAGGCCGAGGCGGAACTGCTGGCGGCCGGGCGCACCGCGCCGCGCTGGCACCCGGAAGCGCACCCGGTCGAGTCCGAGGTGCACGCGGCCACCCTGGCGCTGGACCTGGCGCGCGAGGCCGGCTGCCCGCTGCTGATCGTTCACATGAGCGCGGCGGGCACGCTGGCCGCGCTCCGCCGCGCGCGCGCGGACCGCGAGGACGGGGGCCCGGCGGCGCTCGGCGAGGTCTGCCTCCATCACCTGTTCGCCGACGACGCGGCCTACCGCACCGACGAGCGGCGCGCGCTGGCGGCCATCTGCTCGCCGCCGCTGCGCCCGGCCGGCCATGGTGCCGCCCTGCTGGCGGGCCTGGCCGACGGCGCCATCGACCTTCTCTCGACCGATCACTGCGAGTTCGCGCTGGCGACGAAGGCCCGCGCCGCGGCCGGTGGCTTCGTGAAGGTGCCCAACGGCTGCGGCGGCGTCGGCGAGCGGCTCGTGTTCTCGCACACGCTGGCCGTGTGCGAGGGACGCCTCGACCCCTGGCGCTGGCAGCAGTCCCTGTCCGGGCGCCCCGCCGAGCTGATGGGCCTGGGCGCGCGCAAGGGCCGCCTGGCCCCGGGACTTGACGCGGACGTGGTGCTGTTCGATCCCCAGGCCCGCTATGCCTGGCAGCCCGCCCCCGGCAGCGACCGCGAGGGCTCGCTGTGGGACGGGCGCGAGGTCGTCGGTCGCGTGACCGACGTCTGGCTGCGCGGCGCGCCGGTGGTGCGGGACGGCCGGCTGTGCGACGACCAGCCGGGCGGCCTGTACCTGCCCCGCCACCTTGGCCCGGCCCCGGCCGGCGCCCGCCCCTGACCGGAAGGACCAACGACGATGACCGCACCCGGACACACGCCCGCAACCGAGGCTGCCCTGGCGGGCCGCTACCGCCGCCTGCACGAACAGCTGTCCGGGCTGTTCCTGAAGACCGCCGACCCCGTCGCGCGCATGGCGACCGCCTGTGCCGTGCTCCACCACAAGCAGCCGCACTTCTTCTGGACCGGCTTCTACTGCCTCCTGGACGGCAAGCTGGTGGTCGGGCCCTACCAGGGCCCGTTGGCCTGCAGCGTGCTGCCGGGCCCGGACGGCGTCTGCTGGGCGGCGGTCACGCGGGGACAGACCGTGCTGGTCCCGGACGTGCACGCATTTCCCGGGCACGTCGCCTGCGATGCGCGCTCGCGCAGCGAGATCGTGGTGCCGGTGCGCGATGCCGGCGGCTCCATCGTGGCCGTGCTCGACGTGGATTCCGACCGGCCCGACGCGTTCGGCCCGGCGGACCGCGAGGGACTCGAGGCGCTCGTGGCGCTGCTGCACGCGCCGCTCGCGGGCTGAACCGCGGTGTCGACGTCACGCGGGCTCACCCTCTGGAACGACCCCTTCCTGCGCGCGGGCCGCGGCGCCGCGGCGCGGCTGGCCGCCATCGACCCGCAGGCCGTGCGCAGCGTGGCGGTGATCAAGCACGCGGCCCTCGGCGACCTGGTCCTGACGCGGCCGTTCCTGCGCGAGGCGCGCCGCCACTTCCCAGCCGCGCGCATCGTGCTGGGGCTGGCCAGCAACTACCGGCGCGGCGCGCCGGTCGACCTGGCCGACGAGCTGCACGTCGTCGAGCGCGGCCTGCCGTGGCGGCAGGCCCTGCGCAACTACCGCCAGCTCGGCAGGCACGACCTGCTGTTCGACCTGACGGGCACGGCGCGCTCGCGCTGGCTGGTGCTGCTCAACCGGCCGGGCCTGGCAGTGGGGCTGGCCGGCAGCCGCCTCGACGTGCGGCTGTACGACCTGGTCGTGCCGCGCAACGGCTTCAAGTACGAAGCGGAGACGTTCCTGGACCTGCTGCAGGCGGTGGGCCTGCCGGTGGGCTGGCCGCCGGACTTCGCGCTGGCCGCCCCGCCGCGACCCCAGGCGGCGCCCTACGTCCTGCATTTCGTGACCGCCTCGACGCCGGGCAAGAGCTGGCCGGCCGACCGCTTCGCGCAGCTGGCGCGCACCTTGGCCGCGGCGCGCCCCGACCTGTCGCAGGTGGTGCTGGCCGGCACGGCCGACTGGGAGGTGGCGGTGGCCGAACGGCTGCGCGCGCAACTGGCTGCGGTCGGTCGCGTGACCGTGCTGCCGCCGGCGGCGGCCCTGGAGCCCTGGTGTGCGCACGCCGAGCTCTGCGTGGCCAACGACACGGGCGCCCGGAACCTGGCGATCGCCTTCGGGACGCCGACGGTGGGGATCTTCTTCGACACGCCGCCGTTCCGCTACCTGCCGCGGTTCGGCTGCCACGAGGCCGTGTTCGCCCCCGGCCGCGCGCTGCCCGAGGTGGGCGCGGTCGCGGAAGCGGCCCTGCAGGTGCTGGCCCGCTGAGGCGCGCTCAGCGCCGCCGCTCGCCGCCGGCCCAGCCCAGGATCAAGCCCAGCACCAGGCCCCAGACCGCGGCCAGCCCGATCTGGTAGTCGCGCGGCAGGCTGAACGTCACGGTGTGCGCGGGGATCCAGAACCAGGCCAGGGTCCGCACCGCCCGGCCGAGCCCGTTCCAGCCGCGCTGGCCCAGGATGAGGTTGTCCTCCCAACGGTGGAAGGCCATCATCTGCGGCCCGAAGAAGACGTTGGTCAGCACCGAGAGCGCCAGCGCGTGGCCCAGCCCGGCGGCGCACCACGCCGGCAGCACGCCGTGCTCCAGCAGCGCCTGCGTGAAGCCCTTCATGCCGGTGAACCCGGCCTTGATCACCAGGCCCAGCACCGCCCACGCCAGCACCTTCAGGGCCAGCTGCGCCGGCGCGCACGGCAGGGCGGGCACGCGGCGGCGGGCGCTGGCGGCCACGACCTCGCCCAGCGTCCCCAGCACGGCGAACTGCGCCGCGGCGGAGAGCCACGGGTTCGCGGCGACCCAGGCGGCATAGGCGCTCATGCTTCCTCCCCGGGCAGCGGGAACCAGCGCAGGGCCTCCAGATCATCCGGCAGCCGGCGCGGCGCGGCGCCGATCGCCGCCCGCGGCAGGGAAGCCAGGCGGTGCGCCTCGGCCAGGTAGCCGTCGTAGGCGCTCTCGGGTTCCGTGCGATGATGGGAGCGGTAGGCCATGCGCCCGCCGCACCAGGTGATGTCCTCGAGGCTCAGCGTGTCGCCGCGGCGCGCCTGCCGGTGCCGCCAGACGCCGGTCGTCGGGTCGAAATCGTAGTCGGGCAGGAAGCGCCAGCCCTCCTGCGCTACGAACGTGACGGCCGCCAGGACGAACCGGAAGGTGGCCTCGCTGATGAAGTAGTTGAAGTTCACGCGAACCCAGCCGGGCTTGATGCCCTCGCTGCCGGCGTTGATCGCGGCATGGAAGCGCTCGCTGCGCGGCAGGTCGATGCCCAGCAGCCGATGGCCGTAGGGACCGGCGCAGGAACAGCCGCCCCGGGCCTGGATGCCGAACAGGTCGTTGAGCAGCGCCACGACGAAGTTGTGGTGCAGCACGCGCTCGCCGCGCCGCACGACGAACGAGACGATCGACAGCCGCTGCGCCGTGAGGTTACCCAGGATCTCGAGGTGCGGGTCGGCCGACCAGGTCGCGATCGCGCGCTCCACGAAGCGCTTCTCCAGCTCCTCGATGTTCGCCGCGCCGACCGCCTGCTTCAGGTGGAAGACCAGCCCCGCACGGATGGCCTCGATGATGGCGGGCGTGCCACCCTCCTCGCGATGGGCCGGGTCCGCCAGGTAGGTGTGCCCGGCCGGCCCCACGTAGCTCACGGTGCCGCCGCCCGGCTGCGTGGGCACCGTGTTGGTCAGCAGCCGCCGCTTGACCACCAGCACGCCGGGCGTGCCGGGACCGCCGATGAACTTGTGAGGCGAGATGAACACCGCATCCTTGAAGGCCAGGTGGCCCGACTCGCCCCCGCCCCGCAGGTTCATCTCGATCTGCACGTAGGGCGCCGCCGCCGCGAAGTCCCAGAAGGCCAGGGCCCCGTGCGCGTGCAGCAGCGTCGAGATCCCTGCCGTATCGGAGACGATGCCGGTCACGTTGCTGGCCGCCGAGAAGCTGCCGATGCGCAGCGGGCGGTCCGCGTGGCGCTCCAGCTCGCGCTCCAGCTGTCCCAGGTCGATGCGGCCGTCCCGGTCCTCGGCGATGGTCACCACGTCGGCGATCGTCTCGCGCCAGGGCAGCTCGTTCGAGTGGTGCTCGTAGGGGCCGATGAAGACGACCGGCCTCTGGTCTGCCGGGATGCGCGCCGCCAGCCCGTGCCTGAGGTCCAGGTCGCGAGGCAGCCGCAGGTTCAGGATGTCGACCAGCTTGTTGATGGCGCCGGTGGCGCCCGCGCCGCAGAAGATGACGACATCCTGGTCGCCGCCGCCGACCGCGGCGTGGATGATACGGCGCGCGTCCTCGCGGAACCGCGTGGTCTGCAGGCCGGTGCTGGAGGTCTCGGTGTGCGTGTTCGCGTAGAGGGGCAGCACCTCGTCGCGCAGGAAGTCCTCGATGAACGACAGCGAGCGGCCGCTGGCCGTGTAGTCAGCGTAGGTCAGCCGTCGGGGGCCGTAGGGACCCTCCAGGGCGCGGTCGTCCCCGATGATGGCATCGCGGATCTTCTCGATGAGGGACAGGACCTGCGGTTCCACGGCTGCCTTTCCGGGTGGCGGTTCAATCGGCGTCTCGGCGCACGGTCTCCGGCGAGAAGGCGGGCATGCAGACCGCGACGTAGCGGGCGCCGTCGCCTCCCGGCGACGAGTAGCGGACCCACTCCCCCGCCGGGCAGTGCACGGCCTGGCCTGCCGCCACGTCGAGCGAGCCTGCCCGCGTCTCCACGCGCAGGCTGCCCTCGAGGACGACCGTGTACTCGTCGAACTCCGGCGTCTGGCCCGGCTCGACCCAGCCCGGCGGGCTGGTCATGCAGGCGATGCTGACGGCGGCCGTTCCGGTGTTGACGCGCCCGAAATACTCCTCGATGCGCTTCGGCAGGTTGCCGGCCGCCTCGATCAGCGTCGGTCGTTCCACGAGCCTGGCCATCGGTCCCTCCAGCCGGCGCCTCAGAACACGCGCCGCGATTCGAACGTCCATTGCCCGGGCCGCACCACGATCCCGGGCAGCACCTGTTCCGCCGCGACGCGGCCGTCCGGCCCGAGCAGTTCCAGCCGCACGTCATGGCGCCCCGGCGGCAGGCGCAGGCGCACGACGTGAACCTGGCCCGGCAGCGTCAGCCAGCTGCGCGTGTCGGCCTGCTCGGTGACGGCGCCGAGGATGTTCGCCAGGATGCCCGCTCCCTTGCCCGCGGCCTTCTCGGCGCCGCGCGTCGCCAGGTACTTGGTCAGCCCGCGCAGGATCGAGCGGAAGAGGATCGTCGGCTTCTCGGCGTCGAAGGCCACGCGCGCAGCGCGCCGGAGGTTTGCCGCCCGCGCGCCGACGGCGTTGCCGGCCGCCACGCCGACGCTGGCCCGCACGCCCGCGTACGGCGTGGGCGCCTCGTCGTGCAGCTCCGGGGCGGCGACGGACACCCAGTACTCCACCTCGCGGTCGCGGCCCCAGGCGCTGCGCCTGTGGCCCTCGTAGAGCGACCAGCCCCAGCGGTCACGGTCGTCGTGGTCCTCGCCCTTGTAGACCGGGAAGTCGATGCGCACCTGCCCCAGCTCGGGGACGGCCCCGGTTTCCACCAGCAGCACCAGCTCGCCCCGGCCGGGCACCCAGGCAGCCGCGCTCCGCAGCGCCGCCAGGTCCGCCGAGGTGTCGCCGGCCGCGGCGAAGACCGCCGGGCTGGCCGCGGCCGCCTGCCGCAGCTCCTCCGCGAAACCGAGGCGCCCGGCTGTCCGCGCCAGGTCGCCCGCCAGCGCCGCCGGCGGCTCCAGGTCCAGCAGGTCGGCGTTCTGGGTGAACGCCACCGCCGCGTTGCGGTAGGCCACGAAGGCGTCGTTCAGCTCGCCGTCGGCTTCGTAGAGCATGCCGCTGAACCAGAGCAGGAAGGCGTCGTTCCGCAGGCGTTCCAGTTCGCCGCGGTCCTCCTCGCGCACCGCGCCGAGCGTGAGGTCCACGTACTGCGCCAGCAGCTGGCTGGCGCTGCGGGCCTCCACCACGGCAGCGTCGGGCTGGCCCAGCCAGGAGTAGTTGAGCGCCTTGTAGAAGGGCACCAGCGCCATCTCGAAGGGGCGCGGCCGGTAAGCCACCCGGGCGTCCGAGGTGAGCAGGGACACGGCGCCTTCGGCCAGCGAGCGGTCGAAGCGCTGGGCCGCCGTGCGCTCGGCCGCGGCC
>JAYRFB010000187.1:0-11731 GCA_041908585.1 Candidatus Krumholzibacteriia bacterium
GGCCACGCCGCTGTCCAGGTGGCCGACCAGCACGCCGGCGCCCGTGTTGCCGGTCGCCCAGGCCTGGTCGGCGCCGATGGCCTGCAGGTGCCAGGCCAGCGCCTTGTCCGGCGACATGGCCGGTGACATGTCTGGCGACACGTCATGCGCCATGTCCGGCGCTATGTCGGGCGCCGTGTCGGCGCCGCCCGCGGCCGCGGGCCCGCCGAACGTGCGGCTGCGGACGTCATCCAGCCAGAGCCGCCCGACGCCGGGCTCGGCGGCCAGCGCGGCGATCGCGGCGGGAGCCAGTTCCGTTCGCAGCGAGCCCGACAGCCAGAGCGCGCGCGGCGGCGAGGCCTTGCCGTTGCCGGCGGCGGCCGCGAGGGCCGGCCGCAGTTCCTCGAGAGCGCGCGCCACCTGCTCGCGGGCGGCGGCGGTGACCGCCTCGCGGCGCGCCGCGCGGGAGGCGCCCTGCAGGCGCGCGGCCAGGGCCGCGGGGTCCAACCGCTCGGCCGGGACGATCATCACCGGCAACCGCTCGTCGGGCCCGGCGGCGGTCATCGCCTCGCGCAGTCGCGGTTCCACCGGGTCGAGCCAGGTCTCATGCCGCAGCGGCGGGTCGCCGGCCAGCCGCAGCGCCTCGGCGCGCTTGAGGTAGGGGTTGATGATCGTCACCAGCGCGCTCGGCCGCAGGCGCAGGCCCGCCGCGCCCGCGCGGAACTCGAAGGTGCGCGCGACGGCATTGTCCGTCTCGTCGTCCTCGGGGATCTGCGCCGCCGGGTCGAGGCGCACCGTCAGCGTGTGCATGCCGGCGGGACCGAGCACAGGGAAGTCCTCCAGTGGAACGTAGGTGCCGGCGGGCAGGCCGCCGTCGAGCCGCCAGGAGGCGTAGGTCGTGCCGTCCAGCTCCAGATCGATCAGGAAGCTGCGCGGGATGTCCTGCAATCCGGCGTTGAGGAAGGCGAAGCTGACCCAATTGGTGTCGCCGGCGGCGGTGTAGCCCGTCGTGCGCTGCCCGCGGATCAGGTTCGCGACCAGCGCGTCGCCCCACCCCGCGGGCGTGAACGCCGCCAGGTCGGCCTTCAGGTCGCGTCGCGAGGTGTAGACGTTGCGGCCCTGCGTCGGGAAGTTGCGGCGGTCGCTCCAGGCCGCATGGGCGCGCTGCCCCGTCAGCGCGGCGTCGGCGGCATGGAAGACCGGCTCGACGGTCGGCGCGTCGGTGATGACCTCGACGTCGCCGAAGAAGTCGGCCGCCCCGTGCCCGGAGGCCAGGCGCGTGGCGACGTGGAACTCGTCGCCGCCGTTCGGCGCGTCCAGCCAGGCGCAGCCGACGACGCCGCCGCGCACGAAGAGGCACGGGCCCACGCTGTCGTACTCGTCGGCGACCAGCCCGTAGGGCCCGTAGAACGACGAGGCGGCATCGTCGCTGTACGTGTAGATGATGTCGCCGTCGGCGGTGATGCCGTCGGTGTAGTCCAGCTGGTAGGCCACGTAGACGTCGGCGCCCTGGCAGGCCACGCGCGGGTAGCCGCCGTTGCTCGGGGTCCAGCCGGTGAAGCTGGCCGGGCTGGCGAAGCTGCCGGTGTAGGCGTCCGTCGCGATCAGGATCTCCATCTCGCCCGTCTCGGCGTCCTGTTCGGCGTTGACGAAGTGGACGGTGCCGGCGTCCATCGCCACGTCGGGCCAGTAGTCGGGGTAGCCGTCGGGCAGGAAGTAGTCGTAGGTGACGGTGTTGCCGCCGTTGGACGAGTACATGAAGATCATCGTCCATTCGTACTGGTAGTAGTCGTAGTTGACCGTCAGCCAGTTGGCGGCGATGAAGACCTTGGCGAAGTCGCCGGCGCCCGACACCGCGATGGATGGCACCGCGCACGGCTCTCCCACGTTGAGGCCCTTGACCCAGGCCCACGACGACGGGTCGCCCGGGTTGCTGCTGCGCGAGCGCAGGATCACGCCGTCGTCGCGGATCCAGGCCACGTGCAGGTAGCCGCCGCCGTCGACGGCCAGCTCGGGCTGGTACTCGTCGATGGTGAACGAGGGCAGCTCCCAGACCTGCCAGGTGACGCCCTGGTCCAGCGAGCGCGCGACGTGGATGTCGCGGTCGGTGCTGCCCAGGTCGACGGCCGAGAAGGCGGCATAGAGGACGCCGCCGTCCGGGCTCGTCGCCAGGGTCACGTGGTCGTCGTTCATGTTGGTCGGGTTGGCCAGAAGCGTGTTGGCCGACCAGGGCGCGGCCTTGGCCTTGGCCCCGGTCCGGTCCGGCGCTCCGGCGGGCGCCGCCAACTGGCGGGCGCCGCCTGCGTGAGCGTGCGGGGCGCGGGCGCGCAGGAAGCCGGGCGCGGTCAGCTGGCGGAGCATCTCGCGCTGCGCGGCGTCCGGACGCATGGCCGCGGTGTCGGGGTGCGCGGAACTCTTCTTCTGCCGGGTGAGGTCCTCCTCGGCGAACGTGCGGCGCGCGTTGCCGGTGCCGGCAGTGCTCCGGGCGCGATGCGCGGCGGGCGCGAGCGGGCGGGCCGCGGCACCGGGATCCACGGCCTGCGCCGTGGCCGCCGCCACCGGAGAGCCGTCCGCCCGGCCATGGGCGGCCAGCGGGCGCTGCGGCTCGAGGCGGCGCGGGGGCGGGGCCTCGCGAAGGGCGGCGGCGGCGCCGGATGACGCGGCCGGCAGGCCCACAGCCAGCAGGACGGACAGGAACAGGGCCTTCGCCGTTTGCAGATTCGACATCGCGCACGCTCCGCGCCGACCGTGCGGCCGGCTGGCTCGAGGACTCCCCATTGAACACAATTTTACCATTAGATACGAAAATTTGTCCAGATACATAAGAGCGCCCCCTTGCGGGTCTTTCGGTTCAATCGTATATTTACGATATACGATCACCGCCGCCCCGGAGCGGCCGCGAAGGAGTGCCCCATGGCGCAGGCGAAGCTGACCTCGTTCCCGACCGACCTCGTGGCCCTGGCCCGCGTGGCGCGCGCGCTGTCACATCCGGCCAGGCTTCACATCCTGGGCGTGCTGGCGGCGCGGCGCGGGTGCGTCTGCGGCGACCTGGTCGACGCCTCGCCCCTGGCCCAGTCAACGGTATCGCAGCACCTGAAGGACCTGAAGGCGGCAGGGCTCGTGCGCGGCGAGGTCACCGGTCCGCGCACCTGCTACTGCCTCGACGAGGCGGCCCTGTCGGCCGCCGGCCGCGAATTCGCGCGGCTGTTCTCGGAACTTGGAACCGGCGGCACGCCGCGGGAGGACTGACGTGGACACGAACGCGGAGCGGGACATCAAGCAGATCGTGAAGCAGAAGTACGGCGAGATCGCCGGCGCCACCGGCAAGGCGGGGTGTTGCGGGCCGGGCGGCGCCTGCTCGCCGCCGGCGGGGGTGAACTTCGCCGAGGGCTACGAGACGCTGGAGGGCTACGTGCCCGAGGCGGACCTGGGCCTGGGCTGCGGCCTGCCGACCGACGGCGCCTTCATCCGGCCGGGCGAGACGGTGCTGGACCTCGGCAGCGGCGCCGGCAACGACGTCTTCGTCGCGCGCGCCCTGGTCGGGCCGCAGGGGCGGGTGATCGGCGTCGACATGGTTCCGGAGATGGTCGAGAAGGCGCGCGCCAACGCCGCGCGCCTGGGCGCGGACAACGTGACGTTCCACCTCGGCGAGATCGAGCAGCTGCCCATTGAAGATGCGAGCGTCGACGTGGTCATCAGCAACTGCGTGCTGAACCTGGTGCCCGACAAGGCGCGCGCCTTCGCCGAGATGCACCGGGTGCTGCGCCCCGGCGGCCGCTTCTCCGTGTCGGACATCGTGATCACCGGCGAGCTGCCCGATGACCTGCGCGGCGCCGCGATGATGTACGTCGGCTGCGTGGCAGGCGCGCAGCAGGAGCAGGAATACCTGGCGACCGTCGCGGGCGCCGGCTTCCGCGACATCGCCGTTCGCCGCCGCCGCCGGCTGGAGCTGCCCGACGAGTTGCTCGAGGCCGCGGCGCCGCCCGCGGCCGTGCAGGCCTTCCGCGAGGGGGGCACCGGCATCTGGAGCCTGACGGTGACGGGCCGCCGCGCCGCGGCGGGAGCCTGAGCGTGCCGCGCCCGGAGAAGCCCGAGCGGGCGCCGGTCCGCGCCTGGCGCTACACGCTGCCGGGCGGCTGGACCGTGCTCGCCGGCAAGACCGACCAGGACAACGACCGCCTCTCGCTGAAGGTCGCCAAGGCCAACGACTGGTGGTTCCACGTGCGCGGGCTGCCGGGCAGCCATGTCGTGCTGCAGGTGCCGGCGGGGCAGGAGCCGGACAACGAGACGGTGAAGGCGGCCGCCGCGATCGCCGCCTGGCACAGCCGCAAGCGCGAGTCCACGCAGGTCTCGGTCAGCGGCACCCGCGCGCGCTTCGTCAGCAAGCCGAAGGGCGCGCCGCCGGGCACGGTGGAGATCCGCAAGGAGAAGACGTTCGCGGTGCGACCGGCGGTGCCGGCGGAGAGTGGGTCCGACACCTGAGCCGCGACGCCGGGCCCCGCGGCGCCAGGCGGCCCGCGCTGCCCGGGACGCATTGCCCACTCCGCTGGCCGGTGCTATCGTGCGCCGCCGGAGGTACCCTTGACCGCACCCGCGACGCACCGCCGCCAGCTGCCCACCGCGGTGCTGCTCCTGTTCGGCGGCGTCTGCATCTCGTGGGCGGCGATCCTGGTCAAGTTTGCCGCCGCCGAGGGGCTGGGTCCGACCTCGATCGCGTTCTGGCGCCTGCTGGCCGGGACGATCACGATGTTCTCGGCGGCCGCGCTGGCGGGAAGACCGTGGCGGCTGCCGCCGCGCGCGGCGCTGCTGGCCCTGCTGGGCGGCGCCATCTTCACGGCCGACCTCTACCTCTGGCACCGCTCCATCGCGCTGGTGGGCGCCGGGCTGGCAACCATCCTGGCCAGCACGCAGGTCTTCAACACCGCCGTCCTGAACTGGGCCTTCATGGGCGAGCGGCCGCGCGCGCGGTTCTTCGCCGCGGCGGCGGCTGGCCTTCTCGGCGTCGCGCTGGTGGCGGGCGTCGGCAGCGACATCGCGCTGAGCGGCGATCACCTGCGCGGCGTCCTGCTGGGACTGGCGACCGGCCTGGCCTACGGCTCGTACCTGCTCACCACGCGGCGCCTGGGCCGGTTCGAGCCGGTCCTGTCGCCGGTGACGATCGTCGCCTGGCTCTCGCTGGGCGGCGCCCTCAGCAGCGGGCTCATCTGCCTGTTCGAGCACGATGCCTTCGTGCCTCGCACCGCGCCGGCCTGGCTGTCGCTCGTGGCGCTGGGCGCGGGCGTGCATGCGGCCGGCTGGTGGGCCATCGCCAGCGCGCTGCCGCGGGTGCGCGGGGCGACCGGCGGGCTGGTGCTGCTGCTGCAGCCGGTGCTGGCCACGGTCTGGGGCTGGCTGCTGTTCGGCGAGACGCTGCTGCCGCTGCAGCTTGCCGGCGCGCTGCTGACGCTGGGGGCGATCCATGCCGGCACGCTGGGCACGGGCGGCCTGCCCGCGCGCAGCGGCGGCAGTCCCGGTCAGCGGGCTCCCGGGTCGTCGCGGTCCCGGTCGTAGGCCACGCGCCCGCCGACGATCGTCGCCCGCGCCGGCTCGGGATGGCACAGCAGCAGCGCGGCCACCGGGTCATCGGCGCCGTCATAGCCGATCGCCGCCAGGTCGAACACGGCCAGGTCACAGGCGCGCCCGGGGACCACGGCGCCGACGTCCTCGCGGCCGAGGCAGCGCGCGCCGCCCAGCGTCGCCATCTCCAGCACCTCCCGCACGGTCATCGCCCCGGCGCCGCCCAGCACGCGGTGCAGCAGCAACGCCTGGCGCAGCTCGGCCAGCAGGTTCGAGCTGTCGTTGCTGGCCGAGCCGTCGACGGCCAGGCCGACCGGGCTGCCGGCGCGGCGCAGGTCACGCACGCGGCAGATGCCCGAGCCCAGTCGCATGTTCGACGACGGGCAGTGGGCGATGCCCGTGCCGGCGCGGCCGAGCCGCGCGATCTCGTCGTCGTCGAACCAGATCCCGTGCGCCAGCCAGGTGTCCGGGCCCAGCCAGCCCACCTGCTCGAGGAAGTCGAGGGGGCGGCAGCCGTAGGTGCCCTGGCAGTAGCTGTTCTCGTCGCGCGTCTCCGCCAGGTGCGTGTGCAGCCGCACGCCGTGGCGTCGCGCCAGGTCGGCGGTGCGGCGCATCAGGTCGGGGTCCACCGAGAACGGCGAGCACGGCGCCAGCGCCACGCGCACGGCGGCCCCCGGGCGCGGGTCGTGCCAGCGGGCGATGACCCGTTCGCAATCGGCCAGGATCGTGTCGGCGTCCTGCACGACGTCGTCCGGCGGCAGGCCGCCGTCCTTCACCGACCGGCTCATCGAGCCGCGCGTGGGGTGGAAGCGGATGCCGGTCGAGACTGCCGCCTCGATGACGATGTCGAGGAGTCCCGGCGAGGCGGCGCGCGGGAACAGGTAGTGGTGGTCCGTCGTCAGCGTGCAGCCGGAGCGCAGCAGCTCGCGGCAGCCGACCACGGCCGCGCGGTGGAAGTCCTCGTCCGACAGGCGCGCCCACACCGGGTAGAGCGTCCGCAGCCAGGGGAAGAGCTCGCTGTCGACGGCGCCGCGCCAGGCGCGCGTGCGCGTCTGGTAGAGGTGGTGGTGGGTGTTGACCAGCCCGGGCAGGACGACGCAGCCGCGCGCATCGAAGCGCGTGAACTCGGCCAGGGGGGCGCCGTCGACCAGCGCGGGCGGCGCGCCGCGGCCAACGGCGGTGACCAGCCCGTCGCGCGCCGCGACCCAGGCGTCCGTGAGCACCTCGCCGGCATCGTCCATGGTCACCAGCGTGGCGGCGTTCTCGAGCAGGAATCTCCGAGGCGAGGCCATGGCTTTCTCCGCGGTGGCGCGCGGCGGTTGATCGCCGCGCGCGTTACAGTATACTTGGCCGTCCAGCCGGACCCAAGGCCGAGGGAGAACGCCATGTGGGACCTCAAGGAGTACCGGATCGCGGGCAGCCCGGGCGAAGCCGTGGCGATGCTGCGCCGCGGACCCGGCAAGGGTGTCTACATCGCCGGCGGCACCGACCTGTTCCTCTTCCCGCCGCGGTGCGACTTCGTGGTGGACATCAACCATGCGGGCCTCGGCGCCATCGCGCGCACGCCCGACGGCGACGTCTTTGTCGGCGCCGCCGCCACCCTGCATGCCGTGGCCACCGATCCCTTCGTCAGGGGCTACGCCGGCGGCCTGCTGGCCGAGGCGGCCGCCCACTGCGGCAACCGGCCGGTGCGCTCGACGGCCACGCTCGGCGGCAACCTCTGCAACGCGCTGCCGTCCGCCGACCTGGCGCCGGCCCTGCTGGCGCTCGATGCCGTCTGCTACATCGTGGATGAGGACAGCCAGGAGAGCCTGCCTCTGGACGACTTCTTTGTCGGGCCGCGGCGCACGGTGCTCGGCGACCGCCTGCTGGCGGGCATCGCTCTGCCGGCGGCGGCGGCCGGGCGGCGGGCGGCAGCGCGGCGCCTGACACGTTCCGCGGAGGACATCGCGCTGGTGCAGGTGGCCGTGGCCCTGGATGTGGCGGGCGGCAGGCTGGGCTCGGTGCGCATCGCGCTGGGCTCGGTGGCGCCGGTGCCCATGCGGGCGATGCTGGCCGAGGCGCAGCTGGAGGGCGAGGCCGTGGCGGACCTGACGCCGGACCGGCTGGCGGACGCCGCGGCGATCGCCGCCGGCGAGTGCGACCCGATCGACGACCACCGCGCAGGCGCGGCCTACCGGCGGGAGATGGTGGGCGTGCTCACCCGGCGCCTGCTGGCCGGGCTGCTGGCGGACGGACCCGCGCCGGATGACCAGGGAGGGGCGGCATGAAGGTGGAGCTGACGCTCAACGGGCGGCCGGCGCGGTGGGAGGCGGCCCCGGGGGCCACGCTGCTGGCGGTGCTGCGCGACGAGGGGCTGGTGGCGGCCAAGCGCGGCTGCGAGACCGGCGACTGCGGCGCCTGCACCGTGCTGCTGGACGGGCAGCCGGTCAACAGCTGCGTCGTGGCGGCGGCGCGCGCGCACGGCCATCGCGTCACGACGATCGAGGGGCTCGGCGCCGACCCGCTCATGCAGCAGCTGCAGGCGGCGCTGGTCGAGCACGCGGGCGTGCAGTGCGGCTACTGCTCGCCGGGCATGCTGGTCAGCCTGTACCACCTGCTGCGGGAGTGCCGCGCCGCCGGCGCGCCTCCCGGCGAGCACGCGATCCGCGAGGCGCTCAGCGGCAACCTCTGCCGATGCACCGGCTACGTGAAGCCGGTAGCCGCGGCGGCCGCGGTGGCGGCGGCGCTGGCCGCCGTTCCCGCCGGCGGGACGGAGGCGCGATGAGCGGCCGCGGGCAGGACGGCGGGCCGCGCAGCGAGGTCGGCCGCAACGTCACCAAGATCGATGCCTTCAAGCTGGCCCGGGGCGAGCCCGTCTTCACCGACGACGTCCACCCGCAGGGCATGCTGTGGGCCAAGGTCCTCGGCTCGCCGCACGCGCACGCGCGCATCGTCAACGTGGACGCCTCGCGGGCGCTGGCGCTCCCGGGCGTGGTCGATGTCGCCTGGCACGCGCAGGTGAGGGCCATCCCGCACACGCGCGCCGGACAGAGCCATCCTGAGCCATCGCCGTGGGATACCGTGATCCTGCCGGCGAAGGCGCGCTTCATCGGCGATCGCGTGGCGGTGGTCGTGGCCGAGACGCTCGAGGCCGCCGAGCAGGCCATCGGCCTGATCGACGTCCGGTACGAGGTGCTGCCCGCGCTGACGGACATGGACGAGGCGCTGGCGCGCACCGACGTGCTGGTCCACGAGGAGGCCGACCCGCGCGGCATCGCCGAGGGTGGCCGCACCAACGTGGCGGCGCGCATCGACAAGCAGGTCGGCGACGTCGAGGCGGCGCTGCGGACCTGTGACCACGTCGTCGAGCGCACCTACTGGCTGCCGCGCGTGCAGGCCAGCCACATCGAGCCGCACGTGGCCATCTCTTGGCTGGACGAGGACGGCCGCCTGGTCGTGAAGACCAGCACGCAGGTGCCGTTCCACCTGCGCCGCATCCTGGCGCGGATCCTCGAGCTGAAGGAAGCCGACATCCGCGTGATCAAGCCGCGGGTCGGCGGCGGCTTCGGCGACAAGCAGGAGATGGTGCTGGAGGACCTGGTCGCGCTGATGACGCTGCGCACGCGGCGGCCGGTGCGCCTTGAGTTCACGCGCGAGGAGGAGCTGGTCTGCGCGCGCGTGCGGCATCCGCAGCGCATCGTCATGACCACCGGCGTCATGAACGACGGCACCATCGTCGCCAACCGCATGCGCGTGACCGCCGACACCGGCGCCTACGGCAGCCACGCGCTGACCGTGCAGGGCAACACGGGGCAGAAGGTGCTGCCGATGTACCCCTGCGCGAACATCCACTTCCAGGTCACCTGCCTCTACACGAACAACCCGATCAGCGGCGCCTTCCGCGGCTACGGCGCGCCGCAGGGCTGCTTCGCGCTGGAGTGCCACATCGACGAGGTGGCCCGGGTGCTGGGCATGGACCGGCTCGAGCTGCGGCGGAAGAACCACATCCGCCTCGGCGACACCGACCCCTTGTCGGCCAAGCTGGGCGAGGGGAAGGAAGGCCTGGTGCGCGTCATCCGCAGCACGGGGCTGGAGAAGGCGATCGATCTGGGCTGCGAGGCCATCGGCTGGGGACGCAAGCGCGCCCCGTCGGCCCCGCACCTCAGGCGGGGCCTGGGCCTGGCGCTGGCCATGCAGGGCTCGGGCATCGCGGGCGTGGACTGGGGTGCCGCGACGGTCAAGCTGAACGAGGACGGCTCGGTCAACCTGGCCGTCGGGGCCACCGACATCGGCCAGGGCTCCGACACGGTGCTGGCGCAGATCTGCGCCGAGGAGCTGGGCATCCGCTACGAGGACGTGCGCGTGCTTAGCTCGGACACCGACCTGACGCCGTTCGACGTCGGGGCCTACGCCTCGAGCACCACCTACGTCTCGGGCGGCGCCGTGCTGAAGGCGGCCCGGGAGGTGCGGGACCAGCTGGCCGGCATCGCCGCCGCGCGCTGGGGCTGCGCGGCGGCGGAAGTCGCGTTCGCCGGGGGCCTGGTGACCGGGCCGGGCGGCCGGGCCTGGACCATGGCCGAGCTGGCCACGCACGCGCTGTACCAGGCGAAGGTGCAGCCGATGGCCACCGCCAGCCACCTCTCCAACGAGTCGCCGCCGCCGTTCGCGGCCCAGTTCGCCGACGTCGAGGTGGACCCGGAGACCGGCGAGGTCTTCCTGCGCCGCTTCGTCTCGGCGGTGGATTGCGGGACGCCCGTGCACCCCGACCTGGTCGAGGGCCAGGTCGAGGGCGCCGTGGCGCAGGCGATCGGCTATGGCCTGTTCGAGGAGGTCATCGTCGACGCCGCCGGCCGCGTGCGGAACCCGAACTTCCTGGACTACAAGATCGCTTCGGCGCTGGACATGCCGGAGATGGTCACGATACTGGTTCCGACCGAGGAACCGAGCGGCCCCTTCGGGGCCAAGGCGGCCGGCGAGGTGCCCATCGACGGGCCGGCGCCGGCCATCGTCAATGCCATCTGCGACGCGGTGGGGGTCCGAATCTACCGGATTCCCGCCACCCCTGAACGCGTGTGGCGCCAGATCAAGGAGGCAGGCGAATGACCGGGAACATCGCGCGTTTCATGCTGGTGGCCGCGGCGCTGCTGGCGCTGGCCGGCTGCGGCGGCGGCAAGGAGGTCATCCGGACCGACGCCGGCGAGCAGATCGACCTGTCGGGCAACTGGAACGACACCGACGCCCAGACGGTCTCGGCGGCCCTTGCCGAACAGATCCAGCGCGGGGCGTGGATCGAGAACTTCCTGGCCGAGAAGGGCAAGAAGCCGACGCTGATCGTGGCGCCGGTGCGCAACAAGACGGCCGAGCACATCGCCACGAAGACGCTGGTCGACCAGCTGGAGCGGGACTTCATCAACGGCGGCCGCGTGCGCGTCGTGGCCTCGGCCGAGGAGCGCGAGCAGGTGCGCGAGGAGCGCGCCGACCAGCAGGAATTCTCCTCGCCCGAGACGATGAAGAAGTGGGGTCGCGAGAAGGGCGCCGACGTGATGCTGATCGGCGAGATCAACCAGATCATCGATCGCGAGGGCAAGGAGTCGGTGCGCTACTACCAGGTCGACTGCTACCTGGTGGACCTCGAGGACAACACGAAGCTCTGGGCGGGCTTCGAGAAGATCAAGAAGTACGTCAAGGGCTGAGGTGAAGGTTCCCGGATTCGCTCCCGGCGGCCGGCGTCCTCCCCGGGCCGCCGGCCCGCCGTCGGGGGTGGCGCGCGCGCGGGGCGCGGCGACCCGGGCGGCAGCCTGCCTGGCGCTGCTGGCGCCGCTGCTGGCCGGCGGCGGCTGCGCGACCTACAGCGCGCGGATGGCCGACCTGCGGCCGCGCCTCGCGGCGGGCGACTTCGAGGGCGCGCTGCGCACGATCGAGGAGAACGGCGGCGGCTCCGACCAGCTGCTGGCCTGGCTCGAGCGCGGCCTGGTTCTGCACTATGCCGATCGCTACGCCGAGAGCAACGAGGCCCTGGCCGCGGCCGAGCGCACGGCAGCCCAGCGCTTCGACCGCTCGCTGGCCGAGGGCGCCGTGTCCCTGCTCACCTCGGACGCCCGGGTGGCGTACCGGCCGCGCCCCGGTTCCGGACGGAGCCGAATCGAAGGGCTGATCACCCGCCAGGAATCACCGACGAGAAGCTCCGGCGGGAGAAGCTGCGCCACGAATTCCC
>JAYRFB010000188.1:0-12335 GCA_041908585.1 Candidatus Krumholzibacteriia bacterium
GCGACGAAGCCGCGCGTCGGGCTGCGCCAGCGCACCAGGGCTTCCACCGCGGTCACGGTGCCGCTGGCCAGGTCCAGCTTCGGCTGGTAGGCGAAGGTCACCTCGCCGTTGGCCAGTCCCTGCCGGAGGTCGCTCATCAGCGACAGCCGGCGCGCCCGCGACGTCTCGTCGGCGGGGTCGTACCAGGCCAGGCCCTGCGGATGGCGGCGGGCGCCGTCCAGGGCGGCGTGAGCGTGGCGCAGCAGCGAGGCGATGTCGGCGCCGTCGCGCGGGTGAGACACGAGTCCCAGCCGCGCGGTCACGTCCACGGTGAGGTCGCCGACCGTGAACGGGGCCAGGAACGAGTTGCGGATGACCGCGGCGCGGCCCTCCACGCGGCGGTCGCGATCGGCGTCGCCGGTCGTGTCGCCGGTGCCGGAGCCCGCGCGCTCGCCGTCGACGAGCAGCAGCGCGAACGTGTCGGTCGACAGCCTCGCCGCCGCCGTGCCGGCCAGACCGGCCAGGCGTTCGCCCACGGCGGCCAACAGTTCGTTGGTCTGGGCGTGACCCAGGACCACGCGCAGGTCGGCCAGGTTGCCGATCTCGACCAGCGCCACCGAGACCGGCGGCCCGGATTCCAGTTGCGCCGACAGCCGGCGCTCGAAGTCGACGCGGTTCGGCAGGCCGGTCTCCGCGTCGTGGCAGGCCTGGAAGAGGATGCGCTGCTCGCGCTCCTTCACGGCCGCGATCATCTGGTTGAAGCCGTCGGTGAGGTCGTTGAACTCCACGTCGCGCGCCGGCGCCGGCACTTCGCGGTAGTCGCCCTCGGCCGCCTGGCGCGAGGCGCGCGCCAGCTCGCGCAGCGGACGGGTGACGCCGCGGGAGACCAGGACGCTGCCCCCGAGCAGCACCACCAGCCCGCCGGCGGTGACCAGCAGCAGGATCGCCACCAGGCGCGCGTAGCCGCGCATCGCGACTTCCAGGGGGTAGTGGATCACGGCGACGGCTTCCGGGTCCGCCTCGCCCTTGACCAGCGGCAGACCGCGGAACAGGTGGCCGTCGACCTCGCGGGTGTCGCGCAGCAGCCGGTCGCCGGGGCCCAGGTCCGGGCCGGACAGGAACGCGGACAGCGCGGGGTCCTCGGCCGAGGCGGCGACCAGGCGCAGCCGGCCGTCGGGCGCGCGCGCCAGGAACGCCAGGTCCAGCGCGATGGGCGAGAGGGCCGTGATGTCGCGCGCGGCTGCGGAGTCCAGTTCCGTGCCGAGCACGATCCAGGCGATGGGCACCGGCGCCATCACCGGCACCACCGCCACCTGGTAGAGACGATCGGACAGGGCGACGACGCGCGCGGCCGAGCCGGTCGCCTCGGCCTGCGCCAGGAGCGCGGCCGGCAGGCGCGGCTCGCCGGGCGCGAACCCCGCCGGGGCGCCCCCGGCCGCCAGGGCGGCGACGACGGCTCCGTCCAGGTCGATCACGGCGGCCAGGTCGGCGCCGATGCGCCGCTGCTGGTTCCCCAGTGCGGAGCGGATCGTCGGGCCGTCGGTCGTGGCGACGGCGTCACGGAAGCCATAGTCCCGCGCCAGCAACTGCGCGCTGACCGCGAGCTGTGCCACGCGCTCGGCCATCACGCGCTCGCAGACGCGCGCGGAGGCGGCGAGCTGGTCCTCGACCTGGTCCCGCACGCCCGGCGGCACCGACGAGGTGAACGCGACCAGGACGCCCCCCTGGACCGCAAGGAAGAGGGCGACGTAGACCAGCGTCAGCCGTGATTGGAAGCGGATGGAGCGGCTCAGTGGTACGCCCCTTCCTGCGGGGCCCGCTGCCCGCGCCGCGACGCGCGCAGGTCGAGGCGGATCGCCGTCTCCGCGCCGCCGTCCTTCGCCGCGACGAGCGCAGGACCGGCGCGCTCGCCGCGATCGCCCTCGAGGTCCGGGTGCCAGGCGAACGTCATCCACTGTCCCGGCGGCAGTCCGGCGAAGCGCGCGCGCCCGGCGGCGTCGGTGGTGGCGTACACCGGGTGCGCCGTGACCAGGATGTAGCTGAGCATGTTGTCGTGGATGTTGCAGCCGAGCGCGACGACGCCCGACTTGTCGAAGACCTCCGTCTTGGTCTCGTCCTTGCCGTAGAGGCGCAGCTCGAAGCGCCGCGCCGGCGAGAACGAGTACACGTGGTGCCGGATGTCGTCGAGGTTGGGAAACGACACCGTTGCGCCGACGCGCACCGGCAGCACGAACGGCTCGAAGAGCACGCCCCGCTGCGCCATCACCGGGGCGGGCGGTAGCCAGGTGCCGACGCCCTGGCCGGCGGCGGGCTCCAGCATGACCACCGCGTCGGCCACGGGGTGCCCGGCCTGGTCGGCCACCGTCACCGTCAGTCCATCGGCGAGGGCCGCGATCGGCAGTGCCGCCGTCGCGAGGACCGCCATTGCCGTGCGGTGGCGGTACCTGGGGCGGTCGGGGGCGGTCTCCCGGTGCAGCGAAGACATCGCGCGTACTCCCTCGATGACGTGGCGACGTGGTGATTGAACACGCACGCGCAAAACAGGACTCTTACGGTCATCTATGTATCGCGGTCGGGAGGACAGGCTTGAGCGATTCGCCGGGTGCCGGGCGAGAGGGTCGCCGCCGCGTGCTGGAGTGGTGCGTCGGCGGGGCACCGCCATCCCGCTGCGACGGCGGGAACTGGGAGGTCCTCGATTTCGGCCACCTCGTGCGCCGGGCCGCTGCGCTGCGGCCGCGCGGGGCGTCGCGCTCGTCGCTGCGCAATCCCGTCGCGCCGCTGCTGGTGGCTTACGCGCGCCATGCGCGCGTGGCCGTGGTGGGGGTTTCCTGCGCGACGGCGGAGGACCTGCGCCTGCTGCTCGGCCTGGTACTCGAGCCCGCCTTCCGCGCCGGCTGCCACCTGCGCCTGGTCGCAGATCGCCGGTGGACCGACCTGGATGCCGCGGCGTTCGGCGAGCCGGCGTGGGGCTGCCCCTGGACGCTCGAACGGCTGCGCCACCTGGCGTCCGTGTACGAGGTTCCCATCCTGGTGCCGCCGCCGCCGCCGCCGGTTCCGCGCTGGCGACAGCTGGCCCGCCGCCTGTCACGCCGCGGCGACACCGCGCCGCGCCTGGTTCCGCGCCTGGACCCGGAGCAGAACGCGGCCGTGGCCGCCGGCGATGGCGTCGTGCAGGTCATCGCCCCGGCCGGCAGCGGCAAGACGACGGTGCTGGTCGAGCGCGTGCGCGAGCTGCGGCGGCGCGGCACCGCGGCCGAACGCATCCTCTGCTCGACGTTCAACCACGACGCCTGCGTGGAGATCGCCGCGCGCCTGGACAAGGCGGGCATCCCCGGCATCGGTGTGCACAGCTTCCACGGGCTGGGGCTGCGCCTGCTGAAGGAGGAGGGGCGGCTGCGCGGCGACCTGGGCACGCTGGAGGACGCCGTGTGGCGCGACCTGGCGGCCGCCGCCCGCGCGGATTACCCGCGGGGCGGTCGATTGGATGCGGCCGCGGCGCAGGACGCGGTCAGCCTGTTCAAGCTCAAGCTGATGATCACGCCCGACGAGGCGAGTGAGCGCGCGGCGAAGCTGGACCCCGAGGCGCCGGGCGGTGCGCGGGCACGCCTGCTGGCGCGGCTCTACGAGCTCCACGAACAGCACCTGCACAGGACGGAGAGGCGGGACTTCGACGACTTGATCTTTGCCTCCATTCGCGTGTTGCAGCAGGACGCCGCTGTGCGCGCGAAGTGGCAGGCGCGCTACGAGCGCGTGCTGGTGGACGAGTACCAGGACATCGAGCCCGCGCAGGCGCTGCTGATCGGGCTGCTGGCCGCCCCGCACGACTCGCTGTTCTGCGTCGGCGACGAGGACCAGTGCATCTACGCCTGGCGGCGCGCCGCGGTGCAACGCGTGATCGAGCTGGACCAGGACTACCCGGGGCTGGAACGCTACCCGCTGGTGCGCAACTACCGGTGCGGAAGGGACATCACGCACGCCTCGCGGCGGCTCATCCGGCACAACCGGCAGCGGTTCAGCAAGCCGCTCCTGGCCGGCGTGCGCGAACGCGGGCTCATCCGCGCCTGGGCGCAGCCGGAGCCCTCGGCGATGGCGGGCTTCGCGGCGACGCTGGCCATGGAGGCACGCGAACCGCGCGGCTCGACGGCCGTGCTCTCGCGCACGGGACGGCTGCTCGCGGCGGTGGGTGCGGCCGGCGGCGCGCCGCTGGCGGCGCTCGTGGAGGCGGGTGCGGTCGAACTGGCCACGGTCCACGGCTCGAAGGGGCGCGAGTGGGATCGCGTGATCCTGGTCGGCGCGGACCAGGGGCAGTTCCCGCTGGCGCGCACGCTGCGGCCGGGCGTGGAGGCCGGCGGCGGGCTGGAGGACGAGCGGCGGCTGTTCTACGTGGCGCTGACCCGGGCGCGGCGGGAGCTGGATATCGTGCACAGCCGGGGGCGGGGGAGCCAGTTTCTGCGGGAGGCGGGAATCAAGGCGCGGTGAGGGGACCCTGCGCGCGAGGCGCCGGCGCAACCCGCTGAACGCAGCCATGAATGCGCCCATGTGACAAAGAGAATCGATATCGTCATCAATGAATGAACCGCGAGAGCGGTCGGCGAAGCCATCGCCCCGATCGTCGACGAGAGACCTCGCCCGCCACCCGACGCTGGACTATCCTGCACCAGAACTCATCAGATCACATCCGGTTGCTCCCGGTACCCCCAACGACCCTCTCCGCGGAGACCGCCCCATGCCGCACACCCTGGCCGCCCTGCGACGATCGCCCAACGCGCTGTCCCCCCACTACGCGTCGTTCCGCGTGGCCGAGCGCCTGCTCCTGACCGGGCATTCGCACCAGGCCTGGCCGGACGCGGGCCTTGTGGCGCAGCAGGAAGCCTGGCTGGACGCTGCGCGGATGGTCGACGACAAGTGGCCCGCCGCGTTCGCGAAGGTGGAGCGCGTGGCACGCGGTTTCACGGCCCTGCTCGAGGACACCGACGGCGACGTGACGTTGGGCGCCAACACGCACGAGCTGGTCGTGCGCTTCCTGTCGGCGCTTCCGTTGCGCGAGCGTCCGCGCCTGCTGACGACGGACGGCGAGTTCCACACGATCCGTCGACAGCTCGACCGCCTGGACGAGGAGGGCGTGGTCGAAGTCGTCAAGGTCTCCGCCTGCCCGGTGGGTGACATCGCCGGGAAGCTGGAGGCGCAGGTCGACGATCGCACCGCCGCGGTGCTGGTGTCGGCGGTCCTCTTCGAGCGGGGACTGCTGGTGCCGGGGCTGGACCGGGTGGCCGCGGCCTGTGAACGTCACGGCGCCGCGCTGCTTGTCGATGCCTACCACGCCCTGGGCGCGGTTCCCTTCCCGCTGCGGGCGCTGGGCCTGGACGGCGCGTACGTGGTCGGCGGCGGCTACAAGTACCTGCAGATGGGAGAGGGCAACTGCTTCCTGCGCACGCCGCCCGGCTGCGAATTGCGCCCGGTCCTGACCGGCTGGTTCGCCGAGTTCGGCGGGCTTGCCGCGGCGAAAACTCCCGGCGCCGTCAGGTACGGCAAGGGTGCGGCGCGCTTCGCCGGGGCCACCTTCGACCCCACCTCGGCCTACCGCGGCGCGGCGGTCCTGGACTTCTTCGCGGCGCAGGGATTGGCGCCGGCCTTCCTGCGCGAGGTCTCGCGGCACCAGGTGGGGCTGCTCATCGACACGTTCCGGGAGCTTGATCTCGATCCGCGTGTCGTGCGCCTGCTGGACGACGTGCCTGCGGGCGATCGCGGTGGCTTCCTGGCCCTGGCGGCGCCCGATGCGGGCCGGCTCTGCGCCGCGCTGAGGGAGCGCGGCGTGTTGACCGACAGTCGCGGCGCGACGCTGCGCTTCGGCCCCGCGCCGTATCTCAGCGACGGGCAGCTGACGGCTGCGATGCGGATGTTGGCCGAGGTGGCTTGAAGCCGGGGCCCCGCCGCCGGACTCCACAGTTGCCACGGTAGGCTGGGCCGTCACGCAGGGCGGTTGCCACAGTCGGCGGCCAAGCGGCGCTCAGCTCGCGCTCCGGAATCCGCACAGTTCCCATCCGGGATCATGACAACCCGCGGCTGACGCGATGTGAACGCTTCCACGCCTCGCAGCCCCGTTGATTGCGGCGCCGGACGCCGCTAGAATGTCCGGGTCGTTGCCGCGGGGATCCGGCGGACCGACACAGTGGCCCGCGGGGGAAGAAACGGCAGTGACGGGCGCTCGGGGATCCGCGGCGCTTGAACTCCCGTCGATGTTCACAGTCAGGCGCACAGCCAACGGGGAAGCCGACCCGAGCCTCAAGCCGTCAATCGGGGGAGGCAGGACCATGAGTCGACCGCAACGGTACTTCACGGGCAGCTTGCTGGTGGCCGCGCTCCTGTTGTGCGCGGGAATCGGGCAGGCGCAGCCGAGCGGAAGCCCGGCCAAGGATTCCCCTCCAGCGTACGAGCATCCCAAGATCCGCAACCTGACGGTGCGCGACGCCGTGCCCGACGGCGATCAGTTCGCGCCGATCGACATCGACCGCGGGCCGGCGGCACCGGCTGCGACACCTGCCCGGGATGACGCCGCGTCGCGTGGCGATGAGGTCAAGCGTCCGGTCGTCCCGCTCTGGCAGCGCCTGGCGGCCCTCTCCGCCGCCGACCGCCTCAACGCCCAGCTGGCCCTCGAACTCCCGCCGCGCACGCCGGCCTCGGCGCGCGCCGAGGCGCTGGCCATCGACGAGCTCTGGAACGCCGGCGCGTTCGCGACCGCTGTCGAGCGGCTGCGGAGGCTGGAGGAATCCGGGCAGGCGCCGGGACTGGCGGCCGCCGTGTCCTGGCGGACGCCGCGCGACGTTGCGGCGGCCGTGTGGGCGACCGACAGGCCGGTGTCGCCGCAGACCCAGGTCAAGGCGCTCGCTCTGGACCACGATGCGGGCACGGCGAATCTCTTCGTTGCCCTGGCGTACGATGATCCCGACCCCGGCACGCAGTGGAGCGTCAACCTCTCGACCGACAACGGGCTTTCCTGGTCGGAGACCTTCTCCTGGTTCGGCGAGGAGGTCCCCGAGGTGCACGGCCGCGTGGTGGCCGGCTACTTCTGGGTCGCCTACACGGCCACCGGCACCGTTGCGCAGTCCGAGGCCCGGGTGCGGCGCTTCAACGTCGCGGACGGCCTGCAGGACAACGGCTACTTCTGGACGACAGCGTTCGACATGGGTGTTGCCATCGAGGACCTGAGCGTGGAAACGAACGCGGACGCGTACAACAACCGCGTGTACGTCGTGGGCCTGCTTGCCGACGACACCCTGGAGTTCCGATGGGCGACCCAGGCCGGCACGACCTGGAACGGGATCTCGCTTGGCGTGACGGACGCTGAGTCCGCCCTCGACGCGCACTGGAACACGCCCGTATCAGGTGAGCATTTCCTCTTCCTCTCCTATCGCAGCACGCTGGACGAGCTGCACGTGGTGAAGGTCGACGACGGTGACGTCGTCAACCTGAACCTGGGCATCAACCTGAACGGGTCCACCGCGATCGCAGCCTACAAGGGCCGCATCATGGTGGCCTGCGAGAATACCGGTACGGCCTCCGCGGACCAGATCATGTACCAGGTCTCCTACGACGGCGGCAACGCCTGGGCCTATGGTACGATCGTCGGCGCCTCCGAGGGCCGCAACGTCTCCCGGCTCGACCTGGCGGCCCGCAACGGCGGCGGCTTCGCCTGCACCTACGGCGAGGAGATCGGCGAGCCGGACAAGGTCTGGTACACGCGACGGGAATACGGCACCGGGCCGGCGACCGCGGCCTGGGTGCCGCACCAGCAGCTCAACGAGGAGGACCTGTTCACCGGCCGCAGTCTTGCCCTGGACTATATTCCCCCGACGGGCAGCAACGCCTGGGCGCACGGCGCAGTCTGGATCGGCGGCGCCGGCTGGGAGGCCTATTTCGACCGGGACGACGGTCGGCGCCTGGGCACTCCCTCCATCGCGACCGGTTCCGCGGTGTCCGTCTACACGGTGCCGGACCGCGGCGGCGATCCCTTGTCGAACTGCTACCTGTATGGCGGCGCCCGCGCGAACGCCGTGATCTCCGTGCGGGTGACCGACGAGCTTGGCAACGTGCTCAGCGGCGTCCCGGCGGAGAACCTGGCGCTGCGGACGACGCTGGGCGGCCTGCTGACCTGCGTTGATGGCGCCATCGCCGACGGTCCCACGAACGGGTCCGGCAACACGACGTTCACGCTGCCGGTCGCCGGCGGCAATCACTCGCGGCCAAGCGCCGGTGAACGGACGCGCGTCTACGTCGACGGCGTGGCCATGTCGCCGTCCTTCAACGTGGGCTTCAACAGCCCCGACGCGAACGGCGACCTCCAGGTCTCGCTGGCCGACATCCCTCCGTTCGCGACGGCCTACTTCGGGGCCTATGACTACGCCTTCGACTTCCGCTGGGACGGTGACGTGAACCTCTCGGACGTGGCGCTGCTCGCGGGAGCGGTCGGCGCGACCTGCCCCGCGGGCGCGGCCGCCGCCGCCGATGATCTGGCGCTCGGCACCCTGGGGATCTACTTCGACGAGGCGGGTAGCAAGCGGTCGCTGGACGTCGCGCCGGGCGAGGTCTTCGAGGCCCACCTCCTGGTGACGGGAGCGGCGGCCGCGCAGGACGTGCGCGGCTGGCAGTGCGAGCTGTCGCTGTCCGACAACCTGCTGGTGCGCGAGTACGTCTACCCGGTCGACAGCATCAACCTGCTGATGGCGCCGCGCTTCCTGGTCGGCACGGCCGCGCCGTGCCCGGCGGCCGGCGGCGGCGTCGAGCTGCTCACGCTGCGGCTGCAGGTCCTCGACGACCGGCCGGCCCATATCCACCTCAACCGCGACGCCGAAGAGTCGCTGGCGGTCCCGCTCCCGCTGGTCGCCCTGGGCGCCGAGTCCCGGCTGGCCGCGCTGGAGCGGCCCGAGGGCGGCGCGCCCGGCGTGGCCGTGGCCAGGATCAACGATCCCTCGGACGGCAGGGGCGCAAACGTCGCCGGCGCGAACCGGCTGGAATTGTCCTGCGCGCCCAATCCCTTCAACCCGGTCACGGAGATCACCTGCCGGCTGCCGTCGGCCGGTCCCGTGGTCCTTGGTGTGTACGACACGGCGGGCCGGCGCCTGGCGCTGCTGGCCAGCGGCCACCACGAGGCGGGTGAGCACACCTTCCGGTGGACCGGTCGGGACGAGTCCGGCCGCGAGGTCGGCTCCGGCGTGTACTTCTCGCGCCTGGAGACCGCGGCCGGGACGTTGATCGACAAGATGGTCCTGCTGCGCTGAACGGACGCGCGCCGGGCGCCGCCCGGTGGTGCCGGCAGGATTGCCTCAAATGACGAAGGGGCGGACCCGCTGCCCGGTGGGGCGGGTCCGCCCGTCATGTTGCGATAGAATATCAATATCAAGCACGATATGTAATGTTGTCAGTTGAACAAGTCATTGGCTGAGGAAAATCATCCCCGCATATCATCTTCATGGATCCCGAAGTTGTGACACTTAGTTGTGACACTTGGAGCCGCCGCCGCCGGCTTGGCCACCGGATCTCCGGTTGCAGCCCCGGGACAACCCAAGTCGCCGCAGCGCCGATCTCCTCGCTCCCGTCCCGGAGGACGAACCATGTTCCGCAGCCCCCGACCTTCCCTGCCGCTGCTGGCCGCCGCGCTCTGCCTGCTGGCAGGCCCGGCCCTCGGCCGTGCGCCCATCCGCACGTCGTTCTTCAACGTCTATCCCGGCGCGGTCGGCTCCAAGCTGGACAACCTGCCCTCACTGGCCGGGCACTGCGGCGTCTGCCACTACGCCTTCACGGGCGGCGGCCCGCGCAATCCGTTCGGCGTGCGCGTCGGCAACCTGGTCGGCTCGTACCCGAACAACGACGCCGGCCGACAGGCGCTGTTCCGTTTCATCGAGAACGAGGACAACGACGGCGACGGCTACAGCACGCTCACCGAGGTGACCAACACCATCGCCTACGGCAACACGCCGACCTTCCCCGGCCTGGCCAGCGGCAACGTCGGCAGCATCAGCGCCGTGCCCGTCGGCGAGGTTCTGCCGTACGTGACCCCCACGACCGCGGTCGACACCACGCCGCCGGCGATCTCGGTGATCGCGCCCAACGGCGGCGAGGTCCTCGCGGCCAACACGACGGTCAACGTGCAGTTCACGGCCACCGACGTCAGCGGCGTGCCGGCGGTCTCGATCGACATGTCCGACAACGGCGGCACCACCTGGAAGCCCGTGGCGAAGGACATCGCCAACACGGGCTCCTATGCCTGGTTCGTGCCCAACCGGCCGGGTACGACGACGCTCCTGCGCGTGACCGCGACCGACGGCGCCGGCAATCCGGGCCAGGATGCGAGCAACGCCCCGTTCACCGTGACGCAGGTCACCGGCGGTCGGGTGCCGACGACGCTGCGCGACATGGACATGGCCGGCACGCAGCCCCTCGAAGGCGCTGTGCTGGCCGATCCCAACGGCTGCCGCACCTGCCACGGCGACTACGACGCGGCGAACGAGCCCTGGCGCACCTGGCGCGGCAGCATGATGGCGCAGGCGATGCGCGACCCGCTGTTCCTGGCCTGCGTGGCGGTGGCCGAGCAGGATGCGCCCTCGGTGGGCGACGTCTGCCTGCGCTGCCATACGCCGGGCGGCTGGCAGGAGGGCCGGTCGGTCGACACGAGCGGGGGCCAGTTGACGGCCAAGGACCGCGAGGTCATCCATTGCGACTTCTGCCACCGCTCGGTGGACCCGGTGTACACGGCGGGCGTGAGCCCGGCTCAGGATGTCGCCATCCTCGCGGGCATCTCGCCGCTGCCGCAGCAGTACGGCAACGGCCAGTTCATCTCCGATCCCGGCGCCGAGAAGCGCGGCCCGTTCAGCGACCCGCTCGTCGCCGGCCACAACTCGCTGTACTCGCCGTTCCACCTGTCGGCGAACATGTGCGGCACGTGCCACGACGTGAGCAACCCGGTCTTCGTGCAGTCGGCGCCGGGCAAGTACACGCCCAACGGCTTCGACGCGCAGCATCCCGACCAGCTCGTGCGCAACATGAAGCCCGTGGAGCGCACGTTCAGCGAGTGGCAGGCCAGCGCGTTCGCGCAGGGACCGGTGGACGTGCCGGGTTACGGCATGGTCTCCAGCTGCCAGGACTGCCACATGCGCAAGGTCACCGCGGCCGGCAGCAACCAGCCGGGCTCGCCGGTGCGCAACGACCTGCCGATGCACGACCTGACCGGCGGCAACACGTTCGTCCTGGACATCCTCCCCGATTTCTATCCGGGCGAGGTGGACGTGACCGACCTGCAGGCGGCCAAGGCGCGCGCCATCGCCACGCTGCAGAAGGCGGCCACGCTCGAGATGATGCCGAACCACGCCGGCGTCACCGTGCGCGTGGTAAACCAGACGGCGCACAAGCTGATCTCCGGCTACCCCGAGGGCCGGCGGATGTGGCTGAACATCCAGGCCTACGACGAAGACGACAATCTCGTGTTCGAGTCGGCGCACTACGACCCGGCCACGGGCGAGCTCGGCCATGACGCGGCGGCGGCGATCTACCATATCGAAGGCGGACTCTCGCCGGGCCTGGCCGCCGCGCTTGGCATGCCGGCCGGCCCTTCGTTCCACTTCGTGCTGAACGACACGACGTACTTCGACAACCGCATACCGCCGCGCGGGTTCACCAACGCGGCGTTCGAGACGATCCAGTCGCCGCCGGTCGGATACGCGTACGCAGACGGCCAGCACTGGGACGATCGCGCCTACACGCTGCCGAACTCGGCGAGGACCGTGCACGCGCGGCTGTACTACCAGGCCACGAGCCCCGAATACATCGCGTTCCTGCGCGACGAGAACACCACCAACAGCATCGGCCAGCAGCTGTACGACGCCTGGGCCAACCACGGGCGTGCCACGCCGGTGCTGATGGCGGAGGCCTCGGTGAACGTGGACGTGACGTCCGGCGTGGAGGAGGGGCCGCGGTTCAGCCTGGCCCTGGGCGAGCCGGCGCCGAACCCGTTCACCGCGCGCACGCAGGTGCGGTTCTCGCTGCCGGCTACGCAGGCGGTGCAGGTCGCGGTCTACGACCTGCGCGGCCACCGCGTGCGGGTGCTGGTCGACGGCACGTTGCCGGCCGGCGCGCATGAGCTGGGCTGGGACGGGCGCGACGCGGGCGGCGGCACGCTGGCCTCGGGCACCTACTTCCTGCGGATGCAGTCGGGCGGTCGGGTGCTGACGCAGCGGATGTCGCTGCTGCGGTAGCGGCAGCGGGAGCGGGACGGCGCGACGTCCCGTGGAACGGCCCCCCGTCCCAGCCGTCCGGGGGCCCCCCACCAACAAAAACCGTGCCCCCCGCCGCACCGGATGTGCCGC
>JAYRFB010000189.1:0-39207 GCA_041908585.1 Candidatus Krumholzibacteriia bacterium
CCCTCGCGCCAACTGGCCGAATTACTCGCCGCGACCGTCGAAATCCCCCTTAGCTCGCGCGAATCCTTCATCCAGTTTGCCCGCCCCCCCCGCCCGGCGGCCCCCCCCCCCGGGCGGGGGGGGGGGGGCGGGGGGGGCCCCGCGGCCGCGCGCCCCCCCGGCCCCCCCCCCCGACGCCGCCGCTTCAGACTTCCTGGAAGAAGTACGGCTTGAGGCACTGCACGATCTTGTCGTACGTCTCCGGGTACAGCCCCCAGATCACCGCCGCCACCGAGCTGAGCAGGCTGTTGCCGTCCTGCGGCGTGAAGCTGTAGCCGGTGATGTGAGTGCCGTCGTTCGAGACGTGCAGCGTGTCCACCGGGATGACGGACTGGTTCAGGATGCGGCCGCAGAAGCCGTGGTCGCGGCCGAACGAGAAGACGCTGTTGGCGGTGGTCTTGTAGGTCAGCGCGATGCGGTCGTCCGCCTCGCAGCGGGCGATCAGCTCGTCGCGCGTGACGGGCGTCTTGACCTTGAGGCTGTACTGGATGATGTGCATCAGCTGGCTGTTGACCTTCATCGCGCTGCTGAACAGGTTCAGGTCCCAGGCCGCACCCTTGGTCTGGTAGAGGTACCAGGCATCGCGCGCGTGGTGGGTCCCGAAGCGCTGGTCCTTGTGGGCGCCGACCTGCGGGCTGGCGACGAAGCCCGCATCCTGGCTGATGTCGTTGGCGCGGCGCATGCAGACGAACCGGGCCTCGTCCAGGTTCTCGGGGCCGAGGTCATGGAGGCCGAAGGTCTTGATCAGCACCGACATGTTGTGCGTGTTGCAGCTGACGACCTGCAGGTACTTGTCGCGGCCGACCCGCAGCGTGTCGTCGTTGATGCCGCGGGCGTAGGGCTTGCCGAAGCCGAACTCGCTGCCCTGGGCGATGAAGACGTCCGTCGATTGCTCGTACTGCTGGTACCACCGTTCCTTCATCGCGTTGCCGCTGGGCGTGCAGTCGACCACGACGCGCACGGCCTCCAGCGCCTCCTCGGTGGTGATCTCGACCGGCAGGCCCATCTTGGTGAAACCGTCGACGCGGTCCTTGTCGGTCACCAGGCGCGCGCCGCGTCGCTGCAGGTCCTGCACCTTGCTGCGGTCCGACAACAGCGGCGTGCGCTTGTGGAAGAGGACCTCGTCGATGCCGAGCTGGGCCTTGAAATTGCAGAGCAGGCCGAGCAGGGGTTCGCCGATGGTGCCGGTGCCGACCACCAGGACGCTCTTGGGACCGAACATGGGGCACTCCTTGCGGCGGCCGGCGGTGGCCGCCCTGGTCAGCTCTCCGGCAGGGCCCACCGCTCGTGCGGCAACACCTCGAGGGGCCGGGAGAAGAACTTGTCGGCTGGATAGCCGAGGAAATTAGACACCCTGCTCGTGTAGATACAAGCGAATTCCATGACCTGCCGCCCGAAGCGACTGGCGGCGCGTCCCTCGCGGAAAAGCGATTCCCAGTGCGGGTTGAACGCGGCTCGCAGCTGCCTCTGCAGGCGCGCGCGGCGGCCGAGCGCCTCGCCCAGGCGGCGCTCCAGGTCGGCCAGCGCGGCGGCGTGAGCAGGACCTGCAGCCCGAGCCAGGTCGCGCGCGGAGACCAGGTCGTCGAGGTGCTCCTCAAGCGCGTTCAGCTCCTGCCAGGACCCGCGCAACGGCGTCAGCCCGGCCACCTCGGCCTCGATCTCGGGCACGATCATGGCGGTGCGCCAGCCGACGCTCTTCTTGCTGCGCAGGATGTCGCCATAGGTATGGTCACCGAAGTAGAGGATGCCGTCGCCGCTCGCTTCCAGCAGGTTTTCCAGGAAGAAGCAGTCACCACCAGTGTAGGCGCTGCCGGATCGCGCCGGCATCAGCGCATGGCGGCCGGGAGCCACGGGAGCGCCAGGTCCCCGCTCGAGGAAGAACGCCGGCTTGCCCGCCGAGCAGACGACCAGGTCGAACAGCCTCTCCCATTCGCCCGGTGCGCCGCCGACCAGGTGCTGCATCACGGCGCCGGTGTACTCCACCTCGGAGTTGGTGAGCAGGAACAATCGCTTGCCGGCGGCGCGGAAGCGTTCCAGCGTCGGCACCAGGCCGTCGTCGCGCACGAAGTAGGCGCCCAGGTCGGCGATGATCCGCGCCTTCAGCGTGCCGTCGGCGTGCAGCGTGTCGACGGTCTCGCGGATATCATCGTACAGGCGCCGCAACGACACCCGCAGCGGCAGCTCGCCGCGCGCCGCGCGATCCACCAGCGCGGTGTAGAGGCTGCCCTCCGGCAGGTCGAAGAGCGTGTCGAAGACGCGGTAGCGGGGCGTGCCGATGCGCGTGCGACCGCGCGGGTAGGCCCCCCGCCGCTGGTCGCGGTCCAGGAACAAGGTGCCGTGCCGGGCGCGCGTGATGTGCCCGTGTCCATCGAGCTTCAGGAGGTTCCCGAGCTTCTTGTCGACGACCAGGCCGCGCACGGCTGCGTCCGGCAGCCAGGGCAGATCGCGCACCGCCTGCGGATAGCCGCGATCGGCGACCAGCCGCTCGAGCGCCATGTCGAAGCACAGGCGGCTGAAGTTGTCGACGTTGTAGATGGCCAGCGTATGGTCCATGTCGAAGCCGATGGCCGCGATGGACTCCATGCGCAGGTTGCGGTTGGTGAAGATGCGCCGTCTCGGCTCCAGTTCCCCGGGACCGGGAAACGGTGCGGCGCCGCCGGCGCTCGCCGGTTCGGGCAGGTTCATGTCGCGGTGACTCCCCCGGGACGGCCGGCGTGCCCCGGTTCCGGCCGGGCCGGCGCCCGATCAGACGGGCTGCAGCTGCTGCTGGGACTGCGTCCGGGCGGCGCGCACGGCCGGATGCTCGGGGAAGCGCTCCTCGACCTCGCGCCACCAGCTGGCGGCGTTGTCGTGGAAGTCCATCTCGTGCATCAGGTCGCAGCCGCGCAGCCAGGCGCGGTGGTTGCCCGGGTTCTCGGTGACGGTCCGGAGGTAGAGCTTGAGGGCCCGCTTGCGGTCCCCGGCGAAGCGGGAGCATTCGGCCATCCCCAGCCAGCCGAAGGAATACGACGGGTCCAGGCTCAGCGCCTGCTCGAAGAGCCCGACCGCCTCGCTGACGCGGCCTTCCAGCAGCGCCAGTTCCCCCTGGTAGCGCAGAGGATACAGGTCCCGCAGGCGGCTGTCCAGCGCGGCGCCGTAGGTGCTGGTGCGACCGTCGCGGATCGCCGCGAGGTCGGCCCGGATGCCGTCCACGAGCGACGCCGCCGAGGCCCCGGCCCACTGTTCGGTGGCGTCCTGCAGCAGGCGGCAGGCCACGGCCACCGAGTTGAGCAGCACCTGCGGGTGGTCCGGGAACGTGCGGCGCGATTCGGCCACCACCGCCCGGGCCTCCTCCACTCGATCCAGCGCCAGCAGGCCCGCCGCCGAGCGTGCACAAAGGTCGGCCAGCCAGGGCAAGGTTCGGCGGTACTCGACGTCGAGCCGGAGCGCCTTCTGCCAGGCCGTGCCAAGGTACCCGATGGCGGCCTCCAGCCCGGCCTGCGGCAGGATCTCGTCGTCCAGCCGGACCAGCGACTCGCAGGCGAGCCGGTAGTGGAAGTACGGCTCGTCGGGATGTGCCGCGATCGCCTTGCGGAGGATGCGCAGGTTGCGCTCGCGCGCCCGGGAACGACGGTCCGCGTCGCAGCCGTCGTGCATGACCGCGACGTCGCTCTCGAGGATCGCCTGGCCCGTGCGCGCGCACCAGTCCGCGAGGTCGGGCGTCACGCGCTCGAAGATCGGGTAGCGGTAGCGCACGCCGGGCAGGTGGCGGAACAGGCGCACGCGTCCCTCGACCTGCTCGGAGTCGCCGGGCTGCGCGCTGATCATGCGCAGGCGATAGGCCGCAGCGCCGGGATCGCCCAGCAGGCGTTGGAACTCGACCGGCCGGATCGGCTGCATGATCTCGTCGGCGTCCAGGAAGAGGATCCAGTCGCCGTGCGCCTCGGCCAGCGCGACATTGCGCGCCGCGGAGAAGTCGTCCTCCCACGCCACGTCCACCACGCGCGCGCCGTAGCCCTCGGCGATGATGCGCGTGTTGTCGCGCGAGCCCGTGTCGACGACCACGATTTCGTGGACCAGCGCCAGCACGGACTTGATGGCCATGCCGATGTTGGCTTCCTCGTCGCGCGCGATGATGCACAAGCTGACGGTCTGTCGCTTCATGTTGGCGTCGGGCCCCGTTCCGGTTGCAGGCGCGATCAGTGTCTGGGCGGGGTATCGACCTTGGGCGCATGGGGTTTAGGCGATTTCCCGGACCTGCCCGCCAACCCGCGGCACGGTTGCCAAAAGGCCCGAACTGGGCCAGTATGAGGGCATGAAACAGCCTTCCGGCAGCCCCGCGATCGCTCCCGCGCACCCGCCCGACGGCCCACAGCCGGCGGCCTGCGTCCTGCCCGCTTGGGGATTGCTGGACAATGTCCGCAGCGCCTGGAACGTCGGCTCGATGTTCCGCACCGCGGACGCCGCCGGTCTGGCCGGACTCTACCTGGGAGGCTTCACGCCGACACCCCCGCGCCCCGACATGGAGAAGACCGCGCTGGGAGCCACCGGGACGGTGCCCTGGGACTACTGGCCGGACGCCGCCGCCTGCGCGCGCGCCCTGCGCGCCGGCGGCGTGCCGCTGGTCGTGCTCGAGCAGGCGCCGGGCGCGGTCGACTGGGAGACCGCCGAGCTGCCTTTCCCGCACTGCTTCGTGGTCGGGCACGAGGTGCGCGGCGTGTCGCCGGGAATCCTCGAGCAGGCCGATCTGGTGGTCGAGATCCCGATGTTCGGCGCCAAGCACTCGCTGAACGTCGCTGTCAGCTTCGGGCTCCTGGCCTACGAAGCGCGACGCCAGTGGCAGCGACGCCAGGAGCAGACAAGCGGGGAGCAGCGAAGCCAGCCGCCGCGAATCCAAGACGCGGGCAGGCAGCCATGAGCTTCTCCTCGCCCTGGCGCCGGCGCTGGTACGTCGGGCTCGTGGCCGCAGCGCGGCGCCTCCTGCGCCCGTTCGGCCGCGCGGAGCAGGCGCTCATCGCCTGGCTCGCCGTGCGCCAGAACGGCCGGGTCGCCCGCCACCTCGCAGGCTTCCCGGCGCGCAGTATCCTGCTGATCATGCCGCGCTGCGTGAAGAAGACCGGCTGTCGCGCGGACGTGCAGCGCGGCCTGGACGAATGCCTGGCCTGCCGGCAATGCCCGCTGGGCGACGTCGCGGCGATCTGCGAGCGTCACGAGGTGCAGGCCCTGGTGGCCTTCCGCAGTCACCAGGCGTTCGAGATGGCGCGCGCCCACCGTCCCGATGTGATCATCGCCTCGGCCTGCCATGACCGCATGGTGAAGGCCTGGCGCAGCGTGCCGGACGTGCCGGCGCTCCTGGCCCCGCTGGCGGGCATGGAGCGCATGTGCGTCAACGCCACGCTGGACCTGCCCTGGCTGGAACAGCAGGTGGCGGCGGTGGCCGCCGGACGCGCCACCGCCGAACCGCCGGACCAGACGACCGCGTCAGGCCCGGCCGGACATGCGGCCGCCGTGTCGCTGGCCGCCTCGCCCGCGCCCTTCCCGACCGTCGAGTGCCCGTGAGCCAACCCGCGCGCATCCTGGATGCGGTCCGTCTCGCCCGCCCGCGCCAATGGCCGATCCTGACCGTCCAGTTCGCCGTCGGCGCCGTGCTGGCCCTGCCTCCCTGGCCGGCGATGCCGGCAGCGGTGGAACTGCTGGCCCCGGCGCCGCTGGCGCTTGCCTGGCTGGCCTGGGTCGTGCTGTTGAACGGCGGAACCCTGGCCTACAACAGCGCCTGGGACCGCGACACCGGGCCCGTGGCCTACCTGCGGTGCCCGCCCGAGCCGCCGCGCGGACTGGGCGCTGCCGGCCTGCTGGCAATGGTAGCCGCCGTGCCCGTCGGCCTGATCGCGGCGGGGCCTCGTTTCGCGGTCCTGACCGCGACGTGCCTGGCGCTCTCGGTCGCGTATTCGCATCCGCGACCACGCCTGAAACGGCGGCCGGGCCTGGACCTGGTGGTCAACATGGCCGGGTATGGCGCCGGCACCACCGCCGCCGGCTGGCTGGCCGCGCGCGCGGCGCTGCCGGAGGCCGCTCCGACGACGGCCGCGCCCGCCCTGCTGGCGGTCGGAGCATTCGGGCTGCTCTTCGGCTCGTTCTATCCTCAGACGCAGATCTACCAGGCGCGGGACGACGCCGAGCGCGGCGACCGCACCCTGGCGGTGCGGCTGGGCACGCGGCGCGCACTGGCCCTGTCGCTGGGATTGGGTTTGGTTGCGCTGGTCGCGCTGCAGGCTGCGCTCGCGGCGGCCGCAGCCGGCGTCTGGCGCTGGCTGCCCGCGGTGGCGCTGTTCCTGTGGCTGGTGCACGCCTGGCGCTGGCGGGAGCGCGCGGCTGCCATGGTTGCCGCCGCGCACGAGCGCGCCATGTACCGATCGCTGGTCCTGTGGGCCCTGGTCGATGTGGCGCTGGTCGCCGCCTGGCTGGCGCCGCGCGGTTGACGCCAGTCCCGGGGCAACTCCCTGAGCCCGTGGTCAGATCTGGCTGCGACGGCGGCGCGAGATCTCGCCGGAGAACGAGGCTCCCTGCGAAGCGAACTCAACCAGCGCCTGGTCCACCAGCTGCGTCTTCTCCTTGAGCGGCAGGAACGCCGACTTGAAGCCGTTCATCACCAGTCCCAGCACCTCGTCCTCGCTCAGGTCGTAGTTCTCCACGGCCAGGCGGAACTCGTTGGTCACGGTCGTGCCGGAGACCAGGCGGTTGTCGGTGTTGAGCGTGACGCGCAACCCCTCCTCCATGAACTTCCTGATCGGGTGGCTTTGCAGGTCGGGAATCGCCTTGGTCTGCACGTTGCTGGCCAGGCACAGCTCGACCGGGATGCGGCGGTCGTTGACCCACGCCATCAGGTCGGGATCCTCGATGAGGTGCGTACCGTGCCCGATGCGGTGCGCGCGGCAGTAGTGCAGCGCCTGGTGGATCGAGGGGGCGCCGAAGGCCTCGCCCGCGTGGATCGTGATGTTGATGTTGTTGTTCAGCACGTAGAGACAGGCTTCGATGTGATCCTTGGCCGGGTAGTCCTTCTCGGCGCCCGCCAGGTCGAACCCGACGACGCCGCGGCCCTTCCAGCGGACGGCCAGCTCGGCCAGCTCCAGGCTGGAGGCGGCGGAGATATGCCGGATACCGCAAATGATCTGCCCGCAGACGATGCCGTACTGGCGACGCGCCAGCTCGAGTCCCTCCTGCACCGCGCCGACGATCTCGTCGTAGGCCAGACCCTCCGCCAGGTGCAGCAGGGGCGAGTAGCGCACCTCCATGTAGCGCACGTTCTCGCGGTGCGCGTCCTCGGCCAGCTCGTACGCGATGCGCACGAGCGACTCGCGCGTCTGCATCAGCTTCAGCGTGATGTCGAAGACGCGCAGGTACTCGACGAGGCTCGGGCAATCCTCCGGCACCTGGCATACCGCGCGCACATCCTCGAGGGTGTTGAACGCGAAGCCCGTGTCGCGGTGCCGGGCCAGTTCCAGGATGGTCGCGGGCCGCAGCGAGCCGTCCAGGTGCACGTGCAGGTCGGTCTTGGGCAGGGCGTGCAGGAAGTCGAGGCTCGGGCGGACGGCGGCCCGGCTGGTTCGGGCGGTGGCGCGGCTGGGCAAGGGGCTCGCTCCCGGCGTCGCACGGGCCCGCGCAGGACGCCAGGCCGCGGCAAGGAAGCCATCCGGCCGGCGGCCCCGGACGAGGCCCGGGTCGCTTCCATCACCACGGGCTAAGCCCGGGTAAAAATTATCGATGCGGGCGAAGCTCGGTTCCCCAGCGGACAGAGGGCGACTCATTCCTCTGAGGCCTTCGAACCGGCTTCGATCTCTCCCCGCCGCGGCCAGCCAAGCCTTGTCGGGGAAACCCGCATCGAAAAGCGGTCGGCGCTCTGACTGTTCCGGGTTGGTTCCCGTTCCGGGTCGGTCCCCGTTCCGGGTCAATTCCGAGATACGGTTCCAGCGCCTGCCGGCTAAGTATACCCACGGTTCGCGAGCGAGCGCAAGCATGTTCTGGGGGCGCGCGCGGAACCGCCGCCGGGCCCGGGCAATGGGGATTGGACAAGGAATTGGCCGACCTGTATATTCCCGCAACCACCCCGAAAGCCCTTTGCAGGAGCCTTTCCATGAGGAGATCGCCGATGACGCGGGGAGCCCGTCCCACGATGTTCCGTGCCCTGTGGTCCGTGCTGCTGGCCGCCGCCGTACTGGCCGTGGCCGGCGCCGCCGTCGCCGCCGGCCCCGCCGGCCGCTGGGCCGGCGAGATCGACGCCCCCGACGGCAAGAAGGTCGAGATCTACCTGGTCCTGGCCGAGAAGGACGGGAGCTGGACCGGCTCCCTTGAGGACCCCGCGCTCGGCTCGGCGCCGGTCACCGCACTGAAGGTCACCGCCACCTCGGTGAGCTTCAAGTTCCAGCCCCAGGGCGCGCCGTACGTGGTCAACTTCAGCGGCACCTACGTGGCCGGCGACGACCGCATCAGCGGCACGTTCGCGAAGCAGGGCAGCAGCCGGTTCGTCAAGTTCCGGCGCGTGGGTGCTCCGGCGACGCCCGCGCCGACTGCCGCGGCGGCGGGCGCCGACGGGAAATCGGCCGCTGCCGGCGCCACGGCCGCTGCCGCTGCCGACACGTCCCGGCCCGCGGTGCGCACCAAGCATCCCTACCGCCTGGCCCTGACCGGCCGCGCCGCCTGGTGGGTGTCGCTGCACTCGGTCAAGGATGAGCACTACTCGATCAACAACCTGACCGCGGCCGCGCCGGCCTTCGACGGCGCCGTGAAGTGGTACCCGCTGGACGGCCTGGCTGTCTTCGTGCGCGGCGTTCGCGGCGGTCAGGCGATGAGCGAGGACCCGATCCTGACGGCACCCTACGCGGTCAACGGCCTGGGTTCCGACAGCTACCTGGTGCTGGACGGCTTCGAACTGGGCCTGAACGCATACCTGGGCGCGAAGCTCATGCCGAAGTCGCGGTTCAACCCCTATGTGACAGGCGGCGCCGGCCGCTACGGATGGACCATGACCACCGCCGGCCGCGGCACCGCCCCGATGACGATCGAGCAGCGTGCCCTCGAGGCCACCGACATGGGCGGCTGGTTCGGCATGGGCACCGAGTACGCGCTGGCGCGCAAGCTCGCGCTCGAGGTCGAGTGGGCCTGGCGTTTCTACCTGACGCGCGATACCAAGTACTGGCGCGACAGCGAGGACATCTGGGGCAATTCGCTCGCCTTCGCCCTGTCGGCGGGTCTGACCTACGGGTTCTGACGGGCGCCTGCTTCGGCACGGGAACTGAGGGGCGTTGCCCGCGGGGGCGACGCCCTTCCTCCATCCGGCCACCCGCTGGCCATCGTTCAGTCCGGCCCCGCAGGGACCTCAGGTTAACCTCGCAGCGCCGCATACCAGAGCAGGTCGCCGAGCGGCAGGATCATGGGCCGAGGCCCCGGCAGCATCGCCAAGGCATCGGCGATCTGACCCAGGCACCCCGGGTTGGTGGTCACGACCAGGTCGGCGCCCGTGGCCGCCAGGTGCGCCGCCTTTCGCCTGCCGGCCGCTTCCGCCAATCCGGGGTGGGACAGGGACCACAGCCCGCCGCTGCCGCAGCAGACCTCCGGCTCCGCCGGCTCCAGCAGCACGAGGCCGGGCACCGATCGCAGCAGTTCCCGCGGCTCGCGCACCAGCCCCTGGCCGTGCCGAGCATGGCAGGGATCGTGGAGGGCCACACGCAGGGGCACCGGCCCGAACGCCGGTCGGCCGCGGCGCGCCAGCCAGGCGATGGCGTCGATTTGCGGCGCCGGTAACCGGGACCCGTACTCGCGGATCGCGGTGCCGCAGCCCGCCGCCGCGGTGACGATGCCGGTCGCGCCGCTGCCATCGCCCCAGGCGGCCAGGTTGCGGGAGCGCAGCGCCGCCGCCCGCGCCGGGCGACCGCCGTGGCCGGCCAGCGCGCCGCAGCAGCCGGTCGGGGCGCCGGTGACGAGGTCCGCCCCCGCCCACGCCAGCAGCTCGCGCAGGCGGCGCGCGCTGCCCGGCAGCAGGCCCTCGTCCGCGCAGCCGTGGAACCACAGCAGTGTCTCCCGGGCGCCGGTCGTTGCCGGCACCAGCAGGGTGCGCAACGCGGAACCGCCGCTGGCGCCGCCACTCAAGCTGTCGAGCAGCTTCACCAGCCGGCGGTCGTCGCGCGGGGCGCGTGGCACGGTGCCCGCCAGGCGCGCCAGGCGCCCGGCCACCGGCAGGCGGGCGGCGCGCGCACGCCACCGCGGGCCCAGGGCGATGGCGAGCAATGCCCGGCCGGCGGACGCGGCGGCGGACAGGATCCGCTGCGTGAGGGGACGCTCCAGGACCGGTATGGCAAGCCTCATGACGGCAGCCGGCGGGGCCGGCCGGGAGCGCGCGACCGCCGCCGCGGCGTCGAGCAGCTCGTGCGGCACGCCGCTGGGACAGACGGCGCTGCAGGCCCGGCAGCCGATGCAGGTGTCGAGCGCATCGCGCCAGGAGGGATCGGCCGCAGCTTCCTGAGGTTGCGAAAGCCACTGCCCGGTGAGCAGCAGGCGGCCGCGCGGCGAGTAGGTCTCGTCGCCTGTCACCTGCCACGTCGCGCAGGCGGGCAGGCACAGGCCGCACTGCACGCAGCGTCGCAACAGGGCGTCGAGTGCTTCCGCATCGACGTTCGCCGCGCAGGGCGCGGTGGCACCGGCGCCAGGTTCAGCCATCGAGGCCCTCCCGCAGCCAGGGTGGACCGCCCAGCGCGCCGGCGGGATCGAAGAGCCGCTTGAGCCGCCGCAGCAGGTCCAGCGGCACGCCCGGTGACGGGACGGGCAAGGGCGCCACGCGACCGCCCCTGACAGCGAGGTCGGCGTGCCAGCCGGGCGGCGGGGCCAAAGTCGCCGGCACCCACAGCAGCGAAGGGAAGAGCTGGCGCACGGTGCGCGTGGCAGCCGGCTCGCCGGCCGCCGCCCCCGCGCCGGGCAACGGTTGCAGGAGCGACCAGTCCGGCGCCGCGAGAGCCCATGGCGGCACGTCGGCGTCGGCCAGCGCTCCGGCGACGGCGCCGAACGGACCGCTCCAGGCCAGGGTCGCGACCACGCCGTCTCCCTGCCGCGCGCCCGTCCCGCGCGACGCGGCAGGCCCCGCTTCGACGCCGCACAACACCCACGCCTCCCCGCGCTCCCGGTCCACGATGACCTGGACGCCGGCCAGCGGGTCCCACGACACGCCGAGCGCGCGCGGCAGGTCGACGGACCGCGCCGCCGACGCTGGCCATCGCAGGTGCCACAGCTGCGCCAGTTCCGGGGCCGGGCGCAGGGTGAAGGTCGCCGCCTCGAGGCGGGCTAGGACGCCGCCCGAGCCGCACAGCAGGCGCGGCAGGTCGTAGCCCGCGACGTTCTTGCTGACGGGAGCGCCGGCATGAAACGGCCTCCCATCACCGGTCTCGGCCCAGACCTCCAGCAGTGTCTCGCGCGCGGTCGCACGGGCCAGCGCGACCGGCCCCCCGGCCGGTTCGGCCACCGCCTCGCCGACCGTGCGGTCGGCGCCCAGCCCGTGCCCGGCGCCAGTCCCCGGCAGACCGAGCGGAATCCAGAGTCCGCGCCGCAGCGCGTGCGCCTGCAGCTCGGCCAGCGAGGCGGAGGCGGGCGCGCTCACGACCAGGTCCTGCCAGGCGAATTCGGGCGCCGCGGGCGCGGGCGGCCGGGATGCCCAGGTCGTCGCGGCGCCGCCACGGGCATCGACAGGCAGCGCCTTTCCCGGGTTCAGAGTGCCGCGCGGGTCGAAGGCCTCCTTGATGCCGCGCATGAGCGACGCGGACACCTCGTCCAGCTGCCACGGCAGCGCGTGCAGCTTCTCCAGCCCGACACCGTGCTCGCCGGTCACGCTGCCGCGACGCGCCAGTGCCGCCCGGATGATGTCGTCCGCCGCGGCATGCGCACGATCGGCGTCGCCGGCGCGGCGCTCGTCGTAGTGGACGGCCGGGTGCAGGTTGCCGTCGCCGGCGTGGAAGGCGGTCGCGATGCGCACGCCGTGGCGCCCGCGCACCTCCAGGATCTCGGCCACCAGGCCGGGCAGCTCACCCAGCGGCACGACGACGTCCATGCTCACGTAGTTCGGCGACAGGCGACCGACGGCGCCGAACGCGCGCTTGCGGCACTGCCACAGCGCCGCGCGCTCGTCGGCGTCGGCCGCGCGCCGCACCGCGCGCGCCCCGGCCGCCGCGAGCAGGTCGGCCGCCCGCGCCGCCTGCGCGGCGGTGGCCTCTTCCTCGCCGGCGAACTCGACGATGGCCACGGCCTCCACGTCGGTGGGCAGGCCCAGGCCGAACGCCTCCTCGACCGTCAGCACCATCGCCTGGTCGATGATCTCGACCGCCACCGGCAGCAGCCCGGCCTGCAGCAGGCGCGGCACGGCCGCGGTCGCGGCCGCCAGGGCGGGGAACGCTGCCAGAAGCGTCTGTTCGCTGCGCGGCAGCGGCACCAGCTGCAGCCAGGCGGCGGTGACCAGGCCGAGCGTGCCTTCGCTGCCGCACAGCAGGGAACGCAGGTCCAGCCCGCGCTGCAGGGCCACCGGCGGCCCGGTGTCCCAGGCGCGGCCGCGGGCATCGCACCACGACAACGCGCGCAGGTGGTGCCCGGTCACGCCCACGCTCAGGCAATGCGGCCCACCGGCGTTCTCGGCGATGTTGCCGCCGATCGTCGAGGCCGCCTGGCTGGACGGATCCGGCGCGAAGTGCAGCTCGTGCGGCGCCGCATGGCGCGATACGGCGGCGTTCAGCACCCCGGGGCCCGCCCGCACCGCGCCGCAGGCCACATCGACGGGGCCCAGCTCGCGCAGGCGTGTGGTAACCATGACGACGGCGCCGTCCGGCGGCACGGCGCCGCCGCTGAGTCCCGTGCCAGCGCCGCGCGGCACCACCGGCACGCCGGCGGCCGCGCAGAGGGCCACGACCTCCGTCGCCTCGCGCGCGGTGCCCGGCAGCGCCACCGCCAGCGGCCGCCCCCAGTCCAGGTGCGAGGCATCACGCGCGTGCACCGACAGGGCCGCCGGATCGGTCCGCACGGCGGCCTCACCCAGCAGTGCGCGCAGGCGCGCCACCAGCGCCGCGCCGGGCGTCGCAACCCGCTCAGCCACGTTCAGCACCCGCGGCCACGCCCCCGGTGCGCGCTGCCTCCAGCAGGCCGGCCAGCTCGGGATCGCCTTCCGCCTCGACGACGTCGGGCCGGCAAGCCTCCGACGTCACCTCAGTGGCCGCGCACAGGCCCAGCGCCAACGCGACCAGCGGCAGGAAACCTCCGGCGCGCGGCCCGGCCGCCTGCACGCCGATGATCGCGCCACTCTCGAGGTCCGTCACACAGCGGATCCAGGTACCGTCCGCCGCCTGTGCGCGACCGAGCCCGGCGCGGATGCCCCGCGCGCCGGCGCCAGCTGCCGACAGGCCGGCCGCCAGCAGGGGCACGGGCCGTCGGACCAGGCGCGGCGACAGCGCGTGACGCAGCGGCGCCGGACGATCCCCCGCCGCGACCGCCGCCACGAGCGCGGCCTGGCGCACCACGGCGCCCCGCGACAACGGGAGTGCCAGCGCGGCCCCGATCGCGTGCAGGCCCGGTTCGGCCGTCTCGCAGCGGCTGTCCGCCTCGACGTGGCCGTGGCGATCGACGAGCGCGCGCGTGCGTTCGAGCCCGCAGCCGCCCAGGACCGGGCGCCAACCGAGGGCCGGCACGACCAGGTCCGCCGCCAGCTGCCGGTCCGCCACGCCGGCGGCCCGCAGGACGACACCCGCGCCCTCGCCGCCGACGGCGCAGGCCACGGCGCGCAGCCCGGCCATTACCGTCACGCCGGCTGCCTCGAGCGCGGCGCGCGATGCCGCGGCCTGGTCCGGGTCCCAGCCCGGGAGCAGGCGGTCGGCGCCCTCGATCAACAGCACCTCGCGACCGTCCGCGGCCCAGGCCGCGGCCACCTCGACGCCCGTGTGGCCGCCACCCAGTACGATGACGCGCGCGGGGCCCGCCTGCCCGGGTCGGACCAGTCGCGCCGGCCCCTCCCACCACGATGGCCGTGCCGGGCGCAGTCGCGGCGCCAGCAGCACGCGCCGCGGGCTCGTGCGCCGCACGCCGTCCGGTCCCTCGACGAAGACGCCGCCACCGCCGCCGAGGAAGGCGCGCGGCGGCGCGGGCTGCGCCGGGCCCGGCGCCTCGGCGGCGAACGGCCACGGCCAGCCGGGCTCGTGAGCGCCGCCGCCGGCGACCTCGCGCGGGACGACGTGCGCGCACGGCACGCCGCGCGCGGCGGCGGCGGCCGCTGCCTCCTGCGCGCCCGGCCCGTCCCCGATGACCAGCAGCTCCGTCGATGACTCCATCGTCCGCCTCGCGTCGCGGTCCTCGCCGGCCCGTTCCGGCGTTGCGCGCGACAATCCCATGATCGCGCAGGTCGGCGCCGCGCACCAGCGCCGGCTGCGTCATCCGCGCCGGCGCCCGGGCCGCGTTGACGGGCTTGCGGGCGCGGCCTATTATGGCCGCAATCCGCTGCCGCGGGGCGGTCCGCGCCCCCGGGACGCCGACATCCGGGAGGAATCATGAAGATTGCCGTGTGTGTGAAGCAGGTGCCGGACTCCGAGACCAGGATCAGCCTGTCCGCCCCTGCCGCGAAGCTCGACCAGGCCGGGTTCACGCGCGTGCTGAACCCCTACGACGCGTTCGCGGTCGAGGAAGCGGTGCGGATCAAGGAGGCGCGCGGGGGCGAGATCACCGCGATCACCGTCGGGCCGGAGACGGTGAAGGAGACGCTCAAGAAGGACTGCCTGGCCGTCGGCTGCGACAAGGCGATCATCATCAACGACCCCGCGCTCGCGGACGCGGACGAGGCCGCCATCGCCGAGGTGCTGTGCGCCGCCCTGCGCAAGGAGAGCTACGACCTGGTGCTGTTCGGCATCAAGGCCATCGACGACGACAGCGGCCAGGTGGGGATCATCGTCGCCGAGAAGCTGGGCCTGCCGCACGTCTCGACGGTGACGAAGCTCGAATTGGGCGACGGCAGGTTCACCGCCCACCGCGAGATCGAGGGCGGCAAGGAGATCGTCGACTGCCCGTTGCCGGCGGTCCTCACCTGCCAGAAGGGCCTCAACGAGCCCCGGCTGCCGAGCCTTCCGAATATCATGAAGGCCGGCATGAAGCCCATGCAGGTGGTCACGTGTGCCGACCTGGGTGTCGCCGTCCCTGCCAGCCTGGTCGCCGTGAAGCAGTACAGTCCCCCGCCGGCTCGCGGCACCTGCCGCCTGGTCACGGGCGACGACGCGGTCGCCGCCGCGCGCGAGCTCGCGCGCGTGCTGCACGAGGAAGCCAAGGTCATCTGACGCACCAACCCGCGGGGAGCCCGAAAATGCCGAACATTGCGGTTTTCATCGAGCAGCGCGACGGCGCGATCAAGAAGGTGGCCTGGCAGATGATCTCCCAGGCCCGCCGCCTGGCGGACGCCGCCGGCGGCGAAGTCTGGGCCGTCCTGCTGGGCGGCGACGCGAACGCGGCCGCCGGTCCCGCCGGCGCCCACGGCGCGCACAAGCTGTTCTTCGCCGGCGACCATCTGGCGGCCTACGACAGCGAGCGCTACGGCGTGGCCCTGGCCGCATTCTGCCGCGGGCAGAATCCTGACCTGGTGCTGGTGGGCGCCACCGCGATGGGACGCGACCTGGCGCCCAAGGCGGCGGCGAAGCTGGGTTGCGCCTGCGTGAGCGACGCGGTCGGGGTCAAGTTCGAGGGCGGCGCCTGGGAGATCAGGCGGCCGGTCTACGCCGGCAAGTGCTTCGTCGACGTCGTGCCGAAGACGGCGCCCGCGATCGTCGGCATCCGCCCGAACGCCTTCGTAGCGCAGCAGAACGGCGGGGCTCCCGCACCGGTCGTCGCCTTCGACGCGCAGCAGGCGCAGGCGACCCCCAAGGCCGTGGTGCGCGAGGTGGCGGCGGCGACCGCCGGACGCGTCGAGCTGACCGAGGCGGACGTCGTGGTCTCGGGCGGCCGCGGCATCAAGGGACCGGAGCACTACGCGCTGATCGAGGAACTGGCGGCGGCGCTGGGTGCGGCCGCGGGCGCAAGCCGCGCGATCGTCGACGCCGGCTGGGTCGACTACTCGCACCAGGTGGGGCAGACCGGCAAGACCGTCGGCCCGAACCTGTACGTTGCCTGCGGCATCAGCGGCGCGATCCAGCACCTGGCCGGCATGAGCAGCAGCAAGTGCATCGTCGCCATCAACAAGGACCCGGCGGCTCCGATCTTCAAGGTGGCGGACTTCGGCGTCGTCGGCGACCTGTTCGAGGTCGTGCCCGCGCTGACCAAGGCGGTGCGCGAGATCCGGGGCTGAGCCGAACGGCCGGCCGCTCGCGGCGACCGGTGCCAATGAGCAAGGGCCGCGTCCCGACGGACGCGGCCCTCGTCGTGCCGGTGACTTTCCGGCGCGTGATCAGCGCGGCTTGCCGCTGAGCGCCGCCTGCATGCCCTTGTCGACGGGCTGCGTCCCGAACCAGACCGACCACAGCGCCTCGGCGAACTTCGGGTTGGCGATGACGCCGCGCGCCTCGCCGTTCAGGTCCGTCGTGACGCCCTGTCCGGGAAGGTAGGTGAAGAGGATCACGTCGCCTGACTGGGCGTCGCGCGTGAAGTAGCCCTCGAACGTCGCCATGTCGGCGCTGATGGCCGACTGGTCGGGGTAGTTCTTCTCGATCACCTCGCGGAAGGCGCCGATGAGCTTCTCGCGGGAGAAGCTGCGGCGCAGGTCCATGCGCAGGCGCTTGGGCGCCTCCAGCATCCAGATGCCCGCGGCGCGGTCCGCACTGAGGTCCGCCCCCTCGGCCACCCACGAGGCGATCGTGTAGACGTCCACCTTGAGCATCGTCTTCTCGCGCAGGGCGGCGCCGGTGGCGGCCAGCACGAGGTCCCCGTCGGCCGTGGTGACCGTGACCGCGTCGGGGTACTCGGTGCCGGTCTTCGCCTCGACGAGGGCCCCGGCCTGGCCCGCCAGCAGCAGGGCAGCCGCCGCGGCGGTGGTCGCGATCCAGTGACGCATGATCCGGTCTCCTTCGGTCTGGGGTCTGGTCTGGGGTCCGGTCTGGATGCAGCCGACACCCGCCGCCGGCCTTCCCCGGCACGGGTCGCCCAGCGTATCTCCCCCCGGGCGACCGGACAAGCGAAAGCAGGCAGGCAACGGCACGCGACCTGCATCGGTTCCCGGGCCGGACTGGTACCGGCGCCGGTCGTGGCCGGTGGATGGCAACGGCCCGTCCAAGTCATTGCCCCCGAACAACCTGGAAAGCGATCGCTGTGGCGGCACTTCAACCCGGATCCGCGCCCCGTGAGGGCCTCCTGAGCCTGGCCATGATCGTGCGCGACGGTGGCCAGTTTCTGGACCCGCTGCTGGCTGCGGCGACCGGGCACTGCGACGAGATCGTCGTCGTCGACACCGGCAGCCGTGACGACAGCCCGCAGGTGGCCGCTGCCCGCGGCGCCGTGGTCGTGCACAGGCCGTGGGACGACGACTTCGCAGCCGCGCGCAACGCCTCGCTGGCGCATTGCCGCTGCCGCTGGGTGCTGTGCCTGGATGCCGACGAGCAGCTGGGCCCGGGCGACTGGGCCGCCGTGCGCGCCATGGCCACCGACTGGGACGCGGGAGTCCCCGCCGCCGCGCGCCTTCTCACGCGCAACTACGTGCGCGAGGCCTGGAGCCGCCGCGGCTGGACGCCGGTCCCGGCGATCGACCCCCACGCCCTGCCCGATCGCGAAGGCCCGGTCGCCGCCGGCTATGTCGCTACCTGGAAGGTGCGCCTGTTCCCCAATCGCGCCGACGTCCGCTTCCGCGGCCGCCTGCACGAGACGGTGGAGTCCAGCCTGGTTGCGGCCGGCATCACGATTCGCCAGGCGCCGGCGATCGTGCACCATTTCGGGTCGCTGTTCGACGATCCCTGCAAGGCCGCACGCTACCTCGAACTGGCCCGCCTCAAGGTGGCGGACCAGCCGGAAGACGCCGTGGCCTGGAAGGAACTCAGCGACGCGGCGCTGGCTGCCGGCGTTGCCGGCATCGCGCTGGAGGCGGCCGAGCGTGCGCTGCAGCTGGCGCCCGGCAACGCCGAGGCCCGGTTGACGGCGGGGCTGCTGCTCAAGGATGCCGGCTCGCTGACGCGCGCCGACGCGCACCTGCTGGCGGTGGCCGCCTGCCCGGGCGTCGAGGACGGGCAGCTGGCGACGGCATTCCACCTGCGCGCCCAGGTGGCCATGCTCGACGGCCGCGGCGATGCCGCCGGACCGCTCCTGCTGGCAGCGCTGCGACTGGCACCGGGCGACGGACATATCCACAACACGCTCGGCGCCTGGCACCTGACCGGCGGCCGCGGCGAGCCCGCGCGCCTGGCGCTGGAGCGGGCCGCCGCCCTCCTGCCGCACCTGGCCGACCCGTGCCTGAACCTCGGTCGGCTGTACGAGGCGGCCGGCCAGGCGGCGCTGGCCGCCCGGCAGTACGAGCAGGCGCTGCGCCGCGAGCCAGGCCGGGAGGCGGCGGGCGAGGCGCTCGCGCGCCTGCGCCAGCCCGCCTGAGCCGCTGTCGGCGTCGCCGGGGCGCCGCTCCCCGTCAGTTGAGCTGCTTCCAGACCGGGCCCATGTCGAGCCCCCCGGCCTCGGCGATGCCGGCATGGTGGCGCGCCTGCTCCTCGTCGCCGAGCTGGCTGCAGGCGATGCCCAGGTAGGCATGCGCGACCAGGTTCCCCTCGTCCAGCTGGAGCGCCCGGCGGCAAGCGTCCGCCGCCGCGGAGAACTGCCCGAACCGGCAGAAGAGCCGGCCCTGCCGGGCCAGCGCCTCGGCCGAATCCGGGGCCAGCGCCAGGGCCTGCCCGTAGGTGGTGAACGCCTCGCGCAGCTTCTGCTGCTTCTCGAAGACCGAGCCGAGGGCCAGCCAGAGGTCCGGCGCCTCGGGCAGCTCGGACAGGTAGCGCAGGCAGGCCTCCTCCGCCTCGCCGGCGGCGCCGGCCGCCAGGTGCGCCGCCACCACGCGGGTGCGCGGCGCGGCGTCGCCCGGTGACAGGCGGACGGCCTCCTCGAAGCTGGCCAGGGCCGACTGCGGCCAGCCGAGATCCAGGTAGACGTCGCCCAGGCGCAGGTGCGCCAGCGGATGGTCGGGGGCGAGCACGAGCGCCTCGCGGGCCACCGCCTCGGCGCGGGCCGGCTTGCCCAGGCGCCGGTAGATGTCGGACAGCTCCACCAGGAGCGGCGCCGGCACGGTCGCGCGATGGCAACCCGCCTCGAGCACGGCCGCGGCCTCGGGCAGGTCGCCCGCATCGGCCAGCCAGCCGGCGTAGGCAAGATAGTTCAGTGCCTGGCCGGGGTCGGCGGCAACAAGTGCCTCGCCCGCGGCCCGGGAATCGACCGTGGGAGTATCGGCAACCGCCGGGCACGACGCGGCACCAAGCCACGCCGCCACGGCGCAGACAGGGACAATTCCAGGTTTCATGTCTTCTCCGGATGAGGATGTTTGCTGCGGGCGCCACCCCCTGCGGCACCCGGGACCGGCGTCCTTCATCAAGTTCGGTGCCAGTCCGCCGGCCCCGGAGACGCGGCCGCCGCCCCGGGTGGGGGCGGCGGCGCAGGCAGGCGGCGGGACGTTGGCGGGAGGCGGCTCAGCCGTCGAGCCGCTGCCGGGCCTCGGCCAGCGCGGCATCGGCGTCGCGCACCACCTCGGCCAGGATCTCCCGCAGCGGCTGCACGCGGTCGACCAGGCCGACGGACTGGCCGGCCATCAGCGAGCCGTGCTCAACGTCGCCATCGACCGCAGCGCGGCGCAGCGAGCCCACCCAGTATTCCTCGACCTTGTACTGGGCATCCTGCCGGTTGATGGTGCCCTGCCGCAGCTTCTCCAGCAGTTCCAGCTGGAGGTCCCCGAAGTGCTCCATCGCGTGGTTGTTCAGGGCGCGCACGGAGACGACCGGGAGCTTGGCGCTGTACTGCGGCGTGGAAATGGCCTCGCGGGCGCGCGCCTTGATGAAGATCTCCTTGAATCGCGGATGCGCCGCGCACTCCTCGGCCATCACGAAGCGCGTGCCCATCTGCGCGCCGGCCGCTCCCATCAGCGTCAGGTGCGCGATGAGCTTGCCGGTGGCGATGCCGCCGGCGACGAAGATCGGCAGCGACGGGAAGTTGAAGAGGATCTCCTGGAGCAGCACGACCGTGGAGACATGGCCGATGTGCCCGCCGGCCTCGCTGCCCTCGAGGATGAGGGCGTCGGCGCCGTAGTCGATCATGCGCTCGGCGATCGAGCCCGTCGAGGCGAAGCAGAGCACCCGGGCGCCGCTGTCCTTGGCCTTCTGGACCTCGGAAGCGCGCGGGATGGAGCCCGCGAACACGATGTGGCTCACCTTGCGCTCGCAGAGGATGTCCAGGTGAGGCAGGTAGTTCGGGGCGATCGTGATGACGTTGCCCGCGAACGGCCGGCTGGTCAGCGCGCGCGTCTCGTCGACGTACTGCGCGAACGCCTCGGGCGGCATGTTGCCCGCCGCCAATACGCCGAACGCCCCCAGGTTGCTCATCAGCGACACGAGCTTGGGATCCGAGATCCAGGTCATGGCCCCGCACATGATGGGAAGCTCGCTGCCGAGGAACTCCTTGCCCCGCTTCCAGACGCGGTCCAGCGCCGGTGTGGAGGGGACCGGTGCGTACGTGCTCATCGCGGGTCCTTTCTTCGCGTTGTCGACGTCCGACGGACGTTGTCCGGTATAGCAGAAACGAAGGGGCCGCGCAACGCCGGCCGGCGACCGGCCCCGCCCGCGGCCCCGCGTCAGGCCAGGTTGTCCAGCAGCACCTCGGCGATGTCGCGCGCGCGCAGGCTCTCGCCGCGGTCGGTCTCCTTGATGGCGTCGCCGAGCATCGTCAGGCAGAACGGGCAGGCCGTGCAGACCTCGGACGCGCCGGTCGCGGCGGCCTCGGCGATGCGGTTGTGGTTGATGCGGGTCCCGAGGTGCTCCTCCATGAACATGCGGCCGCCGCCGGCGCCGCAGCAGAAGCCCTCACGACGGTGGCGCGGCATCTCGGCCACCTCGACGCCCGGGACCGCGGCCAGCACCGAACGCGGCGCGTCGTAGACCCCGTTGTGGCGGCCCAGGTAGCAGGAGTCGTGGTAGGTGACCTTGACGTCGGCCCCCGGCTTGAGCGGGAGCCGGCCCTCCTCGACCAGCTCGGCCAGCAGCTGGCTGTGGTGGATGACCTCCACGCCCTCCAGCCCGAAGTCGGGGTACTCGTTGGCGATGGTATTGAAGCAGTGAGGGCAGGCGGTCAGCACCTTGCGGACCTGGTAGCGCTTGAACGTCTCGATGTTGAGCGGCGCCTGCATCTGGAAGAGGTACTCGTGGCCGACGCGGCGCGCCGGGTCGCCGCAGCAGCCCTCCTCCCGGCCCAGCACGGCGTAGTCGACGCCGGCGCGGTCGAGCAGCTGCACCAGCGCGCGCATGACGTCGACGTTGCGGCTGTCGAAGCTGCCGGCGCAGCCGACGAACAGCAGGTAGGCCGCGTGGCCCTTGTCGCGCATCCTGGGCACCGGCAGGTCCCCGATCCAGTCCTCGCGGGCGGCGCTGCTGGCGTTCCAGGGGTTGCTGTTGTTCTCCAGGCCGCGCAGCGCGTTCTGCAGCGCCGCGGGGACCTTCGCCTCCATCATCACCAGGTGGCGCCGCTGGTCGACGATGTTCGGGATGTGGTCGATCATCACCGGGCAGCTGCTCACGCACCAACCGCAGGTCGTGCAGGCCCAGATCGCCTCCTCGTCGTTGACCTCGCCGATGAGGGCCGGGCGCTCCCGCGCGGCGACGGCCGCCGCCGCCTCGGCCTCGCGCCCCTGCGCCTTCAGCTTGCCGACGTTGACCAGGTGCTCGGCCAGGTCCCAGGCATGGTCGCGCTCGTTGATGATGATCTCGCGCGGGTGCAGGGGCTTGCCCGTGAGGTCGGCCGGGCACATGTCGTTGCAGCGTCCGCACTCGGTGCAGGTGTACATGTCGAGGATGCGCCGCCAGGAGAAATCCTCCAGCTTCCCCACGCCGAACGTCTCGCGGCCCTCGAACTCGAGCTTTTCCAGCGCCCCCGACGGCGTCAGCCGCCGCAGGTACACCGCCGGCAGCGCCGTGAGCACGTGGAAGTGCTTGCCGAACGGCAGGAAATTCAGGAACGCCAGCAGCAGCACGATGTGCGCCCAGTAGTGCACATGAAGCCAGGTCGCGACGGCGACCGGGCGGCCGGCGTCGAACAGGCCGGCGCAGGCGGTCGACAGCCAGGCCCAGCCGCGTTCGGGGTGCCCGGGCTCGAGCGCGAACAGGGCGGCGTCGGCCAGGATGTCGGTCACCATCAGGGAGGCGATCCAGACCAGGATCAGCACGCCCTCGGCGGTCAGGTGCAGGCGGCGCGGGCGCGTCACCAGGCGCCGCCAGATGCCCCAGGCAATGGCCAGGACGACCAGCGCCGCGAACGTGTCCTTGGCCGCGGCGTAGGCCAGGCCGAGCCCGCCGCCGAGCAGGGGCAGGTGGAAGTCGGCGTCGAAGCCGCGCCCGATCAGGGTGCAGGTGCGCGTGAAGACGACGATGAAGCCCGCGAAGATCGCCACGTGCATCCAGCCGGCGCCCCGCTCCTGCAGCAGGCGCTGCTGCCCGAAGCCCAGCACGATCAGTGAGCGCAGGCGCTCGCGAAGGTTTCCGCGCCGGTCGTCGGGTGCGCCGGCCCGCATGAGCCACCAGCGGTCGGCCATCGTCCCGGCGAACAGTGACAGCGCGCAGAAAAGGAGCACGGACATGGCGATGGCGTTCACGGCTCTCCTTTGGCGCCGGCGCGCGCCGGCAGCGGCGGCCCCGTCGCGGCGGCTGGTCGGGCAGTCCCTTCCCCCGCAAGTTACTCGGCGCCACGCCCATGCGGCAACTTCCGGCACCGGCTGCCCGACGCCGCGCCCTGTCGTGCGGCAGGGTGGCCCGCGGTTCGCGACCGGCGGGCGGGCAGCGATCGCGCGGCAGCCCGCCGGCCGGGCCTGCGCAAGACGGCGGCCACGCCTGGCAGGCGACTTCAAGATAAGCGCCGGCAGGGGCCGGCCAAAGCGGGAAACCGCATCGACCTCGGCGGTTTACAGGCGCGCCGCGCGCGGTTAACCTGAGACGGAACCACCGCAAGGCCGCGGCCGCCTCTCCACCCCGGCAAGGGCGACGATCATGACCCCCGACCACGAGCCCGTCAATCCTCCCGACGATGTCATCCGCGCCGTGCTGGCCGGCATGAAGCGCGTGGCCGTCGTCGGCCTGTCCGACCGCCCGGACCGCGCCAGCTACGGCGTCACGCGCTTCCTGGTCGGCCGAGGACTGGACGTCGTGGGCGTCAACCCGGCCCTCGGCACGGATGTCCTGGGGCTGAGGATCCACGCCGAGCTGTCGGAGGTGGCCGGGCCGGTCGACGTCGTTGATGTCTTCCGTCGCAGCGATGCCGTGCCGCCGATCGTCGACCAGGCGATCGCCATCGGCGCCCGCGCGATATGGTTGCAGGAGGGCGTCGTCCACGAGGAAGCTGCGGCCCGGGCTCGCGATGCCGGGCTGGTCGTCATCCAGGACCGCTGCCTCTACAAGGAGTGGCTGCGGTTGCTCAACGGGTGAGCGACGTGGCGCACGACGGCGCCACGGGTGGTCCCGTGCTTGTCACAGGCGCGCTCGGATTCGCCGGGTTGCACCTGGTGCGCGCGCTGCTGGCCGATGGGCACGCGGTGACGGGCCTCGGCCGGCAGCCCGGGCGCGCGCCGGCCCCGTCACGGGCCGACGCCTTCTCGCAGGTCGCCGCCGCCGGCGGCGCGCTCCGCTACGTGGGCCCCGACGGGGAATTCGCCTACCACGAGGCCTCGCTCGAGGATGCCGCGACGATCGCCGCCGTCGTCCGCTCGTCGCGGCCCCGCACGGTCTACCACCTGGCCGCACAGAGCTCGGCGGCGGCCTCCTTCGCCGACCCGCGCGGCACGCTCGAGAGCAACCTCCTGGGCACCCTGTCGCTGCTGGAGGCCGTGCGGGCGCTGCCGGTCGCGGACCGCCCTGTCGTGGTCGTGGCCGGCTCGGCCGAGGAGTACGGGCCGCAGCCGCCCGAGGCGCCGCCGCTCGGCGAGTCCGCGCCGCCCGCCCCCGTCTCGCCCTATGCCGTGAGCAAGGCGGCGCAGACACTCCTGTGCCGCCAGTACCACCGCGTCTGGGACCTGCCGGTGGTCGTGGCGCGGCCGTTCGCCCACACCGGCCCGGGCCAGCAGCCCCGCTTCGCGTTCCCGTCCTTCGCGCGCCAGATTGCCGCCGCCGAGGCCGGCCGGGGACCGGCCGAGGTGCTCACCGGCGACCTGAGCCCCGTTCGCGACTACCTGCACGTCCGCGACGTGGTGGCGGCGTACCGGGCCCTGGCCGCGCGCGGGCGCCCCGGCGAGGTCTACAACATCTGCTCGGGAACGGCGTTGACGATGGCCGAGGGACTGAGGATATTGGTGGCCGCCGCCCGCGTTCCGGTCGCCGTCCGTCGCGACCCGGGACGGGACCGGCCGGCGGACACGCCGCGATTGGTGGGGGACAACCGCAAGCTGCGCGAGGAGACCGGCTGGGCGCCGCTCAGCGACGCGCGCACCGCCCTGCTCGACCTCCTGGACGAGGCCCGAAAGGAATTCGCATGATTCGCATCTGCATGGTCGGCACCGGCTACGTCGGCCTGGTCTCAGGCGCCTGCATGGCTGATTTCGGCAATGTCGTCACCTGCGTCGACATCAACCGGGAGCGCATCGAGAAGCTCGAGCGCGGCGAGATCCCCTTCTACGAACCGGGACTCGACCGCCTGGTGCTCAAGAACGTGCGCGAGGGACGGCTGCTGTTCTCGACCAGCCTGGCCGACGGGATGCGCGACGCCGAGGTGGTGTTCATCGCCGTGCAGACGCCCATGTCCGAGAGCGGCGAGGCGGACCTGCAGTACGTGATGAAGGTCGGCGAGCAGATCGGCGACCTGCTTGACGGTTACAAGGTCATCGTCACCAAGAGCACGGTGCCCGTGGGCACGAGCCGGGCGCTGCGCAAGGTCATCGCCGCCCGCGTGCGTCCCGGCGCGAGCTTCGACATGGCCAGCAACCCGGAGTTCCTGCGCGAGGGCTCGAGCATCGAGGACTTCATGCGCCCGGACCGCGTGGTCATCGGCACCGACACGCAGCGCGCCGAGGACCTGCTGCGCGAGATCTACCGGCCCCTCTACCTGCTCGACACGCCGATGGTGAAGACGGGCATCGAGACCTCGGAACTGATCAAGTATGCCGCCAACGCCTTCCTCGCCGTGAAGATCTCCTACATCAACGAGGTCGCCAGGCTGGCCGAGCGCGTCGGCGCCGACGTCTTCGACATCTCCAAGGCGCTGGGCCTGGACAAGCGCATCGGACCGAAGTTCCTGCACCCGGGCCTCGGCTTCGGGGGCAGCTGCCTGCCCAAGGACACGAACGCGCTGGTGCACATCGCGGGCGAGGCCGGCGAGGACATGACCATCGTCCGGGCGGCCATCGGCGTCAACGCCGGCATCCCTGCGCGCGCGGTGGCCAAGGCCGAGGCGCTGGCCGGCGACCTGCGCGGCCGCAACGTGGCGTTGCTGGGCCTGGCCTTCAAGCCGAACACCGACGACATCCGCCAGGCCGCAAGCCTGGAACTGGTCAAGCTGCTCCAGGAACGCGGCTGCCGGCTGCGGGTCCACGACCCGGCCGCCATGGACAACTTCAAGCTCTTCCACCCGGACCTGCACTACTGCACGTCGCCGTGGGAAGCCTGTGAGGGCGCCGACATCTGCATCCTGGTGACCGAATGGAACGAGTACCGCCGGCTGGACCTCGATCGCCTCAAGGCGACCATGGCGGGCGACGTGTTCCTGGACTGCCGGAACGTCTACGACCTGCCGCAGCTGCAGAAGCACGGCTTCCGGTACGACTGCTTCGGGCGGGCCAACCACCGCTCGCCGATCGCCTGAACGGCGGGCGGGAAGGCCATTCCAACGAGCCCTCACGGGCAGACAAGACGGTTGACATGAACGCACCGCTCCGTCGCGTGGGACGCTACGACCTGGTCACGCCCATGCTGCCGTGCAAGGACGAGATCCTGGCGAAGTTCGAGAAGCTCCTGCTCTCGGGCCGCTTCATCCTGGCCGACGAGGTCCGCCTGCTCGAGGAGGAACTGGCAGCCGCCTGCGGCGTCGCCGACTGCGTCGGCGTCGCCTCGGGTTCCTCCGCGCTGTTCGTGGCGCTGGCCATGGCGGGCGTGCGGCCGGGCGACGAGGTCATCACGACGCCGTACACCTTCGACGCCACGATGGAGGCGATCATCCTCCTGGACGCGGTGCCGGTGTTCGTCGACATCCTGCCCGGCGACCTGAACCTCGATCCGGCGCGCATCGAGGCGGCTATCACGCCGCGCACGCGCGCGATCATGCCGGTGCCCATCTTCGGCGCTCCCTGCGACATGGACGCCATCGGGGCGATCGCCGACCGCCACGGCCTCGAGGTGGTCATGGACAACGCCCAGGCCTTCGGCACGATGTACAAGGGACGTCCGATCTCCGCCTGCGGCCGCATGGCCACCCTGAGCTTCTACCCGATCAAGAACCTGCCGGGGATCGGCGACGGCGGCGCGGTCTGCTGCCGCGACCGGAAGGACGCCGAGCTGATCCGGCGCATCCGCGGCCACCAGCCCGTGCGCGCCAACAACCACCTGTACACCGGGTGGAACAGCCGGCTCGACGAGGTGCAGGCGATGGTGATCCGTGTGCGCCTGGCGCGCTTCGCCGAGGAGCAGGCCGATCGCGACCGGGTCGCCGCCATCTATGACAGCTACATCCCCGCCGAGTGCCGCCTGCGCCTGGAGGGAGACGGCCAGGGGATGCGCATGACCTACCACCAGTACTGGGTGCGCGCGACCGACCGCGAGGGCCTGCGCCGCGCCCTGGACGCCGCGGGCATCGACGTGGGCATCTACTACGACCCGCCGCTGCACCGCCACGAGCTGGCGGTCTACTGCCGGGCGGCCGGCGAGCTGCCTGAGGCCGAGCGCGCCGGTCGCGAGATCCTGACGTTGCCCATCCACGCGGCGCTTCCGTTCGAGGACGCGCACCGGATCGGCGCGCTGGTGCGCGACTACCTGGTCGCCGGGCGGGCGTCCGGTGCGTGACGCGGGCGCAGGGCGAGCCGGCTCGCTGGCCTTTGCCTCCCTGGCCTCGCCGTTGTCGCGCTGCCAGGCCCAGTCGGTGATCGACCGCCTGCAGCAACGCGCGCGCAACCTGGCCTGCCAGCTCGAGCTGCTCGTCTCGCCGCAGGCCGAGTCGCGGCGTGCGCGCGAGGCGTTCGTCGCCACCAGCCGCGACGAGGTTGCGTTCCTGCTGGAGGCCCTGGCCGCCGGCCGCGCGCGCTGCCTGGTCCTCGAGGCCGCGGACATGCTGGCGGCGGGACTCGGGACCGCGATGATCGCCTGCGTGCCGGATCGCGGCGCGCCGTTCGACGCCTTCCTCAACCGCGGCGGCCGCATCATGGACGAGATGGAGCCGCGCGGCCGCGTCGGCGTCATGTCCCAGCGCGTGCGCGCGCAGCTCCAGCACCTGTGGCCCGACCTCGAGTTCGAGATCCTGCGCGGCGGCGTGGATCGCGCGATGGAGATCCACCTGCGGCGCAGCGAGATCGACGGCCTGGTGCTGCCTGCATCGGTCACGGAGCAATTGGGGATCCAGGGCATCGTCGCGGAGATCTTCGCGCCCGAGTTCGTCCTGCCGGGCCCGGGCCAGGGCACGCTGGTTGTCGTGGCCCGCGCGGGCGACGACGAGGCGCGCGAGCTCCTGGCGCCCCTGCATTCGGAGGACTCGGCGCGCGAACTGGCGGCCGAGTCTGCGTTCCACGCCCGCATGCTGCCGGACCAGGACCTGCCGGTCGGGGCGCTGGCACGGGTGGATGGCGCGACGGTGGAGATCGTCGGCTGCACGGGCAGCGGGCGCCGCCACGTCGCCGCTGCCGGCGCCGCCGCCGACGCCGTCGCGGTCGGGAGCGAACTGGCGCTGAAGCTGTTGAGCCATCGCGATTCGCTGGTCGACCTGCTGGAAGGCGACTTCCCCGACGGATTGCCGGACGAGCGCGACGAGGACGCCGAGCTGCTCGGCGGACCGCGCGCGGAGGTCGAGACGGGTGCCGGTGCCGGCGCCAGCGCCTACGACGACCTCGACGACCTTCACGGCTACGAAGACCTGGCGGACGAGGCCGACGACGCGGCCGACGATTCCGAGGGGGACTTCGACGACGACTTCGACGACGCGGACGACCGGGAAGACCGGGACGACGATGATGACGACGACGAGGACGGCGAAGGCAAGCGGCGCCGCCGCCGCTAGGCCGGGCCGCCAGGCCGAGCCGCTAGGCCGGGCCGCTGGTCCCCGCGCTAGTCGCCGACGCGCGTGAGGTCGCGCGCGATCTGCGCGGCGGCGAATGGATCCCGCATCTGGGCCGTGCCCACCTGGACCGCCACCGCCCCCAGCGCGAAGAACTTCAGCGCGTCCTGCGCCGTGGCGATCCCTCCCACGCCGACGACCGGCACTCCCGCCCCGCGCGCCACCTGGTCCACCTTCGCCAGGGCGATCGGCAGGATCGCCGGGCCGGAATAGCCGCCGAACCGGCGCGGCAGGAACGGCTGGCCCGTGCGCAGGTCCACGTCCAGGCCGACGACGGTGTTGATCGCGCACACCGCATCGGCGCCCTCCTCGCGCGCGGCGACGGCCAGCGCCGCGATGTCGGCCACGTTCGGCGTCAGCTTGGCCAGCAGGGCCCGCCCGGGCAGCACGGCGCGGGCCGCCGCGACGCAGCGCGCCACCGTGGCGGGAGAGCTGCCGAAGTCGTGCCCACCCTCGGCCACGTTGGGGCAGCTGAGGTTGAGCTCGACGCCGTGCCAGTGTTCGAAGCCGCCGGCCTGCTCATGCAGCCGCCGCACCATCGGACCGAAAGCCTCGGGCGTGGTCGCCGCGAGGCTGACCACGGTGGGCACGCGGCGCGCTTCGAGTGCCGGCAGCACGTCGGCCAGGAACGCGTCGAAACCGACGTTCTCCAGCCCGATGCTGTTGAGGGCCCCGCACCCGGTCTCGACCAGGCGCGGCATCGGGTTGCCGGACCGCGGCGCCGGCGTCACCGTCTTGGTCACGACCGCGCCGATGCCGACGTAGGGCCCGCTGCCGTCGGCAGCGCGGAAGTCGTGCGCATGGAGCCCGTAGCCGAAGCAGCCCGACGCGGTCCAGATGCGGCCCGGGAAGCGGCGCGGCCCCAGTGTGAAGGGCGCCGTGACGTCGAGCTGCCACCAGTCCGGGAGCCTCAATGCGCTCCCTCCCCGCCGACGGCGTCGCTGCCCGTCAGCCACGGCAGGTCGGCCGCTGCGAAGACCGGTCCTTCCTGGCAGCAGGTCGCGTTGCGTGCCACGCCATCACGCACTATGGGCACGACGCAGCCCTTGCAGACGCCATAGCCGCACCCCATGTGCTCCTCCATCGACACCTGGCAGCCCCAACCGCGCCCGGCAGCCAGCCGTGCCGCGGCCCTGAGCAGGGGCAGGGGCCCGCAGGCCAGGGCCATGGCCCCGGGGCCGGGCAGCCCGGGCAGCGAGCGGGCCAGGTCGGTCACCACGCCGGTGAAGGCCGGGCGGCCGGCCGGCAGGCCCGCCGGGGAGTCCACCGAGACGTGCCAGCCCGGTCCCAGCAGGTCCCAGGGCACCTCGGCGCCGTCGCGCGCGCCGAAGCACGCCAGGTCGCCGGGACGGCCCCAGCGCTCGCGCCAGGCCAGCACCGGCGGCAGGCCGACGCCGCCACCGAGCAGCACGGCGGCGCGCCCGGAAGCCGGCGCGGCGAAGGGCGTGCCGAGCGGTCCGAGGACCTGCAGGGCGGCGCCGACCGGCATCGCCGCCAGTGCCTCGGTGCCACGGCCGACCACCCGGTAAAGCAGTGACACCGACTGCGGCCCGGCGGCCAGGATCGAGAACGGGCGGCCGAAGGTCCAGGCGCGCGGCCCCGTCTCGTTGACCATCACGAAATGCCCAGGCAGGAAGCTGAACGGGACGCCCAGGTCGACGTCCATGCGCAGGAAGGCGGACGAAACGAAGGCATTGGCGGCGACGCGGCCGATGACCGCCATCGGTCCGGTCGAGGCGCCGGTCACGGGCGCGCCCCCGGGGCAGGCCGGCGCAGGCGATCCCAATTCGGGTCGCGCTCGCGCTCCGGCTTCTTCGGTTCCTCGACAGGCTTCTGCTCTTCGTCGGGCTTCAGCTCTTCGGCCGCCTCTGGCGGCACCGTGCCGGGCGAGGGCGGCGTCTGCTCCTGCTGTCCCGGGGCCCCGGACGTGGCGCCCGGCAGTTCCGGAGTGGTCCCGACGGGGGTCTCGCCCGTCGTCTGCCCCGGCGGCGATGCCTGTGCGGGCATGGCGGCGGCTCCCGCAGTGCTGCTGCCCGGTCCCGTCGCTCCGGCGGCCGTTCCCCGGGTCGCGCCCTGGCCGTCGACCCGGCCGCCGAGCGGAAGGACGAGTTCCGGCCGCGGGAAGACGAGCGGGTCCCGGCGCGACAGGTAGATCATCCGGCGGCGGACCGCCGGGCCGCCGCCGGGCCGGAACCCATCGCCGGCGCCGTCCGGCGCGACCGATTCCTCCTCGAGCCGGCGCCGCTCCTCGTCGCTGAGGGCGGCCAGGTTCAGCTCCTGCTCCGCGGCGCGCTCGGCGAGCAGGAACTCCAGCAGCGTGCCACCATCCTTCGCGCCCACCTCGCGGGCGTGCGCCGAACGCGGGAAACGTGCCACCAGGTCCGCCGCCACGACCTGCGCCGTGTCCTCGTTGCCCAGCCTCAACCCCTGCGCCAGCCACAGGCCGTAGAGCGCGCGCGGCGCCACCAGGGAGTCGGCCGCCGAATCGACAGCCGCTTCGCGGTAGAGCGCGGCGGCGCGGGCCGGGCGGTCGAAGGCGAAGAGCATGGCGTTGGCCTGCAGCAGCTTCAGTCGCGGCACGCGGTCGGCCTTGGCGGCGGCCAGGTCCGCTTCGGCCGCCAGGTAGTCCTTGAGCTGGTCGTTCAGGCTGCGGGTGCGGTCCGGATCGTCGAGCTTGTCCCTCTGGCCAAGGGCGATCTTGAACTGCTCGTGCGCCTCGTCGTACTCCTGCCTCGCCAGGAAGCGATAGCCCAGCAGGTCGGCAACGCGCGCCTTGACGACGGGCGTCAGCCATTCGGTGGGCATGGACTGCAGCAGCGCCGCGGCGTCGTCGGCCTTGTCGCGCGCCACCAGCAGCTCGCCACGCGCGAGCGCGAGCTCGCCCTCGGCCTTGTGGAATGCCGCCGCCTGGTCGAGGCCGCCAAGCAGCTCGTCGGCGGCATCGAGGTCGCCGGCCCGCACCAGCACGCGGCCGCGCAGCAACTCGGCGCGGAAGGCCAGCTCGCCGGGTGCCACGCGCGTGAGCATCTCCGCCAGCACGGTGTCGGCGGGCGCATAGCGCTCCAGTTCCCACAGGCACTCCGCCAGCTTGAGCGCCACCCGGTCGCGCTCTCGTGCCTTGTCGCCCAGCGCGAGATACTGTGAGTACGCGGTCGCCGCGGCTTCCCAGTCCTCGAGCGCGTAGGAATTGTCGCCGGACACGCGGCTGACCTCGGATTGGTAGCGCGAGTCGGGAAAGGCGCGTTCCAGCTGTCCGAGGTAGTCCCGGCTGCGGTCGAGCGCCCCGATCAGGAGGTGGTTGAGCGCCTGCAGGTACAGCGCCTCCTCCAGGTACTCGGTGGCCGGGAAATTCTGGAACAGGAGGTCGAACTGCCGGATCGACATCCGGTACGACTCGAGCCGGTAGTACGACTTGGCACGCAGGAACAGCGCGTCGTCCGAAAGCGAGTGACCCGGGTACTCGTCCAGAAGCTTCTGCGCCTTGGCGATCGCCATCTCGTAGTCGGTCTTCTGGGCCCCCGCAGGCTTGGGCGGGTCCTGGTTGCGGCGCAGCGCATCCTCGCGGACGCGTTCGGCGCTGTCGAACGCCTTCTTGGCATTGAAGTAGGTGTTGTACTTGGCGCAGCCGGCGGCAGCCAGCAGCAGGACGACCAGCCCGGCGACGGCCAGATGTCGCGCCGCCGCCTCGCGGGGAGTTGTCCCCCGGGCGGGACGCACGCGTTCCGGCAGGGGACAACCCGTCCCCACACGAAGGTGGCGAGGGCTGGGTCGGAACTTCGGCTGGTCCTGGCGACGTCTCACGCAATCCCCTGGCCTGTAACGACTTGTATCGTCGGCGCCCGTCCGGACGGCCGCTCTCCGGGGCACCCTCTGCCCGCCACGATCGCGTCGACAACCGGCGGCCGCACCTCGGGCCGGCACCCGTGCAAGACCCGAACCAGCGCATCGGCCTGCGCGGTCACCGGCCCAGCGGCGCCGCCGGCCCGCGCCAGGTCAGCCGCCCGCGCAGGAACGTCGCGGCAACCTGGCCGGTGAGGGTCTCCCCCAGCCACGGCGAGTTGGCGCTGCGCGAGGCGAAGGCTCCCGCCTGCACCGTCCAGCGACGCTCCGGGTCCACCAGGACGAAATCGGCCTCGGAGCCCTCTTCCAGGCGGCCGACCGGCAGGTTGAGCGCGCGGGCGGGCCGTTCGCTCAGGCAGGCCAGCAGCTGCCCCAGGTCCAGCAGCCCCGGGTTCACCAGGTAGGTGATCCCCACGGCCAGTGCCGTCTCCAGCCCGATGACGCCGAACGGCGCCTGGTCGAACTGGTACTCCTTCTCGGTGGCCGTGTGCGGCTCGTGGTCGGTCGCAATCGCATCGATGGTCCCGTCGGCCAGCGCCTCGGCGATCGCGTTCAGGTCATCGGCCTCGCGCAGCGGCGGGTTGGTCTTGGCCAGGGGCGAATAGTCGCGGCAGCGCCCGTGGTCCAGGCTGAAGTGGTGCGGCGTCGCCGCCGCCGGCACGCGCACCCCCGCCCCCGTGGCCCGACGGATGAGCTCGACCGCGCCCGTGGTCGAGACGTGGGCGACGTGCAGGTGGCCCTTCGCCGCCCGCGCCAGCTCGAGGTCGCGGAACAGGGCCGCATCCTCGGCCGCGCGCGGCATGCCGGCCAGCCCGAGCCGCGTGGCCCAGTAGCCGCCGTGCATGACACCCTTGCCGGAAATCGTGCGATCCTCCGGGTGCGTGATGATGGGCACGCCGAGCATCCCCGCGTACTTCAGCGCGTTGCCCATGAGGTTTCCGTTGCCGACGGGCTCCGCGCCGTCGGTGAAGCCGACTGCCCCGGCGGCAACCATGTCGCCGAATTCCGTCATCGCCTCGCCGCGCCGCCCGGGACTGACCGCGCCGGTCGGGAAGAGGCGGCAGAGCCCGGCCTCGCGGCCCCGGTCGATCAGGTACCGCACCATGCCCGAGTTGTCGATCGCCGGGTCGGTGTCGGGCATCGTCACGACCGAGGTGTACCCGCCGGCGGCAGCGGCGCGGCTGCCGGTGGCGACGGTCTCCTTCTCCTCGAAGCCCGGCTCGCGGAAGTGCACGGAGAGGTCGACCAGGCCCGGTGCGCAGACCAGGCCACCGGCGTCCAGCACGGGGATCCCCTCGGGCGCGGGCGAGCCGATGCCGATGGCCTCGAGGCGCCCCTTGCGGACGTGCACGAAGCCGCGTCGCCGGCCGATCGCGCCCTCGCGGCACAGGCGCACGTTGGTCACCACGAACTCGGCGGGAATCCGCTCCCAGCTCCACTCCATGTCGGACCTCGCTGCGCGCCGGCCGCCCGGGGCCGCGCGCCGTCGGCTAGGCCGCGGCCGGGGCCAGGGCCCCCGGGTCGCCGCCGGACAGCAGGTAGATCAGGGCCATGCGCACGGCGACACCGTTGGCCACCTGGTCGAGGATCACCTGGCGCGGGCCGTCGGCCACCTCGCTGGCGATCTCGACGTCGCGGTTCATCGGGCCCGGGTGCATGATGAAGGCTTCGGGCTTCAGCTTCTGCACCACGTCGGCGCTGATGCCGTACATGCGGTGGTACTCGCGATTGCTCGGGAATGAACGGCTGGCGTGGCGCTCCAGCTGGATCCGCAGCACGTTGAGCGCGTCGGCATCCTTGACGGCACGCAGCAGGTCGTACTCCACCTTCACGCCCAATCGATCGAGGCCCGACGGCACCATCGTCGGCGGCCCGCAGACCGTCACCTCGGCGCCGAGCTTGACCAGCCCCCAGATGTTGGAGCGCGCCACCCGGCTGTGCGTGATGTCGCCGATGATCGTCACCTTGCGCCCACGCAGGTCGCCCAGGCGCTGGCGCATCGTCATGATGTCGAGCAGGCCCTGCGTCGGGTGCTCGTGCGCGCCGTCGCCCGCGTTGATCACCGAGCAGGCCAACACGTTGGCCAGGTACTTAGCCGCGCCGGACGAGCTGTGGCGGATCACCAGCATGTCGATCTTCATCGCCGCCAGGTTCTCGGCCGTGTCGCGCAGCGTCTCGCCCTTGGACAGGCTGCTGGTCGCCGTGCTGAAATTGACGATGTCGGCCGACAGTCGCTTCTCGGCCAGCTCGAAGCTGATGCGGGTGCGGGTGCTCGGCTCGTGGAAGAAGTTGACGACCGTGCGGCCGCGCATGATCGGCACGCTGCGCACGGGGCGGTCGAAGACGGCGCGGAACCGCGAGGCGATGTCGATCACGCCGAGGATTTCCTCGGCAGTCAGGTCCTCCAGTCCCAGGACATCCTTGCTGCGCAGGATCATGCCTCGCCCACCTCCCCCACGACCACCTCCAGCTTCTCGTCGAACTCCTTCACCCGGACCTTGATGATCTCCTTCTGGGAGGTCGGCACGTTCTTGCCCACGAAGTCGGGGCGGATCGGCAGCTCGCGATGGCCGCGATCGACGAGCACGGCCAGGCGGATCGCCTGCGGCCGGCCCCAGTCCATGATGACGTCCAGCGCGGCGCGCACGGTCCGCCCGGTGTAGAGCACGTCGTCGACCAGGATGATGATCTTGTCGTTCACGTCGAAGGGCATCTCCGTGGACGAAACCTTGGGCGACGGACCCAGCCGGCTGAGGTCGTCGCGGTAGAAGGTGATGTCCAGGGCGCCCTGCGGCACCTCGATGCCCTCGACCTGGCGGATCGCATCCGCCAGCATCCGGGCCAGCGACACGCCGCGCCGCTGCACTCCCAGCAGCACCAGGTTGTCGATGCCCTTGTTCGCCTCGATGATCTCGTGCGCCATCCGCTTGAGCGCCCGGTTCATCTCCTTGGCGTTCATGATGACGGCCTTCTCGGTGAAGTTCATCACTGCTCCCCCGGCTGCTGGCGGGTTCCCGGCCGGCCGGCGCGGGTCCCGGTCGGCGGGCATGAAAAAAGCGGGGCCCGGCGGCCACGCAGTCCGGGCGCAGGCGCCCGGCGGATCGGTCTGGTGTCAGCGCAGGACGTTCCCGGCGTGGACCGGGCGCAATGTAGCAGCCTCGCGAAGGGCGCGGCAAGGGCTTTCTCCCCGACGTCCGGCCCCCCGATTGAGACCGGTTCTCAATTGACGAGCCTTGTTCAATGGGCCAGATTCTTGCATCGCCGATCAGCAAGGTAGGAATTGTCACTCATTGCGGGAGGAAGATCGATGTCGAAGCGGAACCTGCCAGCCCTGGCCCTGGCCACCGTGGCTCTCTGCCTGCTCACCGCCACCACCGACACGGCCCTGGCCACCGGCGGTATCCGCACCTCGTGGAAGAACCGCTACACGACCGCCTGCACGACGCTGCGCAGTGCTGCCGACACCTGCGTGCTCTGCCACATGAGCGGCGACCCCGATGCCAGCGACCTGAACGACTACGGCCAGTGGCTGGCGGACAACAACCGCAACTTCGCCGCCTCCGAGTCGATCGACTCGGATGACGACGGACGCACGAACCTGCAGGAGATCACGCAGGACTGCACGTTCCCCGGCGACCTCGCGTCGCCCGCGGACGACCAGAGCTGGGGGACGATCAAGGCCGCCTACCGCTGAGCAGCCGGATCGAGCCCGCACGGACCCAGTCGGCGCACCTCGCAGCCCAGGGCGGCCAGGAAGCGGTGGTCGTGCGACGCGACCACGACCGCCGCATCCCGTGGCGCCTCCTCCAGGAGGGCGCGCGCGAGCCGCCGTCCCGGCCCGTCGAGGCCGACCGTCGGTTCGTCCACCAGCACCAGCGGCCGGCGCGAGCGCAGGGCCAGCGCCAGCGCCAGCCGGCGGCGCTGGCCGCTGCTCAGGTCGCGTGGATGGCGCCCGGCGGCGTCCGCGGGCAGCCCCAGGCCGGCCAGGAACGCGCCGGCCGGCTGGTCGGCAAGCCCGGGATCCACGGCGATCTCGGCCGCCACGGTGGTCCGGCTGAACAGGTATTCAGGGAATTGCGGGGAGAGCATGGCCAGGCCATGGCGGGTGTCCAGCGCGCTGCGCGCATAGAGACGGCGCGAGCCCAGGGCGACTTCTCCCCGGTCCGGGCGGCGAGCTCCCGCGCAGGCGGCCAGCAGGGTGCTCTTGCCGCAGCCGTTGGGCCCGCAGATGCCCAGGCGCGCACCCGCGGCCAGCTCGAGGTCCACGGGCCCGAAGCCGCCGCCATTGCCGAATCGGCACTCGACCCCGCGCAGCGCCAGGACGACGCGACCGCTGCCGGGCGCGCGGGCGGGCAACGCCGGCGGGGTGCCGTCCATGCCCGCTTCTTCGCCGCCGAAGGCGTCGTCGCAGGCGCCGGCCGCCAGCACCGTGGCGACGGGGCCCTGCGCGCGAACGCCGCCCTCGCCCAATGCCAGCAATTCGTCGGCGCGCAGCGCCTCGCGGCGGTCGCAGGTCGCCGTCACGACGCAGCCGCCGGTGCGCCGGCGCCAGGCATCCAGTTCATCGAGGACCCAGGCGGCCTGGCGCTCGTCCTGCAGCGACGTGGGCTCGTCGCAAAGCAGCACCTTCGGACGCGTGCCCAGCGCGACGGCCAGGGCCAGGCGCTGCTTCTGGCCGGCCGAGAGCAGGCGCGGATCGGCGTCCAGCAGCGACTCGAGCCCGAAGCCCGGCGGCGGCGGCACCGGGCCGCCGTGACCGAGCGCCAACTCGGCCGCCACCGTCGCGGCCACGAACTGGTCGTCGGGATCCTGGGGCAGGAGCGCCGTCGGCACCCGCCGCGGCGAGTCCGGCCCGGCCAGGAAAGACAACAGCGAGGACTTGCCCGAGCCGTTGGGGCCGGCGATCGCCAGCCACGCCCCCGCGTGCAGCGTCAGGTCGAGGCCGCGAAGCAGCGGCTCCGTGCCGTGGCCGCGCCGCTGCGCCAGCGTCCAGCCGCGCAGCTCCAGCAGGGCTCCGCCGTCAGCCGGCATCGGCGATCGCCGTCCGCGGGTCGCCCTGGCCGGCGGCCTCGTCCAGCAGGGCGATGAGCGCGGCGCTGCCCTCGGCGTCGAAGAGCCGCCGGCGGAAGGCGGCCGCGCCCGGGTAGCCGCGGAAGCAACGGGTGATGTGCGCGCGCACGACAAGGCAGCCGGTCCCCTCGCCGCGGGCGGCCACCTCGCCACGCACGTGGTCGGCCGTCACCGCGCACATCTCGGCGAAGTCCACCGCGCGCGCGGGCCGGTCCTCGTCGACCGCCGTCATCTGCTCGAAGATCCAGGGATTGCCCATCGCCCCGCGCCCGATCATGACGCCGTGGCAGCGCGTGTGCTCGACCAGGCGGCGATAGCTGTCGCCATCGACGACATCGCCGTTGCCGATGACCGGGATGTCCAGGACCTCGACCAGGTGCGCGATCCGGTCCCAGTTGGCCTGTCCCGCAAACTTCTGCGCGCGCGTGCGCCCGTGCATCGTCACCCAGGCGCAGCCCGCCTCCTGCAGCAGCAGCCCGACCTCCGCGTAGTTGACCTTGTCCTCATCCCACCCCGTACGGATCTTCGCGGTGACCGGCACTTCGCTGCCCTCGATCACGGCCCGGACGATGCGTTCGAGCAGCGGCACGTCGGCCAGGAGCGCGGAGCCGCCGCACTTGCGCACGACCTTCTTGACGGGGCAGCCGAAGTTGATGTCCAGCACGTCCAGCCGCCGGCCGGCCAGCAGGCGCGCGGCCTGCCGCATGTGCTCCGGCTCCGCGCCGAAGATCTGGACCCCGACAAGTCCGTCCTCGCCGTCGGTGTCCACCAGCTTCCAGGTGTTCTCGCCGCCGTAGGTCAGGCCGCTGGCCGAGGCGAACTCGCAGAAGCCCATGTCGGCGCCGTAACGCCGGCAGATCGTGCGGAAGGCACGGTCGGTGACGCCGGCCATCGGCGACAGCAGGCGGCGCACGCCGCCCAGCCAGGGCAGGCGCGGGTCCAGGCGGGCTTCCTTGCGCGGCAGCACGGTCGGCATCGGGGCCTCGTTCGGGCAGGGCGGCGGCGTGGGCGGGGGGGGGGGGGGGGGCCCCCCCCCCGCCGCCCCCCCCAAATGGGCCCCGCGGCCCTGCCGCCAAGCTACCGTGCGCCCGGGCGCCCGGCAATGGCCGCCCGCGCGGCGCCGGTTCGTCATTGGCCGCCCGCCGACGCCGCCCTATGATGGCCCGGGCGCCCACGAAAGGCCGTCGATGGTCGATATCTGCTTCGTCAATTCTCTGCGCGGCTGGGGCGGCGCCGAGGTCTGGATGCTCGAGACCGCCATCGCCCTGGGCCGGCGGCGAGTCACGGTCGGCCTGGTCGCGCAGCCCGGCAGCGAGCTGCTGGCCCGCGCGCGCGGTGCCGGGCTGCCGACCGCCGCCATCCCGATCCGCTTCGACGGCGCGCCCTGGACCCTGGCGCTGCTGACGCACCGGCTGCGGCGCTGGCGCCCGCGCGCGGTGATCGCCAACCTGACCAAGGACCTCAAGGCCGCGGCGCCCGCCGCCCGGCTGGCGGGCGTGCCGTGCCGGCTGGCCACGCGCGAGAGCGACTTCCCGCTCAAGGCGAACTTCTACTACCGGTGGTACTTCACGAGGGCCGCGACCGGCGTGCTGGTCAACTCCGAGGCCACGCGGCGCACCGTGCTGGACAGCGCGCCGTGGCTCGACCCGGCCCGCGTGCACCTGCTCTACAAGGGCATCGACGTCGACCGCTACCGCTGCCGCGAGGCGGCGCCGGGCGACGGGACCGTCGGCTTCGCGGGCCAGCTCATCGGGCGCAAGGGCCTGGGCACGCTCATGGACGCCTGGTCGCTGCTGGAGTCGGCGCCGGGCAGCGGCGGCGCGCGCCGCCTGC